>NZ_JAQEKS010000001.1:0-368230 GCF_027679115.1 Coprococcus sp. TM115-187 | reverse complement strand
TCATAAATTTGTCACTCCTTAAGATTATTGCAATGGATAAATACCAGTTTTACTCATTGCCTATTCAATCTACTGTGGTGTGACACGAATGCGCCTATGGCGATTCAACCTGCATAAAACGAACGCTGCGAATGAGGAGCTGGTTATCAGTCTATTTTACGGACGCAAGGTCCAAGAATAAGGACGATATCCAATTGCTACCTACATTCTAACAGCTTAAGCAACAAGATGGATAATTCCTTACTGGATGTAAGGGGATTATCCATAAATATATTGTAGTAGAATAAGGAAGAAAAAATAGCATAGAATACTTCTGAGCGGATATGGCTGAGAATGTTTTGACATATTGACAGGACATTTAAAATGACGTATACTAAGCTCAGTGATCGTTCTGTAGAAACTTGAGAAGCCTACAGGCGGGGGAGAGCCTGCGGGTCTCTCCCTCTTTTGTTTTAAGGAGAAATGAGATGCAGACACCGAAAAAATTCTCTTTTTTTAGTGACCAGGTTTCCTGGATCAGTGATGAAAAGGGAATAAAAATAAAAGACAGAGAATATGCGGAAGAGATGTTACGCCAAATAGGATATTTTCCTCTTATGGGAGGATATAAACATCTTTTTAGAATATCAAACACAAAAAAATATAAAGCAGGAACAAGTTTTGAAGAAATAGTCAGTTTGTATAAGTTTGATGCAGAGCTTAGAGAGTTGTTCTTTAAATATTTACTGCAGATTGAGCGACAGATGCGTTCTTTGATGTCATACTATTTTACTGAAATGTATGGAGCAGAGCAGAAGCAGTACCTGGATGCTAATAATTATAATAATACAAAAAGAAATCATGCAACAATCGTAAAGTTGATAGAGACCTTGAAACGGGCAACAACGACCACAGATTATACATATATCAATTATTACCGCAAGACATATGGTGAAATTCCATTATGGGTTTTGGCAAATGTACTTACGTTTGGAAACTTATCAAAAATGTTCCGAGTGTTTCCGCAGTCCTTAAAATCAAAAGTATCAAAAAACTTTGAACCTTTGAATCAGCATCAGATGGAACAGTTTCTATCTGTTCTCACTAAGTATAGGAATGTATGTGCCCATGGGGAACGACTGTTTACATACAGAACAGTAGATGCTATTGCGGATACACCGCTTCATAAAAAACTTTCATTACCACAGAGCGGTAATCAGTACGAAAAAGGAAAACAAGATTTGTTTGCTGTGGTGATTGCTTTTAGATATCTATTACCTGGAAAAGATTTTCTGGAATTTAAAAGAAAGCTCATAAAAGAGATTGACCGGGTAAACAGAGAAGTAGAGCATATAAGTGAAGTTGAATTATTGAATAAAATGGGTTTCCCGAAAAATTGGAAAAATATTACCAGATACCATTTAAATTAAAGAAATATCCTCTAAGAGATAGTGAAACACCTATTGTCTTAGAGGATTTTTTATTGAAGAATTTTAATATTTAAGAGTTTGTTTTTTTCCTTTTTGACATTAAAGATAAGATTTCTTGTGGGTTTGTCAACTGACGTCCGGGAAGTGTCTGCTTTGGTGTGCGGTCACGGTCGGCTTCGTCAATCGCTGCAATAAAAAGTTTTACGCTGTTTGGATTGGATATGACAAAATTATGAGTAATACTTGAAGTAGCCATACGAACACCTCCTCTTTTCGGGTTTTTTATGTATTAATTATACGATTGACAGAGAAATGCGTCAATAGGAAAAATAAGTATTGGAAATAGTTGGAACAAGTACTAAAATAAAGTTGGGACACAAAATAAAGGTTATATTACGAAATGATAAGAATTGTAGGTGGAAGGTTTGAACATAGAAGCATATGATGCGGATTCATTGAGAAAGATGGTTAGGTTGCTTGAATATGAGAACAAGATATTAAAAGATAAATTGAAGAAAGCAGGCATTTCCTATGAAGAGGTGAATCCTTTTGAAGAAAAAATAGAAAGTGCAGAAGAATATGACCTGGATCAAGGGAATCGTATTGTAAATCCACCGTATATTACAGAGAAAATGGCAATACGTTTCTTTTCGATGTTTTGGGGAAGAGAAGATGTATATGCCAGAAGAGGAAAGAACGGGGGCTATTTTCCACAATGTGCGAATCGTTGGAATGACCGGCTTTGCCCTAAACAACGTAAAGAGAAGGTATTGTGTGATGAATGTGAAAATACCAAATGGATTAGTTTGGATGTTAAAAAAATAATTGATCATTTGTTAGGCACAAAAGAAGATGGATCAGATGTAATAGGTGTATATCCTTTACTGCCAAATGGTACATGCAGATTTATTGTATTTGATTTTGACAATCACGAAAAAGGAGCAGAGGTTACGGACTTTGCAAATACGGATAATGAGTGGCATAAAGAAGTGGATGCGCTTAGAAAAATGTGTGAGCTTAATGGTATCAGACCTTTAGTTGAGAGATCTCGATCTGGAAAAGGTGTCCATGTATGGATTTTCTTTAAAAAAGCAATACCTGCGGCAACAGCAAGGAATTTTGGATTTCTCCTGTTAGACAAGGGTTCAACTTCCATCAATCTGAAATCGTTTCATTATTATGATAGAATGTATCCTTCGCAGGATGTGGCAAGCAGCATAGGTAATTTAATTGCATTGCCATTACAGGGGCAGGCACTTAAAAATGGAAATAGTGCTTTTGTAGATGAAAATTGGAATGCATATCCTGATCAATGGGATGCTCTTTTTAATAAAACAAGAAAGCTGGGAATAGAAGATATTGAACAATGCATGGCAAAATGGCAGGGAGAATTAGCAGAAATCAAAGGAACGCTTACTAATATTGAGAAGAATGTCAGACCGAAACCATGGAAGAAGAAATGTGAGTTTTGTAAGTCAGATGTTGTGGGCAAGCTTCACATGGTATTGGGCAATGGAGTTTATATTGATACTCTGAATCTTATGCCAAGAATACAAAATCAGATTCGTAGTTTGGCGGCATTTGATAATCCGGAATTTTACAAAAATAAAAGGCTGGGATATTCTAATTATTATAATTTCAGTGCTGTATATTTAGGTAAGGATATAGATGGATATATACAGATTCCGAGAGGACTGCGGGAAAATATTATACAGGAATGTGAAAAAGCAGGCATTTCAGTTGATGTTTCAGATCAAAGAGAAACAGGACAACCTATCAGAGTATCTTTTAAAGGTGATTTGCGAATGCAACAGGAATTAGCAGCAGAAAAATTATTATCACATTCAGATGGGGTTCTGAGTGCGGCAACTGCATTTGGAAAGACTGTAGTATGTAGTTACCTAATTGCAGAGCGAAAAGTAAATACGCTTATTTTGCTGCAAAGTAAAGATTTGCTTAATCAGTGGGTTGATGAATTGAATCATTTCTTAGAGATAAGAGAAGAACCACCGGAATATGAAACAAAAACAGGAAGAAAGAAAAAAAGAAATAGTGTGATAGGTATTTTGCACGGAAATAAAAATACGTTGACAGGGATCATAGATGTTGCAATGGTTGGTTCAATGTACAGCAGAGGAAAATTTAATGAACGGATTAATTCTTATGGAATGGTAATTATGGATGAATGTCATCACGCAGCTTCTAACACATCTATGGAATTATTGCAGAAAATAAATGCAAAATACGTATATGGTGTTTCTGCTACGCCTAAACGTGGCGACAGTCTTGATCGGATTATCTATATGCTGCTGGGACCTTTGCGACATAGATTTACTGCGTTGGAGAGGGCTAAGGAGCAAGGGATTGGACATTATTTTGTCCCAAGATACACAAGAGTAGTTGATACTGCAGAAAGCAAGGATAATATCAATAAAGCATATAATTTGATTAGTAGCAGTAAGGTGCGCAATGAAATGATCATAGATGATGTTATAACTTGTGTTGCAAGAAAACAAACTCCTGTAATTTTGACAAGATTTAAGGAACATGCAAAATTTTTACATGATGCCTTAAAGGAAAAAGCAGATCATGTATTCCTTTTGTATGGGGATAATTCGGATAAGGAAAATGCTGAAATAAGAGTAAAATTAAAGCAGATACCTGAAAATGAATCGCTTATTTTGGTGGCAACTGGTCAGAAAATAGGAGAAGGGTTTGATTTCCCAAGACTGGATGTATTAATGCTTGCAGCACCTGTATCTTTTGAAGGACGCCTGGAACAGTATGTAGGTAGATTAAACAGAGATTATGTCGGAAAAGAAGCCGTTTATGTGTATGATTATATCGATTCGCATGTGCGTTATTTTGATAAAATGTATGCAAAAAGATTGAGAACATATAGGAAGATGGGATTTTCAATCTGGACGCAAGAGTTGCAACCTAAACAAATAATAAATGCAATATTTGATTCTGTAAATTATACCGAAAAATTCGAGCAAGATATTGTAGAGTCAGAAAAAATGGTGGTAATTTCCAGTCCGGATATCAGACAGGATAAAATTGACAGATTTTTATTACTAGTCAAGAAGAGACAGGAAGTAGGGGTAAAGGTCACAGTTATTACAACAGATCCGGAAGATATTACTTACGGAAAGTCAGATGTATGTTATGAATTAATCAGAGCAATGCAATTGGTAGGAATAAATGTGATAACAAGAACAGAAGTAGAAGAATGTTTTGCCGTTATTGATGATGAAATAGTATGGCATGGCGGGATGAATCTACTTGGAAAAGCTGATGTCTGGGATAACTTAATGCGTATCAGAAATTCACAAGTTGCAACGGAATTGTTGAAAATTGCTTTGGGATGTTCTGAGGAGAGGAGGAAAAGTGAATAAAAAGATAAAATGTGATATCTATACCAGAGTATCCACAACCATGCAGGTAGATGGCTACAGTCTGGATGCTCAGAAAGAAAAACTCAAGAGATATGCGGAATTTCAGAATATGGAAATCGTAAATGAGTATTCAGATGAAGGTAAATCTGGAAAGAGCGTAGAGGGCAGACCGGAATTTCAGAGAATGTTGGATAATATTGAGAAAGGAACAGATGAGGTTCAGTTTGTACTGGTGTTCAAGCTTTCCAGATTCGGTCGTAATGCGGCAGATGTATTAAACTCTTTGCAGAGGATGCAGGATTTTGGAGTGAATCTGATCTGTGTAGAAGATGGAATTGACAGCTCAAAAGATAGTGGAAAGCTGATGATTTCTGTTCTGTCTGCGGTGGCAGAGATCGAACGAGAGAATATCCTTGTTCAGACAATGGAAGGACGTAAGCAGAAATCCAGGGAAGGAAAATGGAATGGTGGATTTGCTCCGTATGGTTATGAATTAGTAAATGGAGAATTGCAGATTGCAGAGGACGAATCAGAGATTATTCGTCTGATCTATGATAAATTTATTCATACCAATATGGGAATCTCTGCGATTGCTGCATGGCTGAACCAGCATGGATACAAAAAGAAAAAACGACAGAATAATACACTGGACGCATTTGCCGCTTCATTTATAAAAGGCGTTCTGGATAATCCGGTATACTGTGGAAAGCTGGTTTATGGACGAAGGAAAAACGAGAAAGTTTCTGGTACAAGAAATGAATACCGCATTGTAAAGCAGGAAAATTATATGCTGCACGATGGTATCCATGAAGGGATTGTTTCAGAAACAGACTGGGAGCTGGCACATCAAAAACGGGAAAAAACAGGTGTGAAATATGAAAAGACACATAGTCTCGATCATGAGCATATTTTATCCGGAATATTGAGATGCCCGTTATGTGGAAGTGGTATGTATGGAAACGTGAACCGAAAGAAAAAGAAAGACGGAACTTTATATAAGGATTATTTCTATTATGCCTGCAAACATCGTCGCCTGGTAGATGGTCATAAATGTGGATATCGTAAACAATGGAGTGAGGAGAAGATTAACAATGCAGTGGAAGAAGTTATTCGGAAGCTGGTGAAGAATCCTAAATTTGAAGAAGCAATTCTGAATAAAATCGGTTCAAGAATAGATACAGAAGAAATAGAAAAAGAGATTGAAAGACTGGAAAAACAGCACAGGCAGCTGACCGGAGCAAAAGGAAGACTTGGACAGCAGATGGACAGTCTGGATATCATGGATAAATTTTATGAGAAGAAATATCAGGATATGGAGACAAGGTTATACCGTTTGTATGATGAGATTGAAGACGTGGAGAACAGTATAGAGGAAGTCAAGAACCGCCTGCTGAATATCCGGCAACAGAAAATATCAGAAGAAAACGTCTATCAATTTCTTTTATATTTTGATAAACTATATGATAAGTTCACCGACCTGGAGAAGAAAGAATTTCTTAACAGCTTTGTGGAACAGGTGGACATTTATGAGCAGGAGCAGCCAGATGGCAGATTCCTGAAGCACATAAAGTTCCGTTTTCCGGTGTATTTTGGAGACAGGGAGACACAGGAACTTTGTTGGGACAACGAAAGCACCGTTGAGACTTGTGTTTTATTGTCCAAACTAGGATAAAAGCTGGCTGATTGGTAAATGGTATTCGTAATATTGCAGAAGAGATTGTGTTAAAAGAATTGGTGTATATCTAAAGCATGGAAAGCTCCTTCGGGAGTTTTTGGCTGTTTATAAGATAAATTCTGTCGGAGATTTATTATAAAACATTACTTTACAAGAAGAATAAAAAAGCATATAATTCTTTTATAATATATTTAATAAAAGAGGGTAAGAAAACGGAAAATAAAGATAAGAAAAATACAACAAGAAAAAAAATAATTAATTATGTTCTAAACAATCATGTTACATCCAAGGCGGGAATTGCAAAAGAGTTAAACTTGAGTATGCCGACTGTGTTAGCAAATGTGAATGACTTGTTAGAAAAAAGGGTGTTGGAAGAAACTGGGGAATATGCTTCAACCGGTGGAAGGAAGGCAAAAAGTATAGGGATTAATAAGTCATACTGTCATGCAATGGGAATTTTGATTACAGCGAATCATATAGAAATGGTATTAGTAAATCTTGGAGATGAGATTATAAAAAAAGATCGCATCCGTTTAAAATTTACGGCAGAATTATCCTATTGTACAGAGGTGGCACAAAAGGTCAAAACTTTTCTTGAAGGCGAAGCAGCGAAGGACACGCTACTTGGGATTGGAGTGGCGATTCCAGGAATTATTGATCAGAAAGAACGGATTGTTTTAAAATCCCATGCTTTAGGTATAGAGAATTATAGTCTGCGCTTTTTAGAGCAGGCGCTGGAAATTCCAGTATATTTTGAAAACGATGCTAATGCTGCAATGCTTGCAGAAAAAAAGCAAAAGTATCCAAATGCGATATATCTGTCTTTGAACCACACCTTAGGAGGTGCATTCTGCATAGATGGAAAGCTGTTTCGAGGGCAAAACCAGAAAGCAGGGGAGTTTGGTCACATGATACTCGTTCCCGGTGGAAGAAAGTGTTATTGTGGTAAATCAGGATGTGCAGATGCATATTGTGCTGCAAGTGTACTGACACAAGATAACAGGCAGTCACTGGATGCATTTATGGAAAAAATTGAAAGTGGTAATGAAAAAATTTTGCAGACATGGAATGAGTATCTGGATCATCTTGCTGTTTTGATATCAAATCTGCGGATGGCATATGATATGGATATCATACTAGGAGGTGATGTGGGAGGTGTATTGTCAGATTATATGATACCACTGGGAGAAAAAGTGATGGCATATAATGGCTTTGAGCATGATGTTTCATACTTGAAAAATTGTTCGTATAAGAAAGAAGCGTCGGCTGTTGGAGCCGCGAAATACTTTTTTACAAAACATATGGTAGAATTGTAAATTTTTTGAACGAAGATAAGCAGTACACCGCATCTGGTGCGTAGGGTAAGGGGATGTTTAGTCTGTTGGAGTTAAAAGCTCCCACTGACAGGTTGCAAAGCGAATCCGGATGTCCGC
Organism: Coprococcus sp. TM115-187; assembly: GCF_027679115.1. NCBI lineage: Bacteria > Bacillati > Bacillota > Clostridia > Lachnospirales > Lachnospiraceae > Coprococcus > Coprococcus sp. TM115-187. The sequence goes on along the minus strand of NZ_JAQEKS010000001.1, from coordinate 360,315 downwards.
TTTATATGTGTGAAAAACGAGAAGTTGTGTAAAATTAAAAAAAGATATTATAGTAAAAAACGGAAAGAAAACAGTAACTACGGTTTTCTTTCCGTTTTTTTGCGTGTTAATTGTGAAAAATATACAAAAAATGTGTTTTGAAATTATGAAATATATAAAAATATGAAAAAACATATTGACAAATCGTGTTTGCATGGTAATAATATAATTACTTTAATAAAACATTTTATAAAACACAAAATAAAACAACATGAAAAGGAGGAAACAATTATGTTACAGCAGGTAATGACAAATCCAGGAGAAATTATTTTCAGAGAGGTTCCGGTTCCGGAGGTAAAGGAAAATCAGGTGTTGGTAAAGATTATGAATATTGGTGTTTGTGGATCAGATATTCATGTTTATCATGGGAAACATCCGTTTACAAAATATCCGGTAACACAGGGGCATGAGGTTTCCGGTGAGATTACAGAACTTGGGAAAAATGTCACAGAGTTTCATGTGGGACAGAAGGTGACGATAGAGCCTCAGGTATATTGTGGACATTGCTATCCATGTCGTCATGGAAAGTATAATCTCTGTGAGGAATTAAAAGTAATGGGATTTCAGACGACAGGAACAGCATCTGAGTATTTTGCAGTGGATGCATCTAAAGTAACACCGATTCCAGAAGATATGTCCTATGAAGAAGGAGCTATGATCGAACCTCTTGCTGTGGCAGTTCATGGTGTAAAACAGATAGGTGATGTGGTTGGCATGAATATTGCAGTTCTTGGCGCAGGACCGATCGGAAATCTCGTGGCACAGGCAGCAAAAGGAATGGGGGCAGCGAAAGTGATGATCACAGATATCAGTGATCTTAGACTGGCAAAGGCAAAAGAATGTGGAATTGATGTGTGTGTGAATACCAAAAATAAAGACTTCGGTGAGGCAATGATCGAAGCATTTGGACCGGACAAGGCGGATGTGATCTACGACTGTGCCGGAAACAATATCACAATGGGACAGGCAATTAAATATGCAAGAAAAGGAAGCACGATTGTACTGGTGGCTGTTTTTGCAGGAATGGCAGAAGTAGATCTTGCTGTGGCAAATGACCACGAACTTGACATTAAGAGCACGATGATGTACCGCCATGATGATTACATAGATGGAATCAGATTGGTAAATGAGGGCAAAGTTCATTTGAAACCGCTCATCTCAAAGACATTTGCTTTTAAAGATTATCTGAAAGCATACCAGTATATTGATGATAACCGTGAGACAACGATGAAAGTAATTATCAACGTCAGTGAAAAGTAAGGAGTACGTATGGAAAATAAATATGGAATTGTCGGAGTTGCCCATGTCGGGCTTCCGACAAACGATTTACAGAAAACAGTTGAGTTTTATAAGAGTCTTGGATTTGAAGTGATTATGCAGTCTTATAATGAAAAAGCAGGGGAAAAAGTGGCATTTTTACAGATAAAAAATTACTGTATAGAGACTTTTGAAAATGGGCAGGCGGCAATGTCAGACGGTGCATACCAACATGTTGCACTTGATGTGGAAGACATCGAAAGTATGTATCAGAAAATCAGCAATGAAAAATACACAATTATTACAGACGGAATCGAAGAACTACCATTTTGGGAAAATGGTGTGAAATTTTTTATGATTAAGGGACCAAATGAGGAAAGAATAGAGTTCTGTCAGAAACTCTGATAAAAATAGGAGGGACATATGGGAAGCGAAAACAAAAATGGAAAAGTACCGCTGATCAGTAAGATTGCATATGGGTTTGGTGATGTTGGATGTAATTTCAGCTGGATGTTCGTCAGTAATTTTCTGATGATATTTTATACAGACGTGTTCGGAATCAGTATGGCGGCTGTGTCAGCACTTATGCTTTTTTCAAGATTCTGGGATGCAATCAATGATCCAATCGTCGGGGGACTTACGGATAAAACAAAATCGAGATGGGGACGGTACCGTCCATGGCTGTTAGTAGCGGCACCAATTACAGCGATTCTTCTTGTTATGACATTCTGGGCAAGACCCGACTGGCCGCAGAATGGAAAGATCATTTATATGGTAATTACATATTGTCTGCTGGTTTTGGGGTATACCTGTGTGAATATTCCATATGGAACCTTGTGTGGTGCTATGACACAGGATATTGATGAACGTGCAAAAATAAATACATCCCGTTCGGTTGCAGCGATGATTGCAATTGGTGTGTTAAATATTATTACAGTTCCACTGCTCAGCAAATTCGGCAGTCATAGTGCAAAGACAGGATATCTGACGGTTGCGGTCATATATGGATGTATTTTTACAGCCTGTCATTTCTTCTGCTTTGCGAAGACGAAAGAGGCAGTGATCACTCCGGAAAAAGAAAAAATTTCTGTAAAGGTTCAGTTGAAAGCAGTCATGCAGAACAGACCATATCTTCTTGCATTGGTAGGACAGATATTATTTGGATTTACATTATATGGTAGAAACGCAGATATTCTGTATTATTTTACATATGTGGAAGGGAATGCCTCCTACTACACAACTTATTCAATGTGCATCATTATTCCTTCTATCATCGGGGCAGCCTGTTTTCAACCATTATTCCGCAAGTTGAATAACAAAGGAAGAACAGCATCTCTCTTTGCTTTATTTACAGGAATTTCCATGTTGTCTATGTTTTTCTTCAATGTCAAAGAATCACCGGTTATTTTTTATGCATTATCTGGTCTCACACAGTTTTTTTTCTCTGGATTTAATACCGCAATCTATGCAATTATTCCAGACTGTGTGGAATATGGGGAGTGGAAAACCGGACTTAGAAATGATGGTTTTCAGTATGCATTTATTTCACTTGGAAATAAAATCGGAATGGCAGTTGGAACAGCACTTTTAGCAGGATTACTTGGAAAATATGGTTATATTGCAAATCAGACACAAAATGAAATTGTACTTTCAATTATGAAACATGCATTTACGACGATTCCAGGTGTACTGTGGATTGTGACTGCGGTTGTATTATTTTTCTACCGGTTAAATAAAAAACGTTATAACGAGATTGTGGAGGAACTGAAAAATGGAAGAAAAAGTTGATATCGTGGCATTGGGTGAATTGTTGATTGATTTTACGGAAGCAGGACATAGTCAGGATGGGAGAAAATTGTTCGAACAGAATCCCGGCGGTGCTCCGGCAAATCTTCTAACCGTTGCAAGCCACTTTGGGTATCGCACATCTTTTATTGGAAAAGTTGGAAACGATATGCATGGTAAATTTTTAAAGAAGACATTGCAAAAGGAAGGAATCAATACAGATGCTATTGTCGAAGACCCGGGTTATTTTACAACGTTGGCATTTGTGGAAATTGGTGAAAATGGAGAACGGAATTTTTCTTTTGCAAGAAAACCGGGTGCAGATACACAGTTAAAAAAAGAAGAATTGGATCAGACATTAATTTCAGGTTGTAGAATTTTTCATTTTGGATCATTATCGCTGACAGATGAACCGGCAGAAAGTACAACGATTGAAGCGGTAAAAATGGCAAAAGCAGCGGGTGCACTTATTTCCTATGATCCAAATTATCGTCCGTCTCTTTGGAAGAGCAAAGAGCATGCAGTGAAAAAAATGAGATCTGTCATAGAATTGGTAGATGTCATGAAGGTATCGGATGAAGAGAGTACTCTGTTGACAGAGGCGAAAAGTTATGAGCAGGCTGCAGATCAACTCCTTGCCATGGGACCAAAGCTGGTTGCCATTACATTGGGAGAACAGGGCGTTCTTATGGCAACAAAAAGCAGAAAAGAAATCATCAAAGCATTTCAGATACATGCGGTCGACACGACTGGGGCAGGTGATTCATTTTGGGGAGGCGTATTATGCAGTCTCCTTTCTATGAATAAGAATGTTGAAAAAATGGAATGGGAAGAAATCAAAAAGTGTGCTGTTTTGGGAAATGCAGTTGCTGGATTGTGTGTGCAAAAGAGAGGTGGAATCCCTGCGATTCCGACGAAAGAAGCAGTGTTTGAATTTATGTTCAAAAAGCTTATCAGATGTTTGTAGACAATCTGAAGAAAAGTGCAACAACAAGAGCGTGCATATTTGCAAGCTTTTTTGAAAACTGTCGTTTGGTAAAATCTATTCTATTTTTAAAAACTTTGCGATAAAATATGTTCTGTGAATCATTCACAGTATTGTATTTTGAGGAGACTTCATTCATGGTGAGTGAAGTCTCTTTTATTTTGCACTGTATAATGGAAAAAGTTTTGGTTGAACAGCAGTTGGAATAGTGAACGCATGCGTTCACATTTTATAACTAAGAAGTAATGGATTGGAAAGAAAATAATCAAGAACTTATTGTAGTATTATTAACCTTTGATACAGACGAAAAAGGTGGAGATGGTGGGTTCAATCCTAATGCTACATATACCAACTGGCAGTGGCATTTAGTGAAAACAAAAGATAAAAAGAATTGGGAAATAATCAGTTGGGGTTATTAATCGATTCCGGTTTGATGAATTCATGTGGCTTTTGAAATGGTAAAGTGATTTTATTTTACTTATTCCGGAGCGTGGTATATACTAATAGGTAGAGTAAGTAACGCACAGATGTGATAAAATTGTCTTTTTAAATATAGACAGCCTTGTGAGGGGAACGCTGTACGGTTAGGATACTGCATAAAAAGCAGGAAAGAATAACGAAAAACGGAGGAATTAAAATGAAATTTCAAAAGCTTGGCAACACGGACATCGATGTTTCTGTGGTTGCATTAGGTACTTGGGGGCTTGGCGGCGGAAGTGTCTGGACAGACGGAGATTCTACAGTTGAGGACGCGAAGCGCCTGCTTGATATTTGTCATGAACATGGCGTGAATTACATCGATACCGCACCGGTGTATGGCACAGGAGTAAGTGAGGAACTGCTTGGTAAGGCACTGAAGGGCAGAAGAAATGATTTTGTTTTGCAGACCAAATGCTCTCTGAACTGGAGAAATGAGGGCGGTAATTTTCATTATGAACGAGACGGTTATACCGTTAACAATGACACCCGCGCATCAGCAGTGAAAAAGGACGTGGAAGACTCTCTGCGCAGAATGGGAACCGATTATCTGGATTCTGTTATCGTACATTATGTCTGCGGTAGCTTTCCGGTGGAAGAAACTGTAGGAGCATTGGAAAATCTGGTTCGTGAAGGAAAAATCCGCACCTATGGACTTTCTAACAGTCAACCCGCAGATTTAGCTGCATATCAGGAAGCCGGCGGAAAAGTATCCGTTGTACAGGAATTTTTCAGTATTCTCTCTCCTTTCCATGGCAGAGAATATTTTGATCTGTGTAAAAAGTATAACACGGTATTTCAGACCTATGGTGTGTTGGAGGAAGGATTTTTAACTTCTCCTGCCTTTATGGAACGTGAATTTGCAAAAACCGATATCCGATCCAGAATACCTTGGACAGATCCGGAGAAAAAAGAAGGACTTCGCAGGGCCTTTGAAATCTGGAAACCGCTTTGTGAGGAATATCATTGCAGTTTTGCAACGCTGGTAGAAGCCTGGGCATTATCTCAGTATGACCGAATGAGTCTTCTGGTTGGAATGCGAAAAGCTTCCAGTGTGGAAGATACCGTAAAGTGTCTGGATATAAAGTTGCGTGCCGAGGACATCAAATGTATGGAGGAAGCAGTAAAGACAATTCAGGTTGCGGTTCTGGACAAATAGAAAACTGAAAAGGTGGAAAGGATCGGGAGCTTGTATCCGATCCTTTCTTTATCCGAGAATAGATAGCATGAAAGGAAAATAAGTATGAAAGAACCTATGATGGCAGACAGCCATGAAATCACAGTTAGAAACTATAAGCAACCGATGCGAAATCGTCTGATCATGATGCTGATCTGCATTGGGATTGCTCTTGCATCATTTTTTGTTGTTTCCAAATGGGCAACTTCTGTCGAATCGTACCGTTGGGTTATCAAAACGCTGAATGGATTGCAGAAAAAAGCACTTGGGCTTTCCGGAACAGCAACCGCTCTTGCAACAGGTGCTGCAGCAATACCGGGAGAAGCCGCAACTCCGATCGCCAATAAGCTGGCAGATGTCGCAGGCTATATGGTGATCGTTTATGCAGTGATCATTGTTGAAAAATATTTACTGACTATCACCGGGTATATTGCATTTAAAATCTTATTTCCTATCGGATGCATGCTTCTGGCAGCAGGCAACTTTTTGAAAAACGGATGGAAAGAATTTATCTACAGAATCGGAATCAAGAGTATCATTCTGGGTGTTCTTTTGTGGGGACTGGTTCCTACCAGTGCATGGGTGACGAATATGGTAAATGAAACCTATGCAAAGTCCTATGAAGCTGATTTTACACTGGAAGATACGGAAGAATTATTAGATGAGAGAGATACCTCTGCAAACGCAGACAAGAAGGATGAAGCACAAGAAACGAAAGATAAAAAGTTTTCTTTCAGTGGATTTCTTAATAATGCGAAGGATAAGGTTGATGATGCGATTGATGCGGTAGGTGAAGTCGCTACAGAAAAACTCTCTGCTTTTGAGGATGGATTGAACAGAATTATAGAGGGCGTGGCAGTGCTGCTTGTGACAACCTGTGCAATTCCGGTTCTGGTCATGTTATCATTTACCTGGATTCTGAAGGGAATAATGGGTTTAAAAATTCCATCTATTACTCTTCAGTCAGTGCCAAGGGTTTCTGAAAGGAAAAGAAAGAAAACGGAAGAGAATTAATTTTAAATTTTACCGAAGGAGAGGAATGAGATGACAAAAGATCTGACAACCGGGAAAATCATGCCGATTCTTGTGAATTTCACTGTGCCGCTTGTTTTGGGAAATCTGTTTCAGCTGACTTATAATGCGGTGGACAGCATCATCGTAGGGCATTTTGTGGGGAAAGAAGCGCTGGCGGCAGTTGGTATCTGTAATCCGATCAGTACGCTTATGATACTGTTTTTAAATGGATTATGTATGGGGGCAAGTATCCTCATGGGAATTCAGTATGGGGCAAAGGATTATAAGACTTTGCACAGGCAGATCAGTACAACCATGTTGTCGGGAGTAGTTTTTTCTTTTTTTCTGACTTTATTTTGCGTGGTATTTGCTGTACCGATCCTGCATCTGCTGCAGGTAGATGCATCGATTATGGAGATGACGCGGCAGTATTTACGGATTATTTTTCTGGGATTAATGTTTACCTTTTTGTATAACTTTTTTTCCAGTACCTTAAGAGCTTTGGGAGACAGTGCATCGCCTTTGTATTTCTTAATTATCAGTGCAGTCCTGAATATATTCGGAGATCTGTTTTTTGTCATTGTACTAAAGGCAGGAAGCAATGGATGCGCCATTTCCACAGTGCTTAGTGAGGCACTGTGCTGCCTGTTCTGTATTATTTATATACAGAAAAAAGTACCGATTCTTCGTCTGGGTAAGAAATGACTGGTATTCGATTCACGTTTGCTGAAGAAAACAATTGCTTACGGATGGGCATCCGCCATGCAGCAGGCCACCGTGCAAATGGGAAAAATTGCGATCCAGGCGCTGGTTAATACTATGGGAGTTTCCGTGGCTGCAGCTTTTGCGGTGGTCAATCGGATTGATGACTTTGCAATTACACCGGAACAGAATATTGCCCATGCCATGACGGCACTTATGGCGCAGAATAAGGGAGCCGGAAAAAATGACCGCATGCGAGAGGGATTTCGTTGTGGGATGATTCTGGAAATTGTTTATGGAGCAACTGTTATGGTGATCTGCCAGGTATTTGCCGGAGAACTAATGGCACTTTTCGTAAAAGATGAGGAAGTAATAGGACATGGTGTCATTTATCTGCATCTGATTGCTGTGATGTATATTCTTCCGGCCGTTACGAATGCAATTCAAGGATTCTTCCGTGGAATCGGAGACCTGAAGGTGACACTGATGAGCAGTTTTACCAATATGGCAGTCCGAGTCATTGCAGCAGCACCTATGATTTTGTTGTGGAACTTTGGAATTGAAGCGTTGCCATATTCCTATCTGGCAGGCTGGGTTGCCATGCTTTTGGTAGAAACGCCTTTGATGATTCGGATTTATCGTAAAAAATAACAGGATTTAAAGAAAATATAAAATCGCTCAGGGAATGAGCTTATACAGAATCCAGTTCTAATCTTTTTATAAAAGCCAGCGGTGTCATATGGTATTTTGCTTTGAATGCTCTGTAAAAATAAGAAAGATTATGAAAGCCAACAGATAAAGACACCTCTAATATGGAGGTGTTACCGTGTTCAAATAACTCTACCGCTTTTTCCAGTCTGATATTGTTAATATACTGAATGCAGGTCATATTCATGTGTTTTTTGAAAAAGCGCATAAAATGATACTCGCTGAAATAACATAGCTTTGCAAGTTCAGAAACCGACAGAGCTTCTGCATAATGCAGATCAATATGATCAAGTACAATTTTTAATTTGTCGGAAGAGTCTGATTCCGTGGAGAATCTTGTGCTACTGTACTGGAGCAGAAGAAAAAGTGTCTGCAGCAGATAAGATTTTATGGCGAGTTCATATCCAAACATCCGGGTATCGTAAAGGGAGGCAAGCTGTGCAAAAGACTTGCAAAGAGAATCATATGCAGGATGATCCGCGGTAATGAGACAGGGTAAAGATAATTCGTGGTTTACCATGGGCGTAAGGTAGCGGGTAGAACAGATGTCTGCAGTATTTCCTCCCAAAAGATTCATATGGAATACATAGGTTTCCGAACAGAAGTCCTGACTGCTTTTCAGGATAATGGAATGCAGCAGCAGGGGAGGAATAAACAGGATATCCCCGGTACTTGCTTCATATTCAATTAAATCGATCTGGTAGACACAGGAACCTTTTGTTATAAGGGTAAGTTCTGCTTCCTCGTGCCAGTGCATTGTTATGACAGGTGCTTCTTTTGTCAGCTGTGTAATATACTTCTGGATTGGAAAATAAACTTCTCCATGTTTGATATTTTCTTTTTGCTCCGGTATAAGTGAATGTGGCGTTTTCATTTTTTGTCCTCTCCATAATAGCAGTATTGTGTTATATAATGAAAAAATAATGCAAGATTTGTCAAGAATAAGATCTTATAATAGCAGTATAATACAGCTAAAGCAATAACGCAATGGCGGACAAATACTATGATTATATATGAAAGAGGTTAATAAAAATGGGAAAAAAGTGGTGGCATGACAAAGTAGCGTATCAGATTTATCCAAAGAGTTTTCTGGATACAAATGGAGACGGAATCGGAGATCTGAGAGGAATTATTTCTAAACTGGATTATCTGAAAAAATTAGGAATCGATATTATTTGGTTATCACCTATTTATAAATCACCATTTGTAGACCAGGGATATGATATTGCGGATTACTATGCAATTGCAGAAGAATTCGGAACAATGGAAGAATTTGATGAACTGCTGGCAGAAGCAAAAAAACGAGACATGCATATTATTATGGATCTGGTTATTAATCATTGCTCCGATAAACATGAGTGGTTTCAGAAAGCACTTGCTGATCCAGATGGAGCGTTTGCGGATTATTTTTATTTCCGCAAGGGAAAAAACGGCAATCCACCGAGCAATTACCGTTCCTATTTTGGAGGAAGCTGTTGGGAAAAGGTACCGGGAACGGACAAATATTATTTTCACATGTTTGCAAAGGAACAGCCGGATCTGAATTGGGAAAATCCGAAGTTACGGCAGGAACTGTACAAAATGATCAACTGGTGGCTGGAAAAAGGTCTCTCCGGTTTTCGAATCGATGCGATCATAAACATTAAGAAGGATCTGAACTTTCCTGATTTTGCACCGGATGGGAAAGATGGTCTGGCAAGCTGCTGGAAGATGGTTGAAAGTGTAGACGGAGTAGGGGAGCTGTTGGAAGATCTGAAAAAATCAACTTTTGAAAAGTATGATGCCTTTACAGTCGGAGAAGTATTTAACATGAAACCGGATGAATTACCGGAATTTATTGGAGAAACCGGTCATTTTTCAACGATATTTGATTTTAGCGCCCATACGCTCACTGATGGAGAACATGGATGGTATGATGCTCCGAAGCTGGAATTTGCGAAATGGAGAGCTGCGATCATTCAGGCACAATTAGAAACACAACAGTATGGATTTAAGGCAAATATCATTGAAAATCACGATGAGCCAAGAGGGGCATCCAGATTTTTGCCATCTTATGCTCAGACACCGGACGGAATCAAGATGCTTGGTACCATAAGCCTTCTCCTCAGAGGAATTCCTTTCATTTACCAGGGGCAGGAAATCGGTATGAGAAATGCCAAATGGAACAGCATGGAGGAATTTGATGATATCAGTACAAAAGACCAGTATCATACTGCCCGTGAAGCGGGATTATCTGATCAGGAAGCCTTGGAAGTATGCAGCCGTATGAGCCGCGACAATGCAAGAACACCGATGCAATGGACGAACGGGGAAAATGGCGGTTTTACAAAAGGAACTCCATGGTTAAAGGTAAATCCTTTATTTAAAGACGTGAATGTGGAAGCTCAGGAACAGGATCCGGATTCAGTTTTGAATTATTATCGCAAACTGGTTGCACTGCGTAAATCGGATGAACTGAAAGAAGTATTTACCTATGGAAAATTTCTTCCGGAATATGAAAATGTGGACGGAGTCATGGCATTTTACCGTAAAGATGAATCCAAGTGCATTCTTGTGGCTGCTAATTTCGGAAAGGATGCTGCAACAATTAAACTGAAAAGCGAGATAAAAAAAGTATGGCTGTCGAACCGGGCAGAGGAAATGGCAGACTGTGAAGCAGATACGTTGAATTTACGGAGCTGTGAAGTGGTTGTTCTGGAATTAGAATAGTCTGCACAATGATCCGTAGCATAATACGGCAGCTGATATCGTGAAGGTTCGTAAGTCAACCAAATTGTATGTATCCACCTCGCGGAAAGACGTGCGCGTACATGTGGATCATTGTCATGGAGCTTCCACTTTTGTCCTGGAAAAATTATAAATATGTAATAAAAACAGGGATTGACCTTGCTGGATTATATGCGGCAGATCAATTCCTGTTTGTATATACGATGAATCAGATAACTCGATTTGAAACAGCAGTATCAAATTTAGCCGGATTCTGCTATACTGTATAAGAAAAACGTCAGATAAAAGAAGGGTGAAGCATATGATCACATTAAATGACTATTTATATTCTGGTGATACGATTTTTCGGATCTTAAGAAATTATACGGTGGATCTGAAAAAAGAAGCGAAGAAGAATCATAATGAAATAGATCTCATCCATTCAAATTTCCTGATCCAGATCAGGGAATTGCTGGAGCATAATGATTTCCTTACTGCCCAGTCACAAAAGATTAGGGAATTTTATAAATACATGGTACAGGAGTATCCGCTTCTTGCCTTTACTTTTAAGGGAAGGATCAAGTCGCTGATCCGTGCGGAGGAAAAATTTAACGGGTATATTGTAGAATATATTTATGATTATTACGAAAAGCATCATACTTATCCACCGGTACCTGAATTGAGGGAAAAACTAAGCTGTTTTCGGGATATTATCGCATACCGCCTGGTGATTTCTCTTCCAAAATGTCATATCAGGGATGATAAACTGCGGGAGGAAGAGGAGATTAAGTATTTGTACAGAATTGCAAATGTTCTTCCGGGATTTCTGGAAGAAAGAGGATTTACGGCAGAACCTGCAAAAGGCGTGCTTGAAAGCATTTCACCTTATATGGATGCAGCGGTGAAACCGTACTATCGTGATTATATTTCCAATGGAAACGGAGGCAGATATCAATCACTCCACATCACGTTTTATGATAACTGTTCGAGAAGTTACATGGAAGTACAGCTGCGGACAAAGAAGATGGATGATAATGCAGAGATCGGGGCGGCAAATCACCAGACATACGAGAAAGAACAAGAAAGAGTCAGGGCAAGAAGAGAGGCGATTCCAGAAGGAGAATGCATATATTTTGATGAAGCATATGAAAGAGGAATGCGTCTTTTGGGACTGGAATTAAAGGAACTGGATGTTAATATGTTTGCTGCGGTAAATAACAGTCTGATCAATGACGGATGTGGATTATACCGGGGCAGGCTGATTCTGCCGTATGAGCATTTGTCAAAATTCCAAACGGATCTGAACGATTAAACGGATAACAAAAGTGAATAAAACAGATATAAAAAAAGCATATTACCTTCTCCCAATCAGAGAAGAGTTGTATCTGGATAATATGCCGGATCTTTTTTGAGAAAAGAATGAAAAAAGAAGAGAGGAAAAAAATGGAAGAAAAGAAAAAACAGACAGAACCGGAAGCCTGTAAAGTGGCAAAAAAATGCGGAGGATGCCAGTATCAGGGAATACCTTATAAGGAGCAGCTGAAAAAGAAACAGAAAATGGTAAATGCACTGTTGTCAGAATTCGGAAAAGTGGAACCAATCATCGGAATGGAGAATCCGTATTATTATAGAAATAAAGTACACGCCGTATTCGACAGAGACCGGAGGGGAAATATCATATCCGGAACCTATGAAGCAAAGACACACCGGGTCGTTCCTGTTGAAAACTGTCTGATAGAGGATAAAAAAAGTCAGGAGATCATCCGGACAATCCGTGGACTTTTGAAATCTTTTAAAATCAAGACCTATGACGAAGATACAGGATATGGACTGTTCCGCCATGTACTCATCAGAAGAGGTTTTAAAAGCGAAGAAATCATGGTGGTTCTGGTGCTTGGATCACCAATCCTTCCATCGTCTAATAATTTCGTAAAAGCACTCAGAAAAGAACATCCGGAGATTACAACGGTTGTCCTTAATATCAATGACAGAAAGACCAGTATGATCCTTGGGGAGAGAGAAAAAGTGTTATATGGGAAAGGATTTATCCGGGATGAACTCTGCGGGTGTACCTTTCGGATTTCACCAAAGTCCTTCTATCAAGTAAATCCGGTGCAGACGGAGATTCTTTATCAGAAAGCGATTGAATTTGCACATCTGACAGGGAAAGAAAGCGTTATCGATGCCTATTGTGGAATCGGAACGATTGGTCTTATCGCTTCGGGACATGCAAAAGAAGTGGTTGGTGTGGAACTCAATAAGGATGCTGTGAAGGATGCAAAATTAAACGCTAGAGAAAATCAGATTCGGAATGTGAAGTTTTTCCAGGGAGATGCCGGGGAGTTTATGGAGGCGATGGCAGCAGAAGGAAATAGTATGGATGTGCTGTTTATGGATCCGCCGAGAGCCGGAAGTGATGAGAAATTTATGGCATCTGCAGTGAAGATGGGACCGGAGAAGATCGTGTACATTTCCTGCAATCCGGAGACTCTGGCAAGAGATCTGAAGTATCTGACAAAAAAAGGATATCAGGTAAAAAAGATACAGCCGGTGGAAATGTTTGCGTTTACGGAACATGTGGAGACGGTATGCTTATTGTCCAAACTTCATGAAGCGAAGCATCATGTGAATGTGAGACTGGATATGGATGAACTGGATTTGACATCTGCGGAGAGTAAGGCAACCTATGAGGAAATCAAAGCATACGTGGCTGAGCATAATGATGGAATGAAAGTTTCAAATCTGTATATTGCACAGGTTAAGGCTAAGTATGGGATTATAGAGCGAGAAAATTATAACAAGCCTAAGTCAGATGATTCCAGACAGCCTAAGTGCCCAAAGGAGAAGGAAGAGGCAATAGTAGAAGCGTTGAAAGCTTTTAAGATGATTTAGTTTAGGAGTATGACGATATGAGGGTTTTATTAGGAACAACAAATCCATCAAAGGTAAAAAGATTTTCGGATTTGTTAAAAGGGTATGATATTGAATTTATTACTTTAAGAGATATCGAAGTTATAGAAGAACCTAAGGAAATGGGGAATACACCAGAAGAAAATGCTATTATGAAGGCAGAGTTTTATGGACAATACTTTGATGTTGTTATTTGTAATGATTCTGGATTATATTTTGAAGAACTGGATTTTGAGGATTTGCGTCAGCCGGGACTAAATATTAGAACACCTATGAATATGGATAGACTGTCAGATGAAGAGATGATTGATTACTATTCAAAACTTATTGCAGGGCTTGGAGGTAAAGTCACAGCATATTACCTAGATGGAATTGCAGTTTATAATCACGGAGTAATTTCATCGTTTATGGACAATATGGCAGCTCAAAAAAACGGATTATTCTATATGATTGATAAAGCTTCATCAAAAAGATTTGAAGGATGGCCTCTTGATTCATTATCAATCAATAAAGAAAACGGCAAATATTTTGTTGATGGAAGTATTGAAGAAAGCAAAGAAAATATCATAAAAGATCAATATCAAAAGAGTGTCGTAGATTTTTTGATTAAGTCTTTACATATAGCATAGTATAGGAGAAATGAGACAACTGGAGTTTCCTGAGAATATTCAGGCAATTGTCGGCGGAAAAGAATATTTGCTAGATAATACTGTCTTAAAAATCTGGCCGGAAAGTGAAGAAACAAAAGGAGCACTTTGCGTTGAAATGGAAGGTGTTGGTTTGTTTACAATAGCTAATTATAGAAAATGTGTGGCAACAGGTATATATGTTGTTTCTGATGTGTATTCAGAGAATGATTGGAAACTTGGATGGGAAGGCAATGATATTAAAAGAGCTGTTGGTGCTGTTATTGATATGATAATTGAGTCTATAAGATAGATTGGAGTGTGGTAAGATAGTCGTGAAGTTTGAAAATGTTTATTTTATTAATGGGACAGCATATGCTGGAAAATCCACAATGGTAAAACTTCTGGCAGAAAAATATGACGGAATCGCCTGCGAAGAAAATTATCAGGATAGACTTTTAGAAAATTTGGATACCAAGGAGTTTCCTAATCTTACTTACACAAGAGATTTACAGGATTGGGGTGAATTTGTCAGAAGAACTCCAGATGAATATGAGGCGTGGGTAAATGGAGTTACGAAAGAATGTACTGTCTTAGAAATTGAAATTTTAAAGGATTTAGTTTCCAGAACAAAGAAAAAAATATTTGTAGATACTAATATTTCGGTTGAAATTTTACATGAAATTTCAGATGAAAATCATGTTTTGATTATGTTAGCAGATCCGAATATTTCTGTGCAGAGATTTTTTGAAAGACCAGATAAGGAAAAACAGTTTTTATATCAGTTGTTATTGAAAGAAGATAATCCAGAGGATGCTATGATAAATTTCAGAGAATGTCTGAAAAGAGTTAATTCACAGGAAAGATATATGATGTTTCAAAAATCTGGATTTAATGTAATAACAAGAGACGAAAACCGTAGTATTGATGAGACATTTGCTTTGGCAGAAAGTATGTTTGGATTAAATCGATAAAGTCGATACAATGTCTGAGAATGTTAATGCGGAGCAAGGTGTTAGTGTGCATTGACAGACTTTTGGTAAAGCCGGTTCCGGTGGCAGTGAAAATGATGCCGGATGCTGAGATGGAACCGCTATATGATGGTGCGAAAAAAATGATCCTGGTTGATGATGTGGATAATCGGCAGTTTCTGTGTGAATTGGTTGAGAGCATGTGGGAAGAATTGCCGAAGAAGAAAGAGAAAAATTGCACGTAAGACTTGACAAAACCGAACAAATATTCTATATTAATAGCGGAGATTTTATACCCAAAAGCAGAAAATACAAATGTACAAATGGAGCTCAAGCCCTTGTGGTTTGGGCTTTTTCTAATTTTGTAGAAAATCTGAGAACAACTATTTCTAAAAAGTCAATTATCATTTTGTAATGGAAAATGGACAGAATTATTCACAAAACTGTTTGTGCAATACTAACAAATTTTTGAGCGTATATAATCTTGCAAAAGTGGCAGCATGGCAATCGAGTAACATCGGTTGCTTTTTTGTTGCCTATTTTTAGAAAGTCATTAAATGCCCCGATAGAGTGATTTCTAAAAAACAAAGTAAAAAGAGTGGAGGAAATGCAAAGTGAAAGAGTATTCAAAAGGTATTTATGTGAAATTTAAACCGGAGGAGGTGGAAATACTGCATGATCGGATGAAGGAAGCCGGAGTTCAAAATATGAGTGCGTATATCAGGAAGATGGCGATAAACGGGTATGTAATAATCCCTGAATGGCCTGATTTGAACCGGGTAATATCTTTACATGCAAGGATTAGTAATAATCTCAATCAGTATGCTAAGAAAGCAAATGAAACGGGGAAGCTGTATGAAGAGGATATTGCAGAAATAAAAATGATGAATAATGAGCAAACAGAACTTCTGAAAAAGGCACTTGAAGCAGTTATTCATCTATATGAGGAAGATTCAAAAAAGAGAAAGTGAATTGATAAAAAGCGTTAGCGTGGCTCTGCGGTTTATCCGCAGTTCGAGGGGATTGGGGCATTTTTCCCAACAAGCAAAAATGCGCCGGGTATATACCGGGGCACTGCTTGCCAATTTGCAAAAAATGAAAGGAAGGACTTTATTTATGAGAAATTTAGAAAAAGAACAGAGGCTTGGAAGAAATGGAATAGAAAATCTGTGCATTAAGCCGACGTTTAATTACTGTACTGGTGAAGAGCAGTTTACATTCTTCAAGTTACCAAAATGTCTGGTAGATGCTGCATGCTTTTTGGGGTTGTCAATAGATGCAAAACTTTTATATGCAATCTTTTTAGATAGGGTTTCATTATCTATAAAAAATGGATGGGTGGACGAAAACGGAAGAGTATTTATCTATTATTCTGTAATAAATATTTGTGAGATATTGAATTGTGGAACACAAAAAGCCTGCAAGTTATTGGACGAGCTGGAGACATTCGGGGCACTTGAACGTAGGAGACAGGGACTTGGAAAACCTAACAAGCTCTATTTAAAGAAAGTGTTTTGAAAGATATCCACATAAGAAAAAATCAAAGCACATAAGACGTAAAAATCACAGTCAGAAATTTTGATTTTTACGATTACAGAGTTTTTATTTCTACAGGTCTGGAACTGAAAAAATCAAAATCTAATAAGACTAATATTAACAAGACTAATTTTAATAATATCTATCTTATCCTATCTGAACGAAAGAATAGTATCTTGGATAGGATATGATGGATAACAATGGCAGAAAGGATTTCAATTATGATTAAAAATAAAGTGGTTATAAAAGAAAGAGATGCATGGAGTGATTTGGCGAATTTTATTGGAGAAATGGTGGCAAAGTATGCAGACGCAATGGAACTGGACCAATTACCGGATCCTGATAATTATCTTCGCATGAAGAGAATAAAACAGTTGTACATGGAATTATATAAAACAGAAAATATTGAGAAATTCAGAAGTATTATCATTTCTATTGAAAGAAATGCTGCGGCATGATAGAATGACCGTATAAACGGAAATAAAAACGATAAATACGGATATAAAATATAACGGAGGAACACACATGATTATCAGTGAAAGAATTTTTTACATAATGGAGCAGAAGAACATGAGTCAGTTGGAACTGTCGAGAAGAACTGGGATTGCAACAAGTAACATTAGTGATTGGAAAAAGAAAAAGACGAATCCAAAAGCAGACTGTCTGTTATCCATATGTGACGCATTGGATATTACACCGGAACAGCTTTTAACGGGTAAAGGAATTGATCCGGAGTATAAAGATGCAGATATGGATTATGAAGTTACCAGGTCGGATATTAAGATATTAAAGCAGATTCATAGCCTTGGAGACGAACAGTATAAAAGACTGATGGCATATATGAAGGCATTGCAGAAACTGGAGCAGATGGAAAGCATTGTGGAGAAATAGTCTGTGAAGTCACAATTGACCGAGTTCTTTGAGCGAGGGATGCTTCTTGTCCGAAGGGCAAGAAGATGGAATATACAAGGAATGCTAATAACAAGGGATGTGTGATTTCATAGAAACGGAATAGGAATCAGCAATTTATAGAAATTGTAATCGATTGGTTGGGAGGAAGAATGGAAGGAACAAAAGAATTGATTACTACAGATGCTATTCGGAGTAAGGTGTACATACTTCGTGGACAGCAAGTAATGTTGGATCAGGATTTGGCAGAAATTTATGGTTATCAAGTTAAAAATTTAAATCAACAGGTAAAACGTAATTTGACAAGATTTCCAGAAGATTTTATGTTTCAACTAACTAAAGAAGAAGTGGAATTGGTGAAATCACAATTTGTGACTTCACGGAATATAAATTATTTTGAAGGGCAGGAAGGAGGTCGTAGAAAACTACCATACGCATTTACAGAACAAGGAATTTATATGCTTGCGACAGTTCTTCGTGGAGAATTGGCAGAACAGCAGAGTATATTTATAATGCGCACTTTTAGGGAGATGCGTCACTATATTAGTCAAAATCAACAGTTTGTTACTAGAAATGAAATGGAACTTTTAACAGCGAAGGTTGGAACGATAACTGAGAGACAGGATCGAATGGAGAAAAGGGTAGAGTTCATTCAAAAAGATGTGACTATTTTAGCAGATAACTTTATTACTGATAAGGATAAAAAGGATTTTGTTATTTATAAAGGCCAGAAGTTAGAAGCTGACATTGCATACATAGAAATCTACCAACAGGCAAATAAATCAATCTATGTTGTGGATGATTATATGAATGCAAAATCATTACAACACCTTTCACAGAAAGCAGATGGCGTGGAAGTTGTTTTATTCACAGAGAATGGAAAAGGTGGGAGAGGATTTCTTACGAACTCTTTAGTGACGGATTTTCAAAATGAATATCCAACGATTCGGATTAAGCCGAATCCTGATTGTCACGACAGGTTAATTATACTTGATTATGGGGAAAAGACAGAACTGGTTTATCATTGTGGAGCATCCAGTAAGGATGCAGGGAAGAAACTTTGTGCCATCAATCAGATTACAGAGACAGAAATCATTCATCCGGTAATAGACAGATTACTTTCATTGCCAGATAAACAGGTATAATTAGTAGCTATGCTTTGACTGCGAAAATGACGTTAAGAGGTGATAAGAATATCTAAAGAAAAGATAAAAGTGTATCTTTACACCCGTGTTTCTACAACAATGCAGATAGACGGATATTCTCTAGATGCACAGAAAACAAAAATGAAAGCCTTTTGTGATTATAATGAGTATGAAATTGCCGGGGAGTATGAGGATGCAGGAAAATTCGGTAAGTCAATAGAGGGAAGAATTGCATTTAATCAGATGATGGACGATATCAAATCAGGAAAAGATGAAGTGTCTTATGTCCTTGTATTTAAGCTTTCCAGATTTGGAAGAAATGCGGCAGATGTTCTTGCAACATTACAAGTGATGCAGGACTTTGGTGTGAATCTGATTTGTGTAGAGGATGGAATAGATTCATCTAAAGATGCCGGGAAACTTATGATATCTGTTCTGTCAGCAGTGGCAGAGATTGAACGTGAGAACATCCGTGTTCAGACAATGGAAGGCAGGATGCAGAAAGCCAGGGAAGGTAAATGGAATGGTGGTTTTGCACCATATGGATATGCTCTCATTGATGGAAAATTGGTAGTGAATGAGGAAGAGGCAGTAGTTATCAGAACGATATTTGACCAATATGTGAATACAGATCTGGGAGCGAATGGAATTGCTAAGTATTTAGAAAATCATGGAATCCATAAGATAGCCAGGCAGAATGGCAAAAATCCATTATTTGATGCTGCTCTTATCAGAAGAATTATACAGAATCCGGTTTATAGCGGTAAAATCTCCTATGGTAGAAGACGGACAGAAAAGGTTCATGGTACAAGGAACGAGTACAGACAAGTTAAGAAAGATGATTATCTGTTGGTAGATGGTTTACATGAAGCTCTTGTATCAGAAGAAGTATGGGAGCAGGCGCAGGTCAAGGTGGCGGCACAGGCTAAAAAGTACGAAAAGGTCAATCGTGATAAGAAAGAAAAGATACATCTTTTATCTGGAATTTTAAAATGTCCTGTCTGCGGTGCAGGAATGTATGGCAACAAGGCCATTAAGAAGCGCAAGGATGGAAGCCATTATAAGGACTTTTATTATTATGGCTGTAAACACCGGAATATGACCAGAGGTCATAAATGCGGTTATAAAAAACAGGTGCATGAAGAAATGCTGGATGCTTCTGTTGCAGAGGTGATCAGTAAACTGGTTAGCAATCCTAAATTTTCGGATTTAATACGCAGCAAGATAAATATGGAAGTAGACACAAGCGCTTTAGATCAGGAAATAGCAAATTACGAAAAGCAATTAAGACAGCTATATCATAACAAAGATACGATCTTGTCAGATATTGATTCTCTTGATTATGAGGATAAACATTATCAGCGAAGAAAAACAGATTTAGAGAACCGTTTGTACAAGACTTATGATAAAATAGATGAAGCAGAGGAATTGCTTATATCTGCAAAAACTAAGAAACGCGCTCTGCTGGCAGACAAGATTACCGGAGACAATATATACAAGGCACTCATTTTCTTTGATAAGCTGTATGCCAAAATGAACGAAGCTGAGAAACGAGAGTTCCTGTCACAGTTGGTGGATAATGTACAGATTTACGAAGAACGCAAAGAGAATGGTCAGTGGCTGAAATCCATAGAATTTAAGTTGCCGATTATAGAAAAAGAGTTTACACTAGGTTTGGATAACAATACACAAAATGAGACGGTAGTTTTGATGTCAAAAGTACAGAAGTAAGAACTGCAAATAGTCTTGAAATAAAGGGATTTCGAGAGCTTGGAGTAAATTATTATAGGTTTGCTCCATGCTCTCTTTTTTGTGTCTGAGAGAACTGGTCTACTGTGATTTTTCGGTAGGGTTGAGTTGACAAGATGAACATTGGCATTGTTTGAATGATTGAAAGGCTATACCTAAACGTTGTGCAATCGTCTTCATACTGCCTTTTCCATCTAAATATTCTTGAACTGCACTTATCTTTTCTTCAGCACTGTATCTTGCTTTTCTTCCCAATAAAAATACCCCCTTTCAGGTAACAAGTTTTATATTATTTTACTTGTCTACCTAAAAGGGAGCATATCACAGATGGAGAGGTTTGAGTGATCATGGTTTTGTTTATGTATCGGAATAAGAACTGCATTTTTCTTCCAGCATTTTGAAATTACAGCATCTTGCAGCAAGGGAAGAATCCGGCTTGGCAATGCACTTTTGGTATAATTTCAGGGCTTTGTTTTGCAGAGTGTCCTGAACATTGTCAATCAGGGCTTTTTCTTTCTGGAGAAGGTAAACATAGTCGGTTTTTTCCTTTTCGTTGCTGAAAGAACGGAAACTTTCTACCTGATTATATTTTAACTGAGTAAGGCAGTTATCAGGAACCGGAATCATATTATTGATATTCAATACAGCATAAAGATATCCGGCGGATTCATCCTGGAGTTTGTGGAAATCCAGACTGTTGGACATCTTCTGATGTTTCGGTTTTGCAGAGGAAATAGGGACATAGTAGTGGAAATCTCCGATAGTAAGAAGAATTCCCACATGGAGTTTCAAACGTTCCCCATACTCCACATATCCGACACGGGAATCAAACTGTGTCAGGTAATTTATGTATTTTTTATCGACAACGTACCAATCCATAGAGCCTCCTGAAAAGTAAAAAAGCGGGTGGATTACTCCACCCACTGCTGTTAACCGATTGTTTTAATTGGACAATCTAACCGCTTTTAAACGAGCATTTTAACTGGACGCTCTAACCGCTGCACAGATATTTCTATCTGTGTTTTTATTATATGCAATTTACAGCGAAAAATCAATGCCTTTAATTGCTAAAATTTTATGAACTTTTTTCGATATCTATGAAATCAATTTTATCACAGACAGGAACAAAAAGAAAGAGAGGGATAGCAGATGGGTATAAAAAGTTTGCTTGGTTTCGGTCAGGCGAGGGATAAGCCTGTACGGAATTACAGTAATGGTGAGTATTCGTTCAATTTCGGACGAAGCACCAGCGGAAAGAGCGTCAATGAAATGACAGCCATGCAGACTACTGCAGTTTATGCATGTGTGAGGATTTTGTCAGAAGCAATTGCATCACTTCCGATTCATGTATATCGATACAAAGATGGTTGGAAGAAAATGGTCTGTGACTACCCGCTTTATACGCTGCTCCATGATGAGCCAAACCCGGAGATGACTTCATTTGTGTTCAGAGAAACACTGATGAGTCATCTTTTAATTTGGGGAAATGCGTATGCACAGATCGTACGAAACGGGAAAGGAGAGGTGCTTTCGCTGTATCTGCTTCTGCCTAACAAAATGAGTGTGGAGAGACAGCAATGGTGTTCTGTATTATGTGTATTCACGCTATTCGGATGAAAACCTCAATATGAAAAAGATGGGAGATGTTACCTTAAGGCAGGAGGATGTGCTTCATATTCCCGGACTTGGATTTGATGGTCTTATCGGTTACTCACCTATTGCGATGGCAAGAAATGCTGTCGGTATGACAATGGCCTGTGAAGAATACGGAGCCAGCTTTTTTGCCAATGGCGCAAATCTCGGTGGTGTATTAGAGCATCCGGGAGTATTGAAAGACCAAGCAAAGGTAACTGTATTATCAAAGAAGACGGCTCTGTTGTGACATGGGGACTGAAAGGTTACTTACTTGGAACAGATAATCTTGGAAGAAACGTATTCTACCGTATCTTAAAGGGTGGACAGATGACTATGACAGGCGGATTCATCGCTGTTATCATCCAGTTTGCGATCGGTATCTTAGTAGGGGGTATTTCCGGATACTACGGTGGAACTGTGGATATCCTTCTTATGCGTCTGGCAGAGGTTGTCGGATCCCTTCCGTTTATCCCGCTGGCACTGATTCTTTCAGCTTTGATCGGAAATAAAGTATCTGATGTCGGAAGAATCATCATGATCATGTTGATCCTCGGTTTCCTCGGATGGACCGGTATCGCAGGTCTTGTCCGTGCACAGGTGCTTGCAGAACGTAACAAAGAATTCGTTGTCGCTGCAAAAGCACTGGGTGTAAGAGAAAAGAATATTATTTTCCGTCATATCGTACCGAACGTAATGACGATCATTATCGTACAGGCAACAATCTCATTTGCAACCTGTATGCTGACAGAATCCGGATTATCATTCTTAGGATTCGGTGTTGCAGAGCCAATTCCTTCATGGGGAAATATGCTGAACAATTGTCGTTCTTCAGAAGTTATCTCACAGTACTGGTGGAGATGGGTATTCCCGTCAGTTGTATTAGGACTTTGTACTGTAAGTATCAACTTGTTTGGTGACGGACTTCGTAGAGCAGTTGACCCGAAAGCAAATGAAAGGTAGGAATAACGATGGCATATTTATTGGAAGTAGATGATCTACATACATTTTTTAAGACAAAAAAAGGAATTGTAAAAGCGGTCAACGGTGTTTCCTATCGAGTAGAGCCTGGGAAAACATTAGGTATCGTAGGAGAATCCGGAAGTGGAAAGAGTGTATCGGCAATGAGTATCTTAAAACTTTTGGATGGAAACGGATATATCGACAGCGGTACAATTACTTTCAAGGGAAGAAATCTTGCGGAGTGTACAATCAATGATATGTACCAGATTCGTGGAAATGAGATTTCCGTTATTTTCCAGGAACCGATGACAAGTTTGAACCCGGTATATACGATCGAAAAACAGTTAAATGAAGTTTATTTAACCCATCAGAAAATCACAAAAAAAGAAGCAAGTGAGAAATCACTTGAAATGTTAAAAGCTGTTAAGATCCCGAATCCGGAATCTGTTATGAAACAGTTCCCGCATCAGCTGTCAGGTGGAATGCGTCAGAGAGAAGAAAGTGGAACTTGAAAAAGCGGAGAAGAAGTTAGAAGAACTCCGCAGTAAATATAAAAACGATGAAGCTTTTACAAAATACGAAGCATACCGTGATAATGGAGTAGATCTTGCGAGACTGAAAACACAAGAAATGCGTTTCCTACGTAAAGATATGCAGATGATCTTCCAGGATCCATACTCATCACTGAATCCGCGTATGACAGTTGGACAGATCATCGGAGAAGGTCTTCTTGCACATGGCATTTTTAAGAAAAATGATGAAAAAATGCAGGCGTATGTTATGGAAGTCATGGAAAAATGTGGACTTGCACCATATATGATCCATCGTTATCCACATCAGTTCTCCGGTGGACAGAGACAGAGAATCGGTATTGCACGTGCACTTGCATTGAAACCAAGATTTGTAGTCTGCGATGAGGCGGTTTCCGCACTTGACGTTTCCATTCAGTCGCAGATCGTCAACCTTCTGAAAGATCTCGGAAGCGAAGACAATCTTGCATACTTATTTATTTCACATGGTTTGAGTGTTGTAAAATATATCAGTGACCGAATTGGTGTTATGTACCTTGGAAACATCGTAGAGCTTGCAGAGTCACAGGAAATGTTTGATCACCCTACACATCCATATACAGAAGCGCTGTTATCAGCAATTCCGACGACAGACGTAGATTCTAACAGAGAGATGATCCCGCTTGAAGGAGATATCCCAAGTCCGGTTCATCCGCCGAAAGGATGTAAGTTCCATACAAGATGTAAATACTGTACAGAAATCTGTAAGCATATTACACCGGAACTTGTGGAAATGAGACCTGGACATTTTGTAGCCTGTCATAATCCACTCGGAGTAGAAAAGGATTCATAAAATCAGAAAGGAATTAGCATGAGCTTTTTTGGAGGATACAGCAAACGAGGAAGACAGTTGGAAGAACAGGATAAAAAGTTCCTGGAATTTAAAAAGCAGATGAGTGACCAGAACATTGTTTTTGAAAAGGGAGATTATCTGGCAATGGTTTTGGGGGCATTCTGGGCACTCTGGCCGGCTCTGGCCATTACACTGGCAGTAATTGTGGGGATCAGCCTGTTCTTTTTATAAAAAAACTGCAAAAATCTGAAAGGAAGAATGAATGGATTATACCAGGAAGGCATCAATACAAAGAAAAACTCTTTGGCAGCAAATCGCTGATGTGTTAAGAGAAGATATCATTCGGGGGAAGATCAAACCGGGGGAACGAATTGTAGAAGAAGATATTGCGGAGAAGTTTCATGTAAGCCGGGGACCGGTCAGAGAAGCCCTGCGTCATATCGGGGAGGAAGGATTTGTTGTTTATGAGTCTCATAAAGGCAGTACAGTAAAGACGATTTCCTATGAAGAAATGCAGGAAAAATATCTTGTCCGCTCTACCCTGGAAGTTCTGGCAATCAGGATCATTGCCGGAAAACTTCCGGAAGAAATCGAACGGGAAATGGATGAGTGTCTGGACCAGATGGAAAAAGCTGCGAAAGAAAAAGATGTGTACCACATTATGTGTTATGATGAACAGTTTCATTCATGCATTGTTCGGGCAGCAAAGTGCGAAACCTTATATAAAATATGGGCAATGCTCCGGGAAAGCAATTTGTGCGGGTATTATACAATGGGTGTTGAATCCATCATTCCCTTTGATGTACTTCGCTACAATCATGAGATCCTTTTAAAAGGAATAAAAGAATTGCCTGTTGAAAAGACAGCAAAATTGATTGAGGAGCATTACATGATTGTTCCGGAAGTTCTGCATGAAAAGCAGTGTAAGAAATCCGAATAGAACGAAGGATAATGTGATTTCAGTTGTTTTAGATCAGGTGGCTAAAAAGGCCACCTGACAGCGGCGTTCTGCTTCAAAGTTTCGTTACAAAACAGTCTGTGTAAATGCTTGCAATTACAAGTAAAAACGAATACAATATAGAAAAAGAGGCAGGTATTAGGCAGAAATGAGACAGATGGAATTTAAAATGGAGCGTCCGGGACTGGTTGAGCCCGGACAGATTGTTGATGTGACAGAGGGCGTTGTAGCAGCGTATTTTTATTATACGATTGAGCCGGCTGTGGCAATGAGTGCCAATTACCGTTCATGGCAGAGGCTTAAGTCCGGACAGGGAAAGGTGATTGACGTAAAGCAGACACCGCAGGGGTATTATGTGGTGTGTGAATTTGATGAAGAGGATGTGGAATAACGAGAAGGAAAAATCCACTGGAAAGAATTCAATATAAAAAGATCAGAGAATGATAAAAAATGTGATTATCAGACTCTGATCTTTTTATATTGTCATGTGTATGGAAGGAAACTACCGGTGGCAGACTCTGCAGATGCTGAATGATGGAAAAAACTGCTATATAATCCTGAACCAGGAACATAAACAGAGAAAATCTACAGTCCAAGAAGAGCAGGAAGTTCCCTGATTGCGCCAATCTGTCTTGGTGGATTCGGAACATCACCAAATCCATACGAAGCATAAATAAAAGGCACGTCTGCTTTCTGGCAGGCATCAAAATCACCTGAGGTATCTCCGACATAAACCACATCCTGCAGATGATTGCGCTCCATCAGAAGACGGATGGATTCGTTTTTTGGAACCTGTGTCTGACCAAAGCATAAAAAATCTTTGATGTATTTTCCGAGTCCCATCGTTTTTAGAAAAACTTCGATATATCCACATTGGCAGTTGCTGACGATATAAAGATCGATTTTCTGAGAAAGGCTTTCCAGTGTCCGTGCAACATCCGGGTAAAGAATACCATGATCGGTTTCAAGCAGCCGGTTTTCATAGTCAAAGCAAAGATAGCCGATCCGGTCACGTTCTTCTTTTGGGCAGGAAGGAAAGAGTGCAAGCGTGATCTCATCCATAGTTTTTCCGAAAAGTGACTTAAGCCCATCAGCTGTAAGTGAGAGGGAAAAATCTGTATTCTCCTCTATCGCCTGATTCCAGGATCTGGCAACTGCTTCGGTTGAGTCCCAGAGTGTGCCGTCTACGTCAAATATAATACCATCCATGATTCAATCTCCTGTATCTGAAAAATTATTTAACAGATTAAGGATAGCACAAGGTGGATATCCGGGCAATGATCTGTAAAATATTTTATCGAAAAGTTACAGGTGATGTCGAAAAAATGCGAATTAGTAAGAAAGAAGAAAAGAAGTGTAAGATAGTAGAAACAGAAAAAACAAAAGAAATAAGTGGGGGAAAGAAATGGCTGAGGGGAAAATCAGGATCAAAGATATTGCAAAAATAGCCGGAGTGAGTGCAACAACTGTATCGAATGTGATCCATGGAAGAACGGAAAAAGTATCAAGAAAGACGAGAAAAAGGATAGAGGAGATCCTGGATGAACAGGAATATGCCCCAAGCATGGGAGCACGTATCCTTTCTGGAAAATCTTCCGGGATGATTGCTGTAGTTGTTGGAAAAAGGCAGGAATGGGAGCAGGAGAGTGAAAAATTAGAAGAAATACTGCGTGAGATCGAGAAGAGTCTGGATGAGAGAGAATACTATATGCTGCTGCATTTTGTAAAAACAGCAGAAGAATTTGTACGATATGCGGCGGTATGGAAACTGGATGGGGTTATCTGTATCTGGCTCAATGAAGAGGAGTGTACAAGAATCCGGCAGATGTGTGCAGTTCCGGTGGCTGCGATATACAGAACAGACCGGATTTACGGAAAAGCCGGTGAGGAAGTCGCAAGGTTTCTGTTTAAAAGAGAGGAACGGAGAATCTGGTTTCTGGATGGAACGGAAGAGTACGGAAAAGCGGTATGGCAGGGAATGCAGAAAATATTTTCAAAAAAAGGCTGCTGTCTTGAAGAAGAACAATATCTGGAAATTCCAAAAGACAGGGATCTGCGGAGAATGTTCTATAAAATCCGGCTGGCAGGGCTTGCTTTATCCGCAGATATGCTCGTATTTGCATCTGCCGTACAGGGAGCAGAAGCTGTCGGTTATCTGCATGATCTGGAAATCAAGGTGCCGGAGGAAATTGAAGTGATGGCAGTCGGAAAAGAAGAAACAGCACTCATTTGCCGCCCGCAGCTGACAACAGTCGAATTTGACAAAAAACGATTTGTCCGGCAGGCAATTGAAGAATTATATGTTCAGATGATAAAAGGATATATTTTGACAAAATCCGGAAAAATCAGTGTGAAAACGATAATTAGAGGTTCCTGTAATTGATAAAATCGAATTAAAGTGATAAAATTTTAGAAAGCTACTTGACAAAGGTGGTGTCAATTGCTACAATAAAAAAACAGAACGCACTCTGTTTTGTAAAGTAAAGGAGTATGTTATGAGAAAACAAGCTTATTCAATTTTGGTTTATAACAATCCGGGACTATTAAGCCGTATGGCAGGATTGTTCAGCAGACGTGGGTACAATATTGAAAGTATTACCGCAGGTACAACTGCAGATCCGAGATTTACAAGGATCACGATCGTAGCAAGTGGAGATGAACAGATTCTTTCACAGATCGAGAAGCAGGTTCGCAAGATGGAAGATGTGATTGAGGTGAAGCCGTTAAACGACAGCAATTCAGTATGCAGAGAACTGGTTATGATCAAGGTTCGTGCAAATGCATCTGAAAGAGCAGACCTTATTTCACTGGCAGATATTTTCCGTGCGAAGATCGTTGATGTTGAAAAAGACTGTCTGATGATTGAACTGACGGGAACCGAATCAAAGCTGAAAGCGTTTATGGAGCTTCTGGACGGATATGAGATCCTGGAGCTGGCAAGAACCGGTATTACCGGACTGAAGCGCGGAAGCGATGATGTGATCATGTTTGATTAAAGCAGAGAGACGTTTTGAAAAGAGCGACGAGCTCGAAAGCAGCACCTTCAGGGATGCAGCAGTAGTTACATAAGAAAGCTAGGGGCATGGAGCCTTTAACTCTATAGAATTCAATAAGTCATAGGAGGAAATTAAAAATGGCAGCAAGAATTTTTTATCAGGAAGACTGTAATTTATCAGTATTAGAAGGACAGACAATCGCTATCATCGGATATGGTAGCCAGGGACATGCACATGCACTGAACCTGAAAGATTCAGGATGCAATGTCATTATCGGTCTCTACGAAGGAAGCAAATCATGGGCAAAAGCAGAAGCTCAGGGATTTGAAGTATATACAGCAGCAGAAGCTGCAAAGAAAGCTGATATCATTATGGTCCTTATCAACGATGAACTTCAGGCTGATATGTATAAGAAAGACATCGAACCAAACCTTGAGGAAGGTAATATGCTGATGTTCGCACACGGATTCAACATCCACTTCGGATGCATCACACCTCCGGCATATGTAGATGTAACAATGATTGCTCCAAAAGCACCGGGACATACAGTAAGAAGCGAATATCAGGCAGGAAAAGGAACACCATGTCTGATCGCAGTAGAACAGGATTACACAGGAAAAGCCTGGGACAGAGCACTTGCTTACGGTCTTGCAATCGGTGGAGCAAGAGCAGGACTTCTTGAAACAACATACAGAGTAGAGACAGAAACAGACCTCTTCGGAGAACAGGCTGTACTTTGCGGTGGTGTATGTGCCCTTATGCAGACAGGTTTCGAAACACTTTGCGAAGCGGGATACGATCCAAGAAACGCATACTTCGAATGCATCCATGAAATGAAACTTATCGTAGACCTGATCTACCAGAGCGGATTCGCCGGAATGAGATACTCAATCTCCAACACAGCAGAATACGGTGATTACATCACAGGACCAAAGATCATCACAGAAGATACAAAGAAAGCAATGAAGAAGATCCTCTCAGACATCCAGGACGGAACATTCGCAAAAGAATTCCTTCTCGACATGTCACCGGCAGGACGTCAGGTACACTTCAAAGCAATGAGAAAGAAAGCCGCAGAACATCCATCAGAAGTAGTAGGAGAAGAAATCAGAAAACTCTACAGCTGGAATGGTGAAGACAAACTGATCAATAACTAAGCGATAGGCAACAAGCCGGTCAGCTAAGCGGAAATAGAAGGAGTCCCGGAAAAACATGCTCGCATGCTTTTCCGGGACTCCTTCTATTTCTGATTAGTTAGTTGGCGCCGCCAACGGTCGAACAAGCTCTGCTTGTGAGACTCTGACCGGCTTGTATGTAAATCATTCGACCCACAAACTCACAAACACACCCAGCGGAATCGCGCTATGCGCCAATTCCGCGTCCCCTCAAAACAAAAGTCCCGTCCTTCCACAAACACATCCCAGCCAAACCGCGCTATGCGCCAGTTTGGCGTCCCCCCAAAACAAAAGTCCCGTCCTTCCACAAACACATCCCAGCCAAACCGCGCTATGCGCCAGTTTGGCGTCCCCTCTAAACACTCATCCCGTTCCTCCACCATACTCCCCCCCAATATACATATTGCACAACCCATCCCTCTGTGCTATACTAAAACCAGTCAAAACCACCAAAACAACTTAAAGGAGGAACTAGAAATGGATGAAAGACTGGAAGACCTTCGCTCCGCTAAAAACCCAAAGGCGCGAATTAAAATTTTAAAAGGACACTTTGCAACAAGTCATTCCCACATCAACACCTACATCGACATGTCAACGGTCAAATCCCGTCACAACAACGCCCGTGAAACTGCAAAAGTTCTTGCAGCAGCTTACCTTTCTAACACAACGGTAGATACCATCGTTTGCATGGAAGAGACAGAAGTGATCGGAACCTTCCTTGCCGAGCAGCTTGCCGATGAGAACCAGTACTCACTCAGCAAAGGAAACAACATTTCCATTATTACCCCGGAGATGTATCAGGATGGACAGATCCTGTTCCGTGACAACAAACAGAGAATGGTTGAGAACAAACAGGTTCTGATTCTTGCAGCGTCCATCACAACCGGTAAATCTGTCAAACAGGCAATCGAGTCCATTCTGTACTACGGCGGAAGAGTCTGCGGAATCAGCGCAATTTTCAGTTCAGTCAACAAGATTGCAGGGATGGAAGTCAATACGATCTTCACAAGCAGTGACCTTCCACATTACAGAGCATATTCTCCGGAAGATTGCCCGAAGTGCAGAGAAGGACAGCGGATCGAAGCTATCGTGAACAGCTACGGCTATTCTAAATTATAAGAGAAAATCAGAAGACAAAAAAGTCTGTACCGAATACAAGCAGCATTCAGTACAGACTCTTTTTTGGAAAGGTTTATGAAAACAAAAAAGACAGCCACTGACGGGATGGCTGCCTTTCTATCATTCATTATTTATCTCGAAACCGGAATTAAGCAATT
Source organism: Coprococcus sp. TM115-187 (assembly GCF_027679115.1). NCBI lineage: Bacteria > Bacillati > Bacillota > Clostridia > Lachnospirales > Lachnospiraceae > Coprococcus > Coprococcus sp. TM115-187. The sequence continues at coordinate 329,256 of NZ_JAQEKS010000001.1, read as the reverse complement.
TCGTTAACAGCTTTTGTTAAACGAGAGATCTTTCTTGCGCAAGTATTTTTGTGGTAAACACCCTTGCTTCCTGCTTTGTTGATTACAGAGATTGCTTCTTTTAATGCAGCCTTTGCAGCTTCAACATCTTTCTTTTCAACAGCAGTTTCAACTTTCTTTACATAAGTTTTCACTTTAGATTTGATTGCTTTATTTCTAGCTGTCTTTGTCTCAGTTACTAAAATTCTCTTTTTTGCGGATTTAATATTAGCCATTTCCGACACCTCCAAATTATCATTTTATAAATTATATAATCATAATATTGAATTCGACGAAAAGTGACACGGAACATCCGTCGAACACACTTATTTATTTTAGGCGAAGAAAGATTGCTTGTCAATACATAATTCCAATTTTTTGCGAAAAACTAAGTGAATAAAACAGAAAATACAGAAATGGGAGAGGACTATGGTTGAAAAGTATAATATCAGGACGGATCTGGCGCTGGAAGAGAAGGAACGATTTGAATCTGATCATGTTGAGGTCCAGGGTGTGATCCTGACGGAAGAGTATGATGAGGAAAATGAGATCCGCATCACAACGGTGCGGATTGAAACCGAAAACGGAGCAAAAGTGATGGGAAAACCAGTTGGCAGCTATATCACGATCGAGGCACCGGAAATGGCAGTTCCCGATGAAGGATATCATGAGGAGATTTCACAGCAGCTCCGGAAATTCATTGGAGAACTGCTTCCTAAAAGAAAGATGGAAAAGATCCTGGTGGTCGGTCTTGGCAATCGGCAGGTGACACCGGATGCACTTGGTCCTTATGTGGTAGACAACCTGCATATCACAAGACATATCATTGAGGAGTACGGAAAGTATGCAACAGGGGAAGATGAGGTCTGGTCGGTCAGCGCGATCGTGCCGGGGGTTATGGGGCAGACCGGAATGGAGACTGTGGAGGTGATCCGGGGGGTGGTGGCAGAGACAAAACCGGATATCCTTCTGGTGATCGATGCGTTGGCAGCGAGAAATTCAAAAAGGTTGAACCGGACGATCCAGATTGCGGATACGGGAATCAATCCGGGATCCGGGGTGGGAAATCACCGGAATGCAATCACGGAAAAGACAGTCGGGATCCCGGTGATTGCAATCGGTGTGCCGACTGTAGTGGATGCGGCAACCATTGTAGGCGATACGATGGATAATCTGCTCAGTGCAGTGGAAGTATCTGAATCTTTAAAAGGCATGGCAAGTGTGATCAAAGGATACAGTCCGGCAGAAAAATATGAGCTGATCAAAGAACTGATCGCGCCACATTTAAATGGAATGTTTGTAACACCAAAAGATATTGATGAGACCGTCAGGCGAATCAGTTATACGATTTCGGAGGCACTGAATATGCTTTTTGCAGCTTCAGCGACATAATCAGGCAGTGAGCTGCATATATTATGTCAATATGACACAAAAGGTCCGGGGCAGGATCCAGTCTGGAAAGATATGGTTTTGCTACAGCGATCTTCAGAAACTGGCAGGGAGGCGCGCAGATGAAAAAAGAACAGAGAATTTGTGTGCTTCTTGCCATTATGATTTTGGGAATCTGGGGACTGGAAGCAAAAAGCAGCGGTTCACTGATCCCGAAGTCCTGGAAGATTAGGATGATCCAGAGCGTTCAGGAGAATGCGGAGCGGCTTTATATGCCGGGAGTTACATATACGGAAAAAAAACAAGGGGAAATCCGGGTGACGGAGGCTGTTGTCCACATGGCATCTGCTCTGATTCCTCTTGGCAATTATGTGACTGAACGGGAGGCGGCAGAGCTTCTGACAGAAGATGAGGCTACCTATGCGATTCTTGCAAAAAAGCAGGCAGAAGAAGAAAATTCGGTGGATGAAAATGGACAGCTTATCGGGAAAGACAAAAGTGAAGAGACAAGGCAGGCGTCCGTACCGACGATGGATCTTTCGATGGAGCGGCTAAACGATTTTGAATATCTTGTGAGCAATTTTTATACGGTGGACAGCGTGACTTATATCAATCCTTCGGAATTGAACGCTTCGGAGCTGCTTGGAAAGGATTTGAGGATCGATCTGAGTACGGGCGGTTCGAAAATTCTGATCTATCACACCCATTCCCAGGAAACATTCGTAGATTCGGACAATGATCCGTCCACCTCAATTGTAGGGATCGGGCGTTATCTGACGGAGATTTTAAATAACAAATACAAGATTCCGACCATGCATCATGAGGGTGTATATGATCTGATCAATGGGAAACTGGACCGGAGCGAGGCCTATGAATTTGCCAAACCTGAGGTGGAACAGATCCTTGCGGAAAATCCGAGTATCGAAGTGGTGATCGATCTGCATAGAGACGGCGTGGCGGATACTACGCATCTGGTGACAGAGATAAATGGGAAACCGACGGCACAGATCATGTTTTTTAACGGACTGAGCCGGACGCGGGTAAACGGAGACCTTGTCGGAATGGCCAATCCATATTTGCAGGATAATCTTGCATTTTCCCTGCAGATGAAGATTGCGGCAGAAACAAAATATCCGGGATTTGCAAGGAGAAACTATCTTCGCGGCTATAAATACAATATGGATCTGATGCCGCGGATGCTTCTTATTGAGGCGGGCGCACAGACCAACACGGTAGAGGAAATGCGAAATGCCATGGAGGTGCTGGCAGACCTTTTAAATAGTGTGCTGACCGGACGATAGAGGGAGTATTCTTATGACAGAATGGAAACTACAGAAGTTTAATGATATAAAATATGTTATAATGGCAGGGAGGGTCAATTTGGCTTGACAAGAGGATTGAAATTGAGATAGAATTTTTCTTACTGAATTGAAGAAACAGATCAGGGAATCCGGGAAATTGTAAGGAGGCTGCTGCCGCAGGATTTTACCTGGATATTTTAGGATAGATCATAAGAGGAGAGAAAGAAAATGGCAAAAAAGACTACATATGACGCGGAGAGTATTACCATTCTGGAAGGACTTGAAGCCGTCCGGAAAAGACCGGGAATGTATATTGGAAGCGTCAGTACCAAGGGGCTTAACCACCTGGTGTACGAAATTGTAGATAATGCGGTAGATGAGCATCTGGCAGGATTTTGTTCACAGATAGAGGTGACACTGGAAAAGGACGGTTCTGCAACGGTAACAGATAATGGACGCGGTGTGCCGGTAGGTATGCATGCAAAAGGAGTATCGGCGGCCAGAATCGTATATACCACCCTACATGCGGGAGGTAAGTTCGATGATTCGGCATACAAGACAAGTGGCGGTCTGCACGGAGTAGGTTCTTCGGTTGTTAATGCACTATCTACTTATATGGATGTAAAGATCAGCCGTGACGGTGCGGTCCACCACGACCGTTATGAGAGAGGAATTCCGGTGGTAGAACTGGAGGATGGACTTCTTCCGGTGATCGGAAAGACCAAAAAGACCGGAACCTGTGTCAATTTTCTTCCAGATCCGACAATTTTCGAGAAGACGAGATTTAAAGAGGAAGAGATCAAGAGCCGACTGCATGAGACAGCCTACCTGAATCCGGAACTGACGATTATATTTACAGATAAAAGAAAGACACAGGAAGAGAGGATCGAGTATCATGAACCAGATGGGATCATTGGATTTATCAAGGATCTGAATTCCAAAAAAGAAGTGATCCACGATCCGGTTTACTATAAAGGAGAAGCAGAAGGTATCGAAGTGGAAGTTGCATTCCAGTATGTGAATGAATTTCATGAAAATGTACTAGGTTTCTGCAACAATATTTATAATGCGGAAGGGGGAACCCATCTGACCGGGTTCAAGACGACATTTACGACGATCATGAACCAGTATGCCCGTGAAATTGGTGTGTTAAAGGATAAGGATGCCAACTTTACCGGTGCGGATGTACGGAACGGAATGACGGCGATCGTATCGATCAAGCACCCGGATCCGAGATTTGAGGGACAGACCAAGACAAAGCTGGACAACCAGGATGCGGCAAAAGCGACCGGAAAGGTGACCAGTGATGAGATCCCGCGTTTCTTTGACCGGAATCTGGAGACACTGAAAAAGGTTCTTTCCTGTGCGGAAAAAGCAGCAAAGATCCGTAAGACTGAGGAAAAAGCAAAGACGAATCTTCTGACCAGGCAGAAATATTCTTTTGACAGTAACGGTAAGCTTGCCAACTGTGAGAGCAGGGATGCATCCAAATGTGAAATCTTCATCGTTGAGGGAGATTCTGCGGGAGGAAGCGCAAAGACTGCCCGCGACAGAATGTATCAGGCAATCCTGCCGATCCGTGGAAAGATCCTGAACGTGGAAAAAGCAAGCATCGATAAGGTTCTGGCAAATGCCGAGATCAAGACCATGATCAATGCATTTGGATGTGGATTTTCAGAGGGATACGGTAATGACTTTGATATCACAAAGCTGCGGTATGACAAGATTATCATCATGGCGGATGCGGATGTGGATGGAGCGCATATTTCCACACTATTGCTGACCTTATTCTACCGGTTTATGCCGGAACTGATATACGAAGGTCATGTCTACGTGGCAATGCCGCCGCTTTATAAGGCAATGCCGAAAAAGGGAGAAGAAGAGTACCTTTACGATGATAAGGCACTGGAGAGATATAGAAAGACACATTCCGACTTTACCCTGCAGCGATACAAAGGTCTGGGTGAAATGGATGCAGAGCAGCTCTGGGAGACAACCCTCAACCCGGAAACTCGAATGATGAAACGGATCGAGATCGAGGATGCACGTATGGCATCCGGTGTAACAGAGATGCTGATGGGAACAGAAGTTCCGCCGCGCCGCGCATTTATTTATGAAAATGCGACAGAGGCAGAACTGGATATTTAAAAACAGATCGGAAAGGCATGGATTTTCAAAAGGGGAAAGTCTGTGTATCAGAAAACATAAACTAGAAGAGGTAAGAGAAAATGGAAGAGTCACAGATCATCCGGACGGAATATTCGGAGCTGATGAAAAAATCATATATTGACTATGCCATGAGTGTTATCATTTCCAGAGCCCTCCCGGATGTCAGGGATGGTTTGAAACCGGTACAGAGAAGAACACTCTATGACATGTATGAGCTGGGAATCCGTTATGACAGACCATACCGTAAATGTGCGCGTATTGTCGGGGATACCATGGGTAAATATCATCCACATGGAGACAGCTCGATCTATGAAGCGTTGGTTGTTATGGCACAGGAATTCAAAAAAGGAATGATCCTGGTAGATGGTCATGGAAACTTCGGCTCCATTGAAGGAGACGGGGCTGCAGCCATGCGTTATACTGAAGCAAGACTGGCGAAAATCACACAGGAGGCATATCTTGCCGATCTGGACAAAGATATCATTGATTTTGTACCGAATTTTGATGAGACAGAAAAAGAGCCGGCAGTTCTTCCGGTAAGAATTCCGAACCTTCTGCTGAACGGTGCGGAGGGAATCGCAGTTGGTATGGCAACCAGTATTCCGACACATAACCTGGGCGAGATTGTGGATGCGGTTAAGGCATACATGAAGAACAATGACATCACGACAAAACAGCTGATGAAGTACATCAAAGGACCGGATTTCCCGACAGGCGGGATCGTCGTCAATAAAGATGATCTGGCAGAAATTTATGAGACTGGAACCGGAAAGATCAAGATTCGTGGAAAAGTAGATGTGGAAGAGATAAAAGGCGGACGGAAGAAGATCGTCATTTCCGAAATCCCGTACACCATGATCGGAGCCGGAATCGGTAAATTTCTGAACGATGTCTGCAATCTGGTGGAGACAAAGAAGACCAGTGATATCGTAGACATTTCCAATCAGTCTTCCAAGGAAGGAATCCGTATTGTAATTGAAGTGAAGCGTGATGCAGATGTGGACAATCTGATCAACATGCTTTATAAAAAGACCAGACTGGAGGATACCTTTGGTGTCAATATGCTTGCGGTAGCTGATGGCAGACCGGAAGTACTGGGACTCAAACGTATCATCGAACATCATGTAGATTTCCAGTTTGAACTTGCAACCAGAAAATACAAGACGCTGCTGAAAAAAGAGCAGGATAAAAAAGAAATCCAGGAGGGTCTGATCAAGGCGTGTGACGTGATCGACCTGATCATTGAGATCCTGCGTGGAAGCTCGTCCATCAGGGATGCAAAAGAATGTCTGACAACAGGTACGACGGAGAAGATCAAGTTTAAGTCGAAAAGATCTGAGAAGATGGCATCCATGCTCCGGTTTACTGACCGGCAGGCACAGGCAATTCTGGAGATGCGTCTGTACAAGCTGATCGGTCTGGAAATCGAGGCGCTGATGAAGGAGCATGAGACAACGCTTGCAAATATTGCAAAATATGAGGATATTCTGAATAATTATGATTCTATGGCGCAGGTGATCATTGATGATTTGGATGCGCTGAAAAAAGAATATGCCGTGAAGCGTAAAACGAAGATCGAGAATGCAGAAGAAGCTGTGTTTGAGGAAAATAAAGTACAGGAGCAGGAGGTTGTCCTTCTGATGGACCGCTTTGGTTATGCAAAGACGGTGGATGGATCCGTCTATGAACGTAACCGGGAAGCGGCAGATAAGGAGAATAAGTATATTCTGCGCTGTATGAATACTGGCAAGTTGTGTCTTTTTACATCGGATGGCAAGATGCATCAGATCAAAGTGATGGATCTTCCTTATGGAAAGTTCAGGGACAAAGGATTTCCAATCGACAATGTAAGTAATTTTGACAGTACAAAAGAAGAAATCGTATATCTGTGTGATGACAGAGAACTCTTTTTCTCAAAATTCCTGTTTGCCACGAAGCAGGGAATGATCAAAAAGGTGGCAGGAAGTGAATTCCAGGTAACTAAGCGGACAATCGCGGCAACGAAACTGCAGGACGAAGATGCACTGGTAAGTATCCAGCCGATCCGGGATGTGCAGGATGTAGTTCTGATGACGGAGAATGGATTTGTACTCCGTTTCCCTGCAGAAGAAGTTTCGGAGAAGAAAAAGGGTGCAGTTGGTGTACGCGGTATGAAATTACAGAAAAATGACAATGTAGAAGAAGTATATCTGTTTGAAGAAGGAACGGAGAGCAAGGTAATCTTCCACGAAAAAGAAGTGACACTGAACCGTTTGAAACGGGCAAAAAGAGATGGAACAGGAACACGAATGAGAAAGTAGGTCGGTCATATGGCAACGGTAGGAATTGATCTTGGAACAACAAACAGTCTGGTAAGCGTATGGCAGGATGATAAATGCACGTTGATTCCAAATAATCTGGGAGAATATTTAACACCGTCGGTAGTAGGAATTGATGAAAACGGTGAAATGCTGGTGGGAAAAACCGCGAAAGAGCGGCTGATCTCCCATCCGGAAAGTACAGTGGCAAGCTTCAAGCGTTTTATGGGGACGGAGAAGACATTTATGCTTGGAAACAGGCGGTTTACAGCGGCAGATCTGTCGTCCATGGTCCTGCGGCAGCTGAAAGAAGATGCGGAAAAATACCTGGGTGAGCCGGTTGAAGAGGCAGTCATCAGTGTTCCGGCGTATTTTAATGATTTTCAGAGAAATGCGACGAAGATGGCAGGAGAGCTTGCCGGACTTACTGTGGAGCGTCTGGTCAATGAGCCGTCGGCGGCAGCACTTGCCTATCGTTTTGGAAAGACTAAGGAGGATCAGACCTTTCTGGTGTTTGATTTTGGCGGAGGAACTCTGGATATCTCGATCGTAGATGCATTTGACAGTGTGATCGAGATTGTGGCAGTTGCCGGAGACAATCATCTCGGTGGGGATGATGTGAACCGTGCAATTGCGGAAAAATTTCTAAGTGTCAATCGGATTGATGAAGGAAAGATCACTAATGAAGAAAGAGCCAGCCTGATCCGGGAGAGTGAGAAGCTGAAACGTACACTGACTGATGCGCCGGAGGGCGAGATGGAGGTTGTGATTGGCGGACAGATTTACCAGATGAAACTGGATGCGAAAGGACTTCTGGAGGTGTCTGCAAAGCTGCTGGAAGGAATCGGGATTCCGCTGAAACGGGCGATGAACGACAGTGGTTATGGATGGGAAGATATTGACGAGATCATTATGATCGGTGGATCCGGTAAGATGAAGATCGTGCAGAATTATCTGCAGTTTTTGAGCGGCAAAAGACCGCGGTGTGAGATCGATCCGGATGTTGCGGTTGCGGTCGGCGCCGGAATGTATGCCGGGATTAAGGAACGACAGCAGGCAGTGCGGGATGTACTTCTTACAGATATATGTCCGTTTACACTCGGAACCGAGATCATTCACGGGGATACCAAGGGACCGGCGATCATGTCTCCGATCATTGAGCGAAATTCGGTTCTTCCGATCAGCCGGGTGGAGCGATACTGGACGGTACATCAGTTCCAGGAATACTGTGATATCACGATTTTACAGGGCGAGCACCGCTATGCAGACCAGAATCTGGAGCTTGGGCGGATCCGTGTGCCGGTGCCGCTGGCAAGAAGAGAGGATCAGAGGGAAGCGGTGGATGTCCGATTTACCTATGACATTAACGGAATTCTGGAAGTGGATGTGACCGTGGTGAGCACCAAAGAGCATTTCAGTAAGGTGATCGTCAACAAAAATATCCATCTGACACCAGAGCAGATTGAGGAAAGAAGAAAAGAGCTGCAGAAGATTAAGATCCATCCGAGAGAGCAGGAAAAGAACCGGCTTCTGCTGGAAAGAGGCGACCGTCTTTACGAAGAAAACACCGGAGAAATCCGAAAATATCTGGACAAGATCCTGGCAGATTTTTCAGTTGCATTAAATGCACAGGATCTGCGGACAATCGAGAAGGCGTATATAAGGACAAGTGAGCTTCTGGATATTGTGGAGAATACACCGAAGAGATCGGTGCCGGTCAAGATAGAAGCTTATCTGTATGATGAGTGGAGGAGGCAGCAGTGATGAACTGTTTTACGGTACTTGGGATTGAACCAACAACGGAAAAGAAAAAGATAAAGAGAGCATATGCGGCAATGTCCAGGGAATTCCACCCGGAAGAACATCCGGAGGAATTCCAGAGGATCCACGATGCCTATGAAGAGGCGCTTGCGTGGGCGGAGCGCAATGCGGGAAGAGGGGAAGAGCCACAGATGCCGGAAGAGCCGCGGCGGATGGAGATGGGAGCAGCGGAGCAGGAAAAAGCAGCGGAATCTGAAACATGGAATTATGCAGAGCCGGAGAGAAATCCGGAAGAGGCTTACATGGAAAATCCTCAGAAAGAAGATGCACAGTCAGAAGAATCTTCTGCGCAGTATGAAGAACTTCCTGTGCATTCTGACGAAGATTCTGAGGAAAGTTTCCGGGAAGAAGAGGCAGGAGAGCTACCTGTACAGTTAGAGGAAGATTCCCAGACATGGGACAGTGACTGGACCCGTCAGTTCCAGAATATGGCGGATGCTTCTGAGCAACAAGGTGCGGATGACCGTGAGGTCCGGAAAATCATGGAGCAGTGCATCAGTCTGTATTTGAATGAAAAGGAGCGAAATAAGCTGTATCACTGGAAGGATATTCTGGAGGAACCGGCGTATAGAGAATATTTCCGAACAAAAACCTTTGTGGAATCCTGGTATCATTTTCTGGACACCCACCGGATGTTTGATGCGGCGATCTGGCAGTATTTTCAGTGGATCGATGGGAAATTATTTTCAGCTCTTGAAGCAGGTGTGATGCCGTTTGACTATCCGACACAAGAAGAAATCGAAAGAATGCCGCGGCAGGAGACACCGGAACAGACGCAGGAGAGGCGAACACCGGAGCCTGGTCCGGCACTTCCAAAGGTGAAAAAGGAGAAATCCAAAGCGGTGAAGGTACTCTTATATCTTGTGGTGCTTGCGGGAACCGGGATCGGCGGAATGATCCTTGGAATTATAGCAGGTACGATATTAGGGTAAGGAGGACGGAAGATGAAAAAGAAAAAATCCGGAAAAAGAATTTTTGCAATCGTTCTTCTTGTTGTGATTGGAATTGGCGGTTTTTACTTTGGATATGATATCGGAAGAATGGATCACGATGAGGAGAGGATTCGGGCAGAGCTGAAAAAGACGACTGCTGATTCAGAAATATCCATCCGCCCGGTTGCAAAGGGTGGTACTGGAAAAACGGAGATCGAAATCCTGACAGAATGTCTGGAGGATGCGAAGGACAGCCTGGAGAATCTGGAAAAATATAATGAACAGCTGCAGGCGCTCGATGGAAAGACACCGGATACAGAAACCGTTGTTTTGATACAGGATCTGGATGATAAGAACGAAAAAGCATATGAAGTACTGAAAGATCTTACGGAAGACCCGGCGGGATACATCGCAGAAAAAGCGGCGGCGCGTGGCGAAGGTGATGAAGTCTGGGCAGATGACTGGGCAGCAGATATCCAGGTTGTAAAATGGCTGAAGGAGAACGACGGAAAGCGTCTTTACAAAGAGAATCAGGCATATATTTTAAAAATCCTTGCATTTCAGGAAAAGTAGTGCTATACTGTATGCAGTTACATAAGAAATCTGGCAGAAGAGTGGACGAAAGTTCACTCTTCTTTTTGCCAGTCATACAACCAAAATCGGACAGATTTTTGGAGCCTGATTAAGAAAGGAAGTTGCAGATTGTCAAAAAAAGAAGTATATGAACAGAAAACAGAAGAGATTCTGAACCCAATCGTGGAAAAGCATGGATTTGATCTCTGGGATGTAGAATATGTAAAAGAGGGCGGAAACTGGTACCTGCGTGCTTATATTGATAAGCCGGGAGGAATTATGGTCGATGACTGTGAGGTTGTAAGCCGGGAACTTTCAGACATTCTGGATGAGAAGGATTTTATCGATGAAGCGTATATTCTGGAAGTGAGTTCGCCGGGACTTGGCAGACCGCTGAAGAAAGAAAAAGACTTTGCAAGAAGCCTGGGAGAAGAAGTAGAGGTTCGTACTTACCGGGCAATCGACAGACAGAAAGAGTTTATTGGAATCTTAAAAGATTATGATAAAGATACAGTTACCATTGAATATGAAGACGGCGAGACGATGACATTTGATAAAGCAGACATCGCACTGATCCGTCTGGCGTTCGATTTCTAGTGACAGGAGGAAGAAGGAAATGAATACCGAATTATTAGAAGCACTTACAATTCTTGAAGAGGAAAAAGATATCAGCAGAGATACTCTGATGGATGCCATTGAGAATTCACTGATCAATGCATGTAAGAATCATTTCGGAAAAGCAGACAATATCAAAGTAATTATGGATAAGGAGACATGCGATTACACTCTGATCCAGGAGAAGACCGTTGTAGAAGAAGTAGAGGACAAAGTAGAACAGATCAGTCTTGCAGATGCGAAGATGATCGATCCTTCTTATGAGATCGGCGACATCGTACAGATCCCGGTTGAGTCCAAATCTTTCGGACGTATCGCAACACAGAATGCAAAGAACCTGATTCTTCAGAAGATCCGTGAAGAAGAAAGAAAAGTTGTATATGATCAGTACTTTGAAAAAGAAAAAGATATCGTGACAGGTGTGGTTCAGAGATATATTGGCAAGAATGTCAGTGTAAACCTTGGAAAAGCAGATGCGATCCTTACTGAGAATGAGCAGGTAAAAGGTGAGAAATTCGAGCCGACAGAGCGTATCAAACTTTACGTTGTAGAGGTGAAGAACACGACAAAAGGACCAAAGATCCTTGTATCAAGAACACATCCGGAACTGGTTAAGCGTCTTTTTGAGGCGGAAGTAACCGAGGTGCGTGATGGTATTGTAGAGATCAAGAGCATCGCAAGAGAAGCAGGTTCCCGTACCAAGATCGCAGTATGGTCTAACGACCCGGATGTAGATCCGGTTGGAGCATGCGTTGGTATGAACGGTGCCAGAGTCGGAGCCGTTGTAAATGAACTCCGCGGTGAAAAGATTGATATCATCAACTGGAGTGATAACCCGGCAATCCTGATCGAGAATGCACTCAGCCCGGCGAAGGTTATTTCTGTAATGGCTGATCCGGATGAGAGAACAGCAAGTGTAATTGTACCGGATTACCAGCTTTCACTTGCAATCGGTAAAGAAGGTCAGAATGCACGTCTTGCAGCAAGACTGACCGGATATAAGATCGATATCAAGAACGAAACACAGGCGATCGAGTCTGGCGAACTTCCGGCAGATTATATGAATATGGCTGAGAATTATGAAGATGATTATCAGGAGGAAGAGTATTCAGACAAAGAATATTCTGCTGATGAAGAATCAGAGGAAGAAGTAGCAGATGATCTTGATCTGTATGAAGAATAGACAGAGGTGATTATTTGAGTACGACCAAAAAGATCCCGATGCGTAAATGCGTGGGATGTCAGGAAATGAAGAATAAAAAAGAAATGCTGCGTGTTCTGAAAACAGCAGAAGGCGAATTCATTCTGGACGCAACCGGACGTAAGAACGGGCGCGGGGCATATCTGTGCTTTTCCGGAAAATGTTTGCAGGAAGCAATAAAGAATAAAGGACTGGAACGTTCTTTCAAACAGGCGATACCAAAAGAGATATACGAAAATCTGGAAAAGGAGCTGGAGCAGCTTGAACATAAATAGAGCATTATCGATGATCAGTCTGGCGACCAAAGCCGGCAAGACAAAGAGCGGGGAATTCATGACAGAAAAAGAAGTCAAAGAAGGACGCGCGCATCTGGTGATTGTGGCAGACGACGCATCGGACAATACAAAAAAGAAATTTCAGAACATGTGTGATTTTTATAAAGTGCCAATATACTTTTTTGAAGATAAAGATACCCTGGGCCATGCGATGGGAAAAGAGTTCCGCGCTTCGCTTGCAGTAACAGATGCAGGGTTTGCAAAAGGAATCAGAAAACATCTGGATATGGAAGAAGGATAATAGGAACTGTATACAGGAGGTAGATTTATGGCAAAATTAAGAGTATATGAACTGGCAGAACAGATGAATAAGACAAACAAAGAAATACTCTCTATATTAAAAGACAAAGGAATTGAGGTGGCAAGTCATATGAGTACACTTTCAGATGAACAGATTGATGCAGTAAAAAGTGAAAAATCTTCTGAAGATACCCCGAAGAAGAAAAATATCGTTCAGGTTTTCAGACCGCAGAACTCACAGGGCGGCGGAAGAGGCCGTAATGGTCAGGGACGCCCGCAGGGCAGTCGAAACGGACAGCGCCCGCAAGGCAATGGAAATGGACAGGGACGCTCACAGGGCAATGGAAACAGACAGGAACGTCCACAGAATGGTAACAGCCAGGGACGCCCTCAGGGAAATGGCCAGGGACGTCCGCAGAACGGAAACAGACAGGAACGCCCGCAGGGTAATGGAAATGGCCAGGGACGTCCACAGAACGGAAACAGACAGGATCGTCCGCAGGGAGAAAACCGTGATAACAGACAGCGCAGAAATCCAAACGGACCAAGAAACGGTCAGGATCAGAGACAGGGACGCCCGGGTGATGGAAGAAGAGATGGCGGATTCCAGAACCGCGGAGACAGAAGAGATAATCGAGATAACCGTGATAACAGAGACGGAAGAGAGATGCGTGATGGCGGACGCCGTGACGACAGAAGAAAATCCAGCCCGTCTATTCCGGCACCTGCAATCGCAGAACAGAAACCAAGCCGCAACAAACCAAAAGATGCGCACAAGAAGAAAGAATATAACAGAAATGAAGAGAACGAAGACAGACTGCAGAAAGGCAAAAAGGGCAAAAACAATAACGCTCAGCCGAAAATGGTAAAACCACAGCCAAAGAAAGAGGTTGTGGAGGAGCAGATCAAGCAGATCACAATTCCGGAAGTACTTACAATCCAGGAACTTGCAGATGCAATGAAGATCCAGCCATCCGTAATCGTTAAGAAACTCTTCATGCAGGGCAAGATTGTAACAGTCAACCAGGAAATTGATTACGAGACAGCTGAAGAAATCGCTCTGGAATTCGATGTGCTCTGTGAAAAAGAAGAAGTAGTCGATGTGATCGAAGAACTTCTGAAAGAAGACGAAGAAGACGAAAAGAAAATGAAGAAACGTCCGCCGGTAGTCTGCGTTATGGGACACGTTGACCACGGTAAAACCTCTCTTCTTGACAAGATCCGTGATACTCATGTCATCGCAGGAGAAGCAGGTGGAATCACACAGCATATCGGTGCTTCAGTTGTGGAAATCAACGGTGAGAAAATCACCTTCCTCGATACACCGGGACATGAAGCATTTACCGCAATGCGTATGCGTGGTGCAAATTCTACCGATATTGCAATCCTGGTTGTTGCAGCAGATGACGGTGTCATGCCGCAGACTGTAGAAGCGATCAACCATGCAAAGGCAGCAGGGATCGAGATCGTAGTTGCGATCAACAAGATTGACAAGCCAAGTGCCAATATCGACCGTGTAAAACAGGAACTGACCGAATATGAACTGATTCCAGAAGACTGGGGCGGAAGCACTATCTGTGTACCGGTATCTGCTCATACAGGAGAAGGAATCAAAGAGCTTCTGGAAATGGTTCTTCTTACCGCAGAAGTGATGGAACTGAAAGCAAATCCGAACCGCCGCGCAAGAGGTCTTGTAATTGAGGCTGAGCTTGACAAAGGAAAAGGACCGGTTGCAACCGTTCTTGTACAGAAGGGTACACTCCGTGTCGGAGATCCGATCGCAGCAGGCTCTGCATATGGTAAAGTACGTGCCATGATGGATGACCAGGGACGCCGTGTAAAAGAAGCAGGTCCTTCTATGCCGGTTGAGATCCTCGGTCTTAATGATGTGCCGAATGCAGGTGAAGTATTTGTTGGCTGCAAGAATGATAAAGATGCAAGAAGCTTTGCAGAGACATTCATCAGTCAGAACAAGATCAAGAAACTGGAAGAAACCAAGTCCAAGATGTCTCTGGATGATCTGTTCAACCAGATCCAGGAAGGCAACTTAAAAGAACTTGGAATCGTTGTAAAAGCAGACGTACAGGGATCTGTAGAAGCGATCAAGCAGAGCCTTGTCAAACTTTCCAATGAAGAAGTCGTTGTTAAGATCATCCATGGTGGTGTTGGTGCGATCAATGAATCTGACGTTACGCTTGCAGCAGCATCCAATGCGATCATTATCGGATTCAATGTACGTCCGGACGCAACTGCAAAGGAAACGGCAGAACGTGAAGGTGTTGATGTGAGACTGTACCGTGTCATCTACAATGCGATCGAAGACGTTGAAGCAGCCATGAAGGGTATGCTTGAGCCTGTATTTGAAGAAAAGGTACTTGGCCATGCCGAAGTACGTCAGACATTCAAAGCTTCCGGAGTCGGAACAATTGCAGGATCTTATGTCCTTGACGGTACATTTGAACGTGACTGCCAGGCAAGAATCGTCCGTGACGGCGTTGTCATTTACGATGGTAAGCTTGCTTCATTAAAGCGTTTCAAAGATGATGTGAAGGAAGTCAAAGCCGGATATGAATGTGGTTTCGTATTTGAACGTTTCAACGATGTCAAAGAAGGAGACCAGGTAGAAGCATTCAAGATGGTGGAAGTTCCTAGATAAAGAAGGGTAGAAAATGAGAAAAAACAGCATTAAGAATACAAGAGTAAACGCAGAGGTACAGCGTGAACTTAGTACTATTCTGCGTGGAGGGATCAAGGATCCGCGTGTTGCACCGATGACTTCGGTTGTAGCGGTAGAGGTTGCTCCGGATCTTAAAACCTGCAAAGCATATATCAGTGTCCTGGGCGATGAAAAAGCCCAGGCTGATACCCTGAAGGGATTACAGAGCGCAGAAGGCTATATCCGCCGCGAACTTGCTCATACACTGAATATGCGTAACACACCGGAGATCAAGTTCGTACTGGATCAGTCCATTGAATATGGTGTCCGGATGTCAAAGAAAATTGATGATGTAACAAGAGATTTACGGGAAGAGGATGATTAGTATGTTATTAGATGCAATTTCAAAAGCCGGGACGATCGCACTTGGCGGACATGTCCGCCCGGATGGGGACTGTGCTGGTTCCTGCATGGGATTGTATAACTATGTCAGAGAGAATTTTCCTGAAAAAGAGATCGATGTTTATCTGGAAGAGCTTCCGAATACACTGAAGTTCATGAAAAATACAGATAAGATCCGGCATGAAGTGACGGAAGAAAAAACCTATGATCTGTTTATCGCACTGGATTGTGGGGATATGGGAAGACTTGGATTTTCGGCAGTCCTTTTCAAAAAAGCGGCAGTAAGATTCTGTGTAGATCATCATGTGAGCAACCAGAGTTTTGCAGACCAGAACTATATCATGCCAGATGCAAG
Source organism: Coprococcus sp. TM115-187 (assembly GCF_027679115.1). NCBI lineage: Bacteria > Bacillati > Bacillota > Clostridia > Lachnospirales > Lachnospiraceae > Coprococcus > Coprococcus sp. TM115-187. Next base: position 312,952 of record NZ_JAQEKS010000001.1, on the reverse strand, counting down.
CTCGACAAGTGAGCTGATCTACGATCTGCTGGATTATGGGAAGATGTCTGTGGAGACTGCCGAGTGCCTTTACACAGGAATGGTGCATGATACCGGTGTGTTCCGTTATTCCTGTACCCATCCGTCGACCATGCGCGCAGCAGCAGCACTGATGGAAAAAGGGATCGATTTTACAAAAATAATTACAGAGACTTTTGATGAAAAGACCTATGCACAGAACCAGGTTCTGGGGCGTGCATTGTTGGAAAGCTTTCTTTTTATGGACGGAAGATGTATTGTATCTTACGTTACAAAAGAAGAGATGGATTTCTACCAGGTAAAAGCGAAACATCTGGATGGAATCGTAAGCCAGCTGAAACTCACAAAAGGTATCGATGTTGCAATTTTTATGTATGAGCTTGAACATGGAACTTTTAAGGTAAGTCTGCGATCCAGTGAAAAGATAGATGTAAGTGTAGTTGCAAGCTATTTTGGCGGCGGCGGACACGCAAGGGCAGCCGGATTCTCCATGACTGCCACACCACATGATATCATCAACAATCTGGCAAGAAGACTGGAACTTCAGTTTAACAGTGGGAGCGAAGCGGAATGATACATGGCGTACTGAATGTATATAAAGAAAAAGGCTATACGTCCCATGATGTGGTTGCAAAGCTGCGCGGGATCGTAAAGCAGAAAAAGATCGGGCATACCGGAACCCTTGATCCGGATGCCGAAGGAGTACTTCCGGTCTGCTTTGGGAAAGCAACAAAGCTTTGTGACCTGCTGACAGATAAAGATAAAACCTATCAGGCGGTCCTTCTTCTCGGTCAGGTGACGGATACACAGGATACTTCCGGTCAGGTTCTGGAAAAACATAGCACAGAAGATCTGACCAATGAAAAAGTAGAAAATGTGATCCGCAGCTTTGAGGGAGAATACGATCAGATTCCGCCGATGTATTCGGCACTCAAAGTTAACGGAAAAAAGCTTTATGAGCTTGCCAGAGAGGGCCAAGAAGTAGAGCGGAAAGCACGGAGAATCACGATTCATGAGATCCGGATCCTGGAGATCAATCTTCCGGAGGTAAAACTGGAAGTGACCTGTTCAAAGGGAACGTATATCCGTACACTGTGTCATGATATCGGTCAGAAGCTTGGCTGTGGCGGATGCATGAAAGAGCTTTTGAGAACACGTGTAGAGCGGTTTGGACTTGAAGACAGTATCCGGCTCGGTGAAATTGCACAGCTTCAGAAAGAAGGAATTCTGGAGGAGAAGATCATCGCGATAGATGAAATGTTTCCAACGTATGCACAGGTCGTACTGCCACCGAAAACGGCCGCGGCAGTACGGAACGGGAATAGTTTCAGAAAAAGAGATATTTCACAGGAAACAGCATTAAAGGAGTATGAGAACGATGAGAGAGTCCGCGTGTATGATGAATCGCATCAGTTTATTGCGATTTACTGTTACTGCAGGAAAGACGATCTCTTCAAGATTGTAAAAATGTTTTTTGATGGAAATGAAAAAAAGTAATTAAAGAGGAAAGAACATGGACTATATCAGAGGGCTGGAAGCCTATCAGGATTCCAGAGAGGCAGCAATCACACTCGGCAAATTTGATGGAGTTCACAGAGGACATCAGAAGCTGATCAAAAAAGTATGTCAGCTGAAGGCGAAAAAAGGCGTTCGTTCTGTTGTGTTTGCATTTGATATGAATCCGCTTTATGAAAAGCTTGGAAAATCAAGAGAAGGGATCATGTCCAATGAGGAGCGCAGATGTCTTCTGGACGAGAAAGTAGATGTACTGCTGGAATGCCCGTTTTCCGAAGATGTCACAAGTATGTCGGCAGAGGATTTCATCCGGAAGATCCTGATTGAGAAAATTCATGCCCGGTATATTGTGATCGGAACGGATTTCCACTTTGGGCATGACAAGCGTGGTGATGCAAAAATGCTTGCAGAATATGCCGATGTGTATGGATATGAACTTTTTGTGATTGAAAAAGAGATGTACGGAAAACGGGAGATCAGCAGCAGCTATGTCAGGGAAGAACTTCGGAAGGGAAATATGGAAGCTGTGAATGATATGCTGGGGTATGCATATACTGTACGGGGAAAAGTAGAGCATGGCAGGCAGCTGGGCAGAAAACTGGGATTTCCGACACTTAATGTACATCCGTCAAGGGATAAACTTCTTCCACCGAACGGAGTTTATCTGGATAGTGTGAGGATTGATGGAATCTGGTACAACGGAATCGGTAATGTCGGGTTTAAGCCAACGGTATCCGATGAGAACCGGATGCTGATCGAGAGCAATCTGCTGGATTACAGTGGTGATGCCTACGGAAAAGAGGTAGAGATCCAGCTTTATCATTTTAAGAGACCGGAGCAGAAGTTTGAATCGATAGAAATGATGAAGGCTCAGATCGATCAGGATATTGCTTACGCAAAAGAATTTTTCCGTTATCATCATAAGAAATAACAGAGCCGGTGAAAAAGCTCCGGAAATGCGGTTATTTACAGGCAGCCTGTGAACAGGAATATGAAAACCTGCCAGATGCGGGAAAGATAAAATCCTTCTTGACAGGATTCGGGGCATATGGTACACTAGGCAAGTATGAAAAACCGATGTTCGGCAGATGGAATCTCCAACCACTGCTTAATATCAGGCAATTAACAGTATATTTAGGAGGTAGTGACAAATGATCACAAAAGAAATGAAAGAACAGATTATCAAAGAATACGGAAGAACAGAAGGAGATACAGGATCTCCGGAAGTACAGGTAGCTCTTCTTACAGCAAGAATCAATGATCTTACAGATCACTTCAAAGCTAATCCGAAGGATCACCACTCAAGAAGAGGACTTCTTAAGATGGTTGGACAGAGAAGAGGACTTCTTGCATACCTTAAGAAGAATGACATTGAAAGATATCGTTCACTGATCGAAAGATTAGGTTTAAGAAAGTAAGACGTATTTTACAGGGAGCGAAAGGCATCAGCTGGATGTTTTCGCTCCCTGTTTGTTTACGCAAACAATGAGCCGAACCGGTACAACATGCATCATCCATGCCAATCAGCATAGTGATTGACATGGGAGTGACCAATAACCGTGTTTTGCCACATTTTAAAGTTAGTTATATAGAATCTTGCAAGAGATGTAAGGATATGATATAATACAAAAGATTGTGGGTAGAGATTGCGTCCGAGACCACTGAAAAGTATATTTTGAGAAGTGTATTTTTCAGTAGTTTCGGAGATTTTACCCGTCAGATAAACAGATAAAAAAGGAGAACATTTATGTACAAAAAGTTTGAAATGGAACTGGCAGGCCGTACACTCCGCGTAGATGTTGGAAGAGTTGCCAAACAGGCGAACGGCGCAGTACTTATGCATTATGGTGATACAGTTGTGCTTTCAACAGCAACTGCATCCGACAAACCAAGAGAAGGAATTGACTTCTTCCCGCTCAGCGTTGAATACAATGAGAAGCTTTATGCAGTAGGAAAGATCCCGGGAGGATTTAACAAGAGAGAAGGAAAGGCATCAGAAAATGCTGTTCTTACCTGTCGTGTGATCGACCGTCCGATGAGACCGCTTTTCCCGAAGGATTACAGAAATGATGTAACTTTGGAGAACCTGGTTCTCTCTGTTGAACAGGACTGCTCACCGGAGCTTACCGCTATGCTTGGATCAGCGATTGCAACTGCTATTTCTGATATCCCGTTCGATGGTCCGACAGCTTCTACCCAGGTAGGACTTGTTGACGGAGAACTGGTATTCAATCCAACCGCAGAGCAGAAAGAAAAGTCCGACCTTGCACTGACTGTTGCATCTACAAGAGAAAAGGTAATCATGATTGAAGCCGGAGCAAATGAAGTACCGGAAGCTAAGATGCTCGAAGCCATCTTCGCGGCGCATGAAGTGAATCAGAAAGTCATCGCATTCATCGACCAGATCGTTGCAGAATGTGGAAAACCAAAACATGATTATGTAAGCTTTGCAGTACCGGAAGAACTCTTTGAAGCGATTCAGAAGATCGTAACACCGGAAGAGATGGAAGTTGCAGTATTCACAGATGACAAGCAGACAAGAGAAGAAAATATCCGTAAGATCACAGAAAAGCTGGAAGAAGCTTTTGCTGATAACGAAGAATGGCTTGCCAAACTTGGTGAAGCTGTATATCAGTACCAGAAGAAGGTTGTCCGCAAGATGATCCTCAAAGACCACAAGCGTCCGGACGGTCGTGCAATCGAAGAAATCCGTCCACTTGCCGCAGAAATTGACCTGATCCCGAGAGTACATGGTTCTGCTATGTTTACACGTGGACAGACACAGATCTGTACCATCACCACACTGGCTCCGCTTTCAGAAGCACAGAAGGTAGACGGACTGGATGAATCTGAGACATCCAAGAGATATATGCATCACTATAACTTCCCGTCATACTCTGTAGGTGAGACAAGACCTTCCAGAGGACCGGGACGTCGTGAGATCGGACATGGAGCCCTTGCTGAGAGAGCACTGGTACCGGTACTTCCGTCAGAGGAAGAATTCCCGTATGCGATCCGTACCGTATCTGAGACATTTGAATCTAACGGTTCTACTTCTCAGGCAAGTGTATGTGCATCTTCTATGTCACTTATGGCAGCCGGTGTACCAATCAAATCTGCAGTTGCAGGTATCTCATGTGGTCTGGTAACAGGTGCTACTGACGATGATTATCTGGTACTTACAGATATTCAGGGGCTGGAAGATTTCTTCGGAGATATGGACTTCAAGGTAGCAGGTACACATAAAGGTATTACAGCGATCCAGATGGATATTAAGATCCATGGACTGACAAGACCGATCATCGAAGAAGCAATTGCACGTACAAGAAAAGCAAGAGTTTACATTCTGGATGAAGTTATGGCTAAGACAATCGCTGAGCCAAGAGCACAGGTTGGCAAGTATGCACCGAAGATCATTCAGATGAATATTGATCCGGCTAAGATTGGTGAAGTTGTAGGTCAGAGAGGAAAGACCATCAACGCAATCATCGAAAAGACAGGCGTTAAGATTGATATCACAGATGAAGGAAGCGTATCTATCTGTGGCGTAGATGCAGACAGCATGGAACAGGCAAGAAAGATGATCGCTACCATCGTAACAGACTTCGAGGCAGGAATGGTTCTTGAAGGTGATGTTGTAAGCATCAAAGAATTCGGCGCATTCATCGAATTTGCACCGGGCAAAGAAGGAATGGTACACATTTCCAAAATCGCTAAGCAGAGAATCGATCATGTAGAAGATGTTCTTTCTATCGGAGATCATGTCAAAGTGGTTTGTCTTGGAAAAGACAAGATGGGACGTTTGAGCTTCAGCATCAAAGATGTTGCAGAATAAAGTTTTATAAAATCAGAAGGACTTTACCAGTATCGGTAGAGTCCTTTTTTAGTTCTATTTTTCTCCTGCCTTCCATATACATTCTTTAAAGAGAGGTGGACAAGATGAGAAGAGAAAAGAAAGATCAAATTCTGGCGGTGCTTCCGGAGAAAATCCGAGGGATCCTGTTGAATCATAGACTGGATTTTGAGAAGATCCAGGAGATCCGGCTTCGGGAAGAACAGCCGCTTGCAGTGAAAAAAGAGGGAAAGGAAGAACTTTTTACCCATCGGGTGACAAAAGAAGAACTGCGTGAAACGATGGAATATGTATCCAATTATTCCCTGTATGCCTATGAAAATGAACTGCGCCAGGGGTTTCTGACGATTGAAGGAGGGCATCGGGTCGGAATTTCCGGGAAAATTATTTCGGAAAAGGAACAGATCCGGAATTTTCAGTATATTACATCGATCAATATCCGAATCTGCCATGAGATTACAGGTTGTGCGAATAAGCTGTTTCCTGTGATCCTTGAAAAAGGAAGACTTTGCCATACCATGATCATTTCCCCACCAGGTGGAGGAAAGACTACACTTTTGCGGGATCTGGTGCGGCAGATTTCGGATGGGAACCGCTGGGTGGAAGGAAGAAATGTGGGTGTGGTGGATGAACGTTCAGAGATTGGAGGGTGCTACCGTGGCGTGCCACAGAACCAGCTTGGGATGCGGACAGATATTCTGGACAACTGCCCGAAAGCAGAAGGAATGATGATGCTGGTGCGGTCCATGGCGCCGGAGGTGATTGCGGCAGATGAGATTGGGACAGCGAAGGATGTAGAGGCGATCGAGTACGCCATGCACTGTGGGGCAACCATGCTGACGACGGTGCATGGTTCCGGTATGGATGAGATCCGTGAAAAGCCACTGGTCAGCAATCTGGTAAAGGAAAGATGCTTTGCCAGATATGTTGTGATGAAATCTGGGAAACATGTAGGAGAAATTGAAGGGATTTATAACGAACGGGGAGAAAAACTGTGTATCTGAAAATGGTCGGATGCCTGGGAATTGTGGCGGCGACATCCGGCTATGGATACAGCAGGGGAATGGAATATCAGAGACAGATCACGGATACCGGAGAGCTGCAAAGAGTGATAAGGCAGCTTGCGGGAGAAATGGAGTATACTTATGCACCACTCGCCCAGGTATGCGCTTCTGTTTCCCGAAGATGCAGTCAGAACTACAGGATCTGGTTGGAACATCTGGCAAAAGAATTGGAGATGCCGTCAAGAAGTCTTGCAATAATCTGGGAGAGGTGCTGCGAAAGTGATCTTGAATGTCTGCTCCTTGGCAGGGAGGAAAGGGTACGTCTGCATGAGCTTGGGATGCAGCTTGGCAGCCTGGATAAGAAGCAGGAAACGCAGATTTTCTTGCAGTATGCAGAATTTCTGGAAGAAAAAAGAGGCGGTCTTTTAAAAGAAATTCAGGAAAAACGGAGGCTTTGCAATCTGCTGGGTGTTACAGCAGGGCTTTTCCTGACAATTTTGATTCTGTAAATAGGAGCGAAACATGAGTGTAAATCTGATATTTAAAATTGCGGCAGTCGGGATTCTGGTTTCTGTCCTGGGACAGGTGTTGAAACACAGCGGAAGAGAAGAACAGGCATTTCTCACAAGCCTTGCAGGACTGCTCCTGGTTTTATTCTGGATCCTTCCTTATATTTCAGATCTGTTTGACGATATCAGACGGCTCTTTGCTCTGTAAAGGAGGGAAAAGATGAGTATCCTTAAGGCAGCCTGCATCGGGATTGCAGGAACTTTCCTGGCATTACAATTTCAAAATACCAGAAAAGAGTATGGGATCTATCTGGGGATTGCGGTCAGCATTTTCCTTTTTCTCGGAATGAGCCGGAATCTGTCGGTGATCCGGGAAACTTTGGAATTGGTTGGCAGCTTTGTAAAGATCGATGCGGTATATCTGACGGCAATGCTGAAAATCCTGGGTGTGACCTATCTGGCGGAATTTGCGGCAGCAATCTGCAAGGATGCCGGTTATCAGACGATCGCCGGGCAGATCGAGGTCTTTGCAAGGCTCAGTATACTTGCAATAGGAATGCCGATATTAAAAGCACTGCTTCTTGCAATCCGCGAACTTGGACAGTAAAAGGGAAGAAAAATGAAACATTATTTTCAGAAATATGGCATAGCATGCATGATCGGACTTGTAATCTTCGTACTGATACTGCCGGTACAGGTATTTGCGGCAGGGGAAGATTCTTCTTCGGAAAACAACCGGACAGAAGATAATATGACAGAAACGGATCTGGAAAAAACGCAGGAGGAAACAGAGCAGAAAATCTGGGAGCTGACAGAGGTAAAGAATCTGGATACGGCAATCCGGAAACTGTTCCCGGAAGAAAAACTGCATTTTCAGGATCTTGTTGAGTCTGTGATCCGGCAGGATGAGAACCTGTCTGCCGGACAGATCAGAAACTTTGTGACGGATCAGTTTTTCTATGTGCTGAAGGTCAATAAACCGGTGCTTGCATCTATCATTTTTCTGGTGCTGATCGCAGCGGTTTTTTCCAACTTTTCGGAAGTGTTTCAGAACTGCCAGATCTCACAGACCGCCTTTTTTCTGGTATACCTGTCTGTGATTACAGTCGGCATACGGAATTTTCAGGCAGCAGCCGTAGAGGTACAGCATGGACTCGAAAATCTGATCCTCTTTATGCGAGTACTCTGTCCTGTCTACTTTGTCTGTATGGCAGTCGCAGTGGGAAGTATTTCTGCGATCGCATTTTATAATCTGGCGATTTTCCTGATCTTTCTTGTGGAACTTGTGATTTTGAAATGGATCGTTCCGCTGATCCAGATCGCACTTCTGATGGAAATCTTGAACAATCTGACGGAGGAGGAATTTCTTTCTAAGGCAGCGGAACTTTTGCAACTTGTAATCGGATGGAGTCTGAAAAGTCTGCTTGCCCTGGTGACGGGGATCGGGTTTATCGAGCGGATAATCAGTCCGGCGGCAGATCAGGTGAAAAGGAGTGTCTGGACAAAGGGCGTGGGAATGATTCCGGGAATCGGTGATGTAGTCAGCGGGACAAGCGAAGTCGTGCTTGGAAGTGCGGTCCTTTTAAAAAATGGAGTTGGAATTGCAGGGGCACTGCTTGTAACGGGAGTTGTGATGATCCCGGTCATCAATATGGGAATTCTGACGCTTCTTTACAAAGGAACGGCGGCACTTATCCAGCCGGTGTCTGATAAACGGATCGTGGAGGCCATCAGTTTTACCGGGGAAGGTTATCATATGCTGCTAAAGACGGTGCTTGCGACGGCGGTCCTGTTTCTGGTGACACTTGCAGTTGCGGCATCGGCAGCTTCGTAGGAGGGATAAAATGATACAGCTGGTTTACAGGTGGATGCAGAATCTCGCCGTTTATATGCTTCTTGTAACCGCATTTTTGCAGGCACTTCCAGAGAATAGCTACCGGAAATATGTCCGTTTTTTCTGCGGACTTCTTCTGACAGTTCTGCTTGCCCAGCCGGTTCTGGACCTTATGGGGGAAGCTGGACAGGTAACGGAGCTGTATCGGACGGCGGAGTATGAGCAGATGATAAAAGAGATGGAGTATGCGGCGGATTTGCTCGAAAAGGGCGGTGAATGAAGATGTTTGAAATCCGTAAAATAAAAAAAGACAAGTGGCTGATCATATTGCTTGTCGGACTGCTTCTGGTTGTGATCGCGATGCCTGTTTCCGGTATAAAATCAGACCAGACACAGGATGAACAGCAGGTGCAGAAGGCGGAAAATGCATCGGAGGATACTTATACAGATGCTCTGGAAACACGGCTGGAAAATGCACTTGCAAAAGTAGAAGGAGTTGGAAATGTAAAGGTGATGATCACTCTGGCTTCTTCCTCGGAAAAGGTAGTGGAAAAGGATCAGGAGATGACAAGTGAGGTGCAGGAAGGGGAGAGCGGAGGAAAAAATACCAGTTCTTCAGAGACGGCAGTTTATGCAAACGGAAATGGAGAAGAAACGCCATATGTGAAACAGGAATTAAGTCCCCGGATAGAAGGTGTTCTCGTAATTGCAGATGGCGGAGATAATGCCATCGTGATTGAAAATATCACAGAGGCTGTGCAGGCATTATTCGGAGTAGACACGCATAAGATAAAAGTAATGAAGCATAACTAAAAAAGAATCTTATAGGAGGAAGGCTAGTGAAAAAAGTATTTAAGAAAAATCAGATTGTGATTGCGGTTCTTGCGGTGATGATCGCTGCGGCAGGATATCTGAACTATTCCGGAAAAATTTTTGGCTCGAAAAACAAAACAGCAGAGACGGGAAGCGAGATGGCAAATAAGGAACTTCTGGATATTTCGGATCAGGACACAGGAGGTGACAGCTCCCTCCAGACAGCGGATAACGATCAGGTGGACGGAAATCCGGGAGAGGCGGTGCTGACCAATGGATCGGTCAGTGCGCTTGTAGCACAGGCAAAAGTGAACCGGGAGCAGGTGCGGGCAAAAAACAAAGAAACCCTGCAGGCGATCATTGATAATGCAGATATCGCAGAAGACCAGAAAGCAGATGCAGTTGCGCAGATGGTGGAGATGACACAGCGCGCCGAACAGGAGGTCGCAATTGAGACTCTGCTTGCCAGCAAAGGCTTTCAGGATGCGGTGGTAAGTCTTACCGAAGAATCCGCAGATGTGGTCGTTGATGTGGCGGATCTGTCGGATGCAAAACGGGCACAGATCGAGGATATTGTCACACGTAAAGCAGAGGTAAATGCTGCAAATGTGGTGATCACACCGATCCATGAAAGTACAAATACGAGTGAATCAGGGGATTGATATTATGGCAAAAATACCATATAATAAGAGTTTGAGTGACATTGAGAAAATAGTAGGAGTAGAATAACATGGCAGATTTTACGAATGAGATAAAGAAAAGAAGAACATTTGCGATCATTTCCCATCCGGATGCAGGTAAGACTACCCTGACAGAGAAGTTTCTGTTATATGGTGGGGCAATCAATCAGGCAGGTTCTGTAAAAGGAAAGGCAACAGCGAAACATGCGGTTTCAGACTGGATGGAGATTGAAAAAGAAAGAGGTATTTCGGTAACATCTTCTGTCCTGCAGTTTCAGTATGACGGTTATTGCATCAACATTCTGGATACACCGGGACATCAGGATTTCTCGGAAGATACTTATCGTACTCTTATGGCGGCCGATTCGGCGGTTATGGTGATCGATGGATCAAAAGGTGTGGAGGCACAGACAAGAAAGCTGTTCAAAGTCTGCGTCATGCGTCATATTCCGATTTTTACATTTATCAATAAAATGGACCGTGAAGCGATGGATACCTTTGAATTACTGGATGATATTGAAAAGGAACTGGGGATCGCTACCTGTCCGATCAACTGGCCGATCGGTTCCGGAAAAGAATTCCGCGGCGTATTTGACCGGAACAGCAGAGAACTGGAGATTTTCTCAGATACCAAGAAAGGAACCTCGATCGGGGAAGTTGAGAAGGTTTCCATCGACAGTGAGGAAGCAAAGAGCATCGTAAGTGAAGCACAGTTCACACAGCTGGAAGAAGAGATTGAGCTTCTGGACGGAGCAAGTGCAGAATTTGACCAGGAGATGGTCAGCAAAGGAGAACTCTCTCCGGTATTTTTCGGATCAGCTCTGACCAACTTTGGTGTGGAGACCTTTCTTCAGCATTTCCTTAAGATGACGACTTCACCGCTTCCGAGAATGTCCGACAAAGGACTGATCGATCCGATGAAAGAAGAAGATTTCTCCGCATTTGTGTTTAAGATTCAGGCAAATATGAATAAGGCACACCGGGACAGAATCGCATTTATGCGTATCTGTTCCGGTGAGTTCAAGGCAGGCATGGATGTCTTCCATATCCAGGGAGGCAGGAAAGTCCGTCTGTCACAGCCACAGCAGATGATGGCGAGTGAACGTCACATGATCGATACCGCTTATGGTGGAGACATCATCGGTGTATTTGATCCTGGTATCTTCTCCATTGGAGATACACTGACCAATTCAGCGGAAAAATTTGCATACGAAGGAATTCCGACTTTCGCACCGGAACATTTTGCCAGAGTACGCCAGGTGGATACGATGAAGAGAAAGCAGTTCATCAAGGGAATCAACGAGATCGCACAGGAAGGCGCGATCCAGATTTTCCAGGAATTCAACACCGGTATGGAAGAGATCATCGTCGGTGTAGTCGGTGTCCTGCAATTTGATGTATTAAAATACCGTCTGGAAAATGAATATAACGTGGAGATCCGTCTGGAACCACTTCCATACGAACATATCCGCTGGATCGAGAATGAAGAAATCAATATGGACAAGCTGGTCGGCACATCCGATATGAAGAAGATCAAGGACCTGAAAGACAGACCGCTTCTTCTGTTTGTCAACAGCTGGAGCATCCGTATGGTGCTGGAACGAAACGAAGGACTGAAACTTTCCGAATTCGGACGTTCCTAAAAAACTTTCCAATAAGGATCTTTTATGTTACAATGAACGCATAGCGACGAGCGCAGGACTGGGTGGGAAATGATCGGCTGTTTGCAGGCGAATCATTTTCAAACCAGGACTATGTGAGTGCAACGAACATCGAGGAACCGAAAGGTTCCGAGATGAGCGCGAGGAGCGTAAAAAGAGCGCAGGACTGGGTGGGAAATGATCGGCTGCTCGCAGACGAATCACTTTCAGCCCAGACCTATGTGAGTGCAACGAACATCGAGGAACCGAAAGGTTCCGAGATGAGCGCGAGGAGCGTAAAAAAAGCGCAGGACTGGGTGGGAAATGATCGGCTGCTTGCAGGCGAATCATTTTCAAACCAGGACTATGTGAGTGCAACGAACATCGAGGAACCGAAAGGTTCCGAGATGAGCGCGAGGAGCGGAAGAACCGCAGACAGGAGGACTTATAATGAGTAAAGAAGAGAGAAATACCTATAAGATAGAATCAGATGAGAACCTCGGAGAAGTACAGATTGCTGATGAAGTAGTTGCAATTATCGCAGGACTTGCAGCAATGGAGGTAGAGGGGGTATCTTCCATGGCAGGAAATGCAACCAGAGAACTGATCGCAAAGCTTGGAATGAAGAGCCTTTCCAAAGGAGTAAAGGTAGACGTGCTGGAAGGTATCGTTACCGTATCCCTTGCCCTGAACCTCAAATATGGTAGCAGTATCAAAGATACTACTTTAAAGGTACAGGAAAAAGTAAAGGCAGCAATCGAGAATATGACAGGTCTTACCGTTGCAGACGTAAACATCCGTGTTGCAGGTGTGGACATGCCGGAAGAAGAATAATTGGAGAGAGAACATGCGAAGAAGTAAAGTCAGAGAACATATATTTAAAATGCTCTTCAGCATCGGATTTGATGCGGCTGATGCAGACGAACAGATCGAACTGTATCTGGAACAGGTAGAAGAAGCAAGTGAGGAAGAACGCGGATATATGCGCAAAAAGGTCAAAGATATCGCAGCACATGAAGAAGAAATCGATGCGATGATCAATGAACATACAACCGGTTGGAAAACCGGACGTATGAATAAAGTGGATCTTTCTGTTCTTCGTCTTGCCGTATATGAGATGAAGTGGGATGACGAAGTGCCGGTCAAAGTAGCGATCAATGAAGCAGTTGAGCTGGCAAAGAATTTTTCAGGAGATGAGGGACCGGCATTTGTCAACGGTGTACTCGGAAAGCTTGCATAAGAATCAGAAATCATGCGAAATGTATATACTGTAAAACAGGTCAATGCGTACATTAAGAATATGTTTACGCAAGACTTTATGTTGAATCGAATTTATATCAAAGGGGAAGTGTCAAACTGTAAGTACCATACTTCAGGACATCTGTACTTTTCACTGAAAGATGAGTCCGGAACGATTGCCTGTGTTATGTTTGCCGGGCAGCGCAGCGGGCTTTCTTTTCGTATGCAGGAAGGGCAGCAGGTAATCGTGCTTGGAAGCGTCAGCGTCTATGAAAGAGATGGCAGATATCAGGTTTATGCAAAGGAGATCGTACTGGATGGTGCGGGACTTCTCTATGAAAAATTTATAAAGCTCAAAAAAGAGCTGGAAGAAATGGGAATGTTTGCGCCGGAATATAAAAAGCCGATTCCGAAATATGTGCGGACAGTTGGTGTTGTAACGGCACCAACCGGAGCGGCAGTGCGCGATATTATCAACATTACCAGGCGGAGAAATCCATATGTGCAGATTCTTCTGTATCCGGCACTGGTACAGGGGGATGGCGCGTCTGAAAGTGTGGTACGGGGAATCCGTGCACTGGAGGAAGCAAAGGTTGATGTGATGATCGTTGGCAGAGGCGGGGGGTCTATTGAAGATCTGTGGGCATTTAACGAGGAAAAGGTAGCGCGCGCAGTTTTTGAATGCAGTGTACCGGTTATTTCAGCAGTAGGACATGAGACGGACACGACGATCATAGATTATGTAGCGGATCTTCGTGCACCGACGCCTTCTGCTGCGGCAGAGCTTGCAATCTGTAATTACCGGGAACTTCTGGAAACGATCCGGACAGAATGGGAAAGGATGCACCGAAGTATGAGGAGAAAGCTGGAGGTTGCGTCACTTCATACAGCGCGGTATGCAGAAAAATTCCGTTACTTAAGTCCGTCAGGGAAACTTAAGTCCATGCGCCAGCAGCTTGCAGACTATGAGGAGCAGATTCCAAAAGCCATGCATCAGCGGTTGGAACAGGAACAGGAGAGGACCCGGAAAGTGCAGGAGATGCTGCCGCTTCTGATGGAGCGGAATCTGCGGGAAAACCGTCAGCAGCTTGCAATCCGGATCGAACGGATGAAGGGACTTTCTCCGCTTGCCAAGCTGAACCAGGGTTTTTCCTATGTACAGGGATCGGAAGGGACCGTAAAGAAAGTAGCGGATGTAAAAAAAGGAGACTGGCTTCGGATTTATGTGACAGACGGGCAGATCGAGGCACAGGTAACAGATACCAAGAAGGAGTAGGAAAATGGCAGATAAGAAAAACGAGATTGCAGAAGAAATGCCGGAAGAATCTCTGGAAGAGCTTTTTGCAAAGCTGGATCAGGTGGCAAAAGAGCTGGAATCGGGGGATACTTCGCTGGAAGAGTCCTTCGGACTGTATCAGAAGGGTATGGAAATGCTGAAGCTTTGTAATGAGAAGATTGATACAGTAGAGAAAAAAGTGCAGGTGCTGGAAGAGAATGGAGAAATACATGACTTTTAAAGAAGAAATGAAAGAAAGAACAGAAGTGATTGAAAAGCTTCTTGTAAAATATCTGCCGAAAGCAGAAGGTTACCAGAGCCAGATCATGGAGGCGATGGAGTACAGTGTGATGGCAGGCGGAAAGAGACTCCGCCCAATGCTGATGCAGGAGACATACCGCCTTTTCGGAGGAGAAGGAAAAGAAATCGAGCCGTTTATGGCAGCAATGGAGATGATCCATACTTATTCCCTGGTGCACGATGATCTGCCGGCAATGGACAATGACGAGTACCGTAGAGGAAGAAAGACAACGCATATTGTATACGGGGAAGCAATGGGAATTCTTGCCGGGGATGCACTTCTGAACTATGCGTTTGAGACGGCGGTAAAGGCATTTGAAATCGCACCTGAAAAGAGTCTTCTGATTGGAAAAGCTTTAAAAATCCTTGCAGAAAAAGCCGGTATTTATGGGATGATAGGCGGTCAGGTCGTGGATGTGGCTTCCTGCGGTGTGGGACTTGATGAAGGCATGCTGAACTTTATCTATGAACTGAAAACAGGAGCGCTGATCGAAAGTTCGATGATGATCGGGGCACTTCTTGCAGGTGCAGAGGATGCAGAGCTTGAGAAAGTGCAGAAGATCGCATCGGATGTGGGGATTGCTTTCCAGATCCAGGATGACATCCTGGATGTGACAAGTACTACAGAAGAGCTTGGCAAACCGGTCCACAGCGATGAAAAAAATGAAAAAACAACCTATGTTACATTAAAAGGTCTGGAAAAAGCAACCAGAGATGTGGAAGTTATTTCACAGGAAGCACTGGAGCTGCTTTCCGGGTTGGACAGAGAAAATACGTATCTGACACAGCTGATACAGGAACTGATACACAGGAAAAAATAAGCGGGGTGGATGAAGTGTATCTGGAGCAGATTCACGAAGCGAATGATATCAAAAAATTAAATGAACAGGAACTGGCAGGGCTTGCAGAAGAAATCCGTACCTTTCTTGTTGAGAAGATCAGCAAGACAGGAGGGCATCTTGCGTCCAATCTGGGTGTGGTAGAGCTTACCATGGCAATGCATCTCAGTTTTCAGCTTCCGGAGGATAAGATGATCTGGGATGTAGGGCATCAGTCTTATACGCATAAAATTCTGACCGGAAGGAAAGAAGGATTTGATGATCTGAGAAAATATGGTGGGATGAGCGGTTTCCCGAAACGAAAAGAAAGTGACTGTGATGCCTTTGATACCGGTCATAGCTCCACTTCAATTTCGGCCGGACTTGGCTATGCCAGAGGAAGGGATATCCTGGGGCAGGATTATTCCGTGATCTCTGTTATCGGTGACGGATCCCTGACCGGAGGAATGGCATATGAAGCACTGAATAATGCTGCGGAGATGAAGACGAATTTTATCATCGTGCTTAACGATAACCATATGTCTATTTCCAAAAATGTCGGTGGAATGTCCAGTTATCTCGGAGAGCTGCGCACTGCCCGGGCCTATACCGACCTGAAGGATACCGTGGAAAATGTACTTGGCAGTATTCCATTTGGCGGTGAAAAGATGGTGCGGCATATTAAGCGCACCAAGAGCAGCATCAAGCAGCTTTTGGTTCCGGGAATGTTCTTTGAAGATATGGGAATCAAGTATTTAGGACCGGTGGACGGGCATGACCTGAAGGCACTGTGCCGTGCGTTTACCGAGGCAAAAAGGGTAAAAGGACCGGTGCTTGTCCATGTACTGACGAAAAAGGGGAAAGGGTATCTCCCGGCAGAAGAAAACCCTTCCCGTTTCCATGGAACAGGTCCGTTTGATATCCAGACAGGAGAGCCGATTTCCAAAAGTGGAAAGGATTCCTGTACAGATGTGTTTTCCAAGGTTATGCTGGATCTGGCAAAAAAAGATGACAGACTGGTAGCGATCACGGCGGCAATGGAAGACGGTACCGGCCTGGCAGCATTTCACAGATACTATCCGGACCGCTTTTTTGATGTGGGGATCGCAGAGGGACATGGCGTGACCTTTGCGGCAGGACTTGCTGCGGCAGGACTGCATCCGGTATTTGCTGTATATTCTTCGTTTTTACAGAGAGGATTTGACCAGATGATCCATGATGTCTGTCTGCAGAAGCTTCCGGTTGTATTTGCCGTGGACAGGGCAGGACTTGTGGGAAGCGACGGGGAGACCCATCAGGGGATCTTTGATCTTTCTTATCTGTCAATGATTCCGAATATGACCGTCCTTTCTCCGAAAAATAAATGGGAACTGGCGGACATGGTGCGGTTTGCGGTGAGACTTGGAGCACCGGCAGCAGTGCGCTATCCAAGAGGCAGCGCATTTGACGGATTCCGTGAATACAGAGCACCGATTGAGTATGGAAAGAGTGAGCCGGTCTATGAAGAAGAGGATATTGCGATCATCAGTGTCGGACATATGTTTGAGCAGGCAGTTCAGGTTCGGAAGCGTTTGAAAGAGATTGGATATAACTGTACCCTGATCAATGCCCGGTTTGTAAAGCCGGTGGATGAGGAGATGCTCCGGAAACTGACGGTGGAACACCGGCTGATCGTGACACTGGAAGAGAATATCCGCAGAGGCGGATTCGGAGAATTTGTGACTGCTTATCTGGCAGGTCTTGAGACAGACGCAGAGGTTCTGAATCTGGCACTGCCGGATGACTATATCGAACACGGAAGTGTAGACCTACTTCGCAGTGAGGTGATGCTGGATATTGAATCCTGCGTGGCCAGGATTATCACTGCATATATAGCAGAAGAGAGCAGGAGGGATTGATAGAGAATGAAAGAACGGTTGGATGTATTACTTGTAAAGAGAAATCTGGCATCCTCCAGAGAAAAGGCAAAAGCGATCATCATGTCCGGCAATGTATTTGTGGACGGGCAAAGAGAGGATAAAGCGGGAACTTCCTTTTCGGAAGAGGTTCAGATCGAAGTCCGTGGACATGCACTTCCGTATGTCAGCCGCGGAGGACTTAAGCTGGAAAAGGCGATGAAGAATTTTGATGTATCCATGGAAGGAAAGGTATGTACCGATGTGGGATCTTCGACAGGAGGATTTACAGACTGCATGCTGCAAAATGGAGCAGTCAAGGTGTTTGCCATCGATGTGGGACATGGTCAGCTGGACTGGAAATTACGTCAGGATGAAAGAGTGGTCTGCATGGAAAAGACCAACATCCGTTATGTACAGCCGGAAGATCTGGGAGAACCGATTGATTTTTCATCAATTGATGTTTCTTTTATTTCGCTGACGAAGGTACTTCTCCCAATCCGCAATTACCTGAAAGAGAACGGAGAGATCGTTGCGTTGATCAAGCCACAGTTTGAAGCCGGACGTGAGAAGGTTGGGAAAAAAGGTGTGGTAAGGGAAAAGAGTACCCATATCGAGGTCATCGAAAAAGTAACCGATTATGCAGTATCGATCGGCTTTGAAGTAGCAGCACTTGAATTTTCACCGATCAAAGGACCGGAAGGGAATATCGAGTATCTGGTACATCTGAAAAAAAGGCCGGAGGAAGAGGCAAGGATTGTGGAGAGCGTAGACATTCGGGGGACTGTCGATGCTGCTTTTGACACACTTGCGAAAAAGGATCCGGCTGAGGAGAAGAAATAAAAAGACATGGAAAAGTTTTACATTATCACGAATGATATGAAGGATGCAAATCGGAAGATCACCGTGAAAATAAAAAAATGCATTGAATCCTACGGGAAGAAATGTTATCTGGAAGAGCGGCCGGAAGAAGGGAATTTTTCGAAGATCAAGATTCCAAAGGATATTGATTGTGTGTTGACGGTAGGCGGAGATGGAACCTTTATCCAGGCATCCAGACGTCTGTTCGGACGGGATCTTCCGATGCTTGGAATCAATATGGGCACCCTTGGCTATCTGACCGAGGTAGAGGTGCAGAATGTAGAAGAGGCTGTAAAACAGCTCGTAGAGGGCAATTATACGATTGAAGAGAGAATGATGCTGTATGGATCCGCTGCATACCGCAATGTAAGGGATGTGGCACTCAATGATATTGTCATGACAAGATCCGGCAGCATGAAGATTGTTCATTTTAATCTCTATGTTAACGGAGAGTTTCTGAACTCCTATGATGCGGACGGATTGATCGTGTCCACACCAACGGGTTCTACTGCGTACAATCTGTCTGCAGGAGGACCGATCGTGGAGCCGACAGCGTCATTGATCGTTGTGACACCGATCTGCTCGCATGCACTCAATTCCCGCAGTATCGTTTTCGCGGACAAAGATGAGATCGTGATCGAGATTGGTGCAAAACGGGAAAATCAGATCGAGGAAGCAGTGATTGCATATGATGGTGCGGATGAAGTCACGCTTCATACCGGTGACCGGATCCGGATCAAAAAGGCATGGGAGACAGCGAAAATCGTAAAACTCAGCAAAGTGAGCTTTCTGGAAACATTACGTGAAAAGATGAAAGGAAACTAGAAGATGAAAGTAAACCGACATGCCAAAATTGTAGAATTGATCAACAAATATCAGATTGAGACACAGGATGAGCTTGCCGAGTATCTGAATGAAGCGGGATTTAAAGTGACGCAGGCAACGGTATCCAGAGACATCCGCGACTTAAAGCTCACCAAGGTTCCGGCAGAAAACGGCAGGCAGAAATATGCGGTACTCCAGAGTGCACAGAACGGAATGACTGAAAAATATGTGCGCATTTTGCGGGATGGATTCAGCTCTATGGATATGGCTCAGAACATTCTGGTACTGAAAACGGTATCCGGTATGGCGATGGCAGTGGCTGCGGCACTGGATGCGATGAACTGGAATGAGATCGTTGGCTGTATTGCCGGGGATGATACGATCATGTGCGCTGTGCGGACCGTAGATGATACGATTCTACTGATGGAAAAGATCAAGAAACTACTGGAACAATAGACAGGAGAAAGAATGTTACAAAATTTGCATGTAAAAAATCTGGCGCTAATCGATGAGGCGGAAGTGGATTTCTCTGGTGGACTTAATATCCTGACAGGGGAAACCGGTGCCGGAAAATCAATTATCCTGGGGAGTGTCAGTCTTGCCCTGGGCGGAAGATATTCAGCAGATATGCTTCGTAAGGGAGCCGATAAGGGACTTGTAGAACTGACCTTTTATGTGGAAAATCCGGAAACGGTACGGAAGCTGGAAGAGATGGATCTTTCGCCGGACGGAGGGCAGATCATTATCACCAGACGGTTTAACGGAAACCGAAGTGTGAGCCGGATCAATGGAGAGACTGTGACACTGGGGCGGCTAAAGGAAGCAGCCCAGGTTCTGATCGATATTCACGGGCAGCATGAGCATCAGTCACTGTTATATAAAAAAAATCATCTGGCAATTCTGGATGCATTTGCAAAAGAAGCCGGAGAATGGAAGAAAAAAGTGGCGGATTCATACAGGGAATACCGCCGGCTGGAAAAAGAACTTAAGGAAGCCGATAAAGACGAGGCTGAGAGAGCCAAAGAGATTTCTTTTCTTGAATTTGAGATTGATGAGATTGAAAATGCAGGAATCACTGCGGCAGAATGCCAGTCGGTAGAAGAAGATTACCGGCGGATGATGCAGGGGAAAAGAATCGCAGAGAATCTGGAAGAGGCGTATCTGTATACAGCAGGAGAAGGCGGTATAAGTGCGGCAGAAGCGATCGGACGGGCAGTACGTGCGGCAGCTGTGGCGGCAGAACATGATGACAAATCGGGAGAACTGTATGAACAGCTGGTCGAAGTGGAGAATCTGATCGGGGATTCCGGGCGCGAGCTTCGCTGTTATCTGGACAGTCTTTCCTTTGAACCGGAACAGTTCTATGAGACGGAGAGCCGGCTGAACCAGATCAATCATCTGAAGGTCAAATACGGAGATTCGGCAGAGGCAATCCTGCAGCATAAGGCGGATGACGAGGAGCGCCTCCTGATTTTAAAAAATTATGATGAATATTTAAATGAATTAAAGGGAAAACTGAAAAAATCAGAGGAACGTCTGCAAAAAGAATGCGAGGGTCTGTCGAAGATCCGTAAAAAAGAGGCAAAGCTTTTGCAGGCAAAGATCGCAGAAGGACTTCAGGATCTGAATTTCCTGGATGTCTGCTTTGAAATTCGGTTTTCAAAAACCTCCGGGTACACAGTAGAAGGAACGGATGAGGTGGAATTTATGATCTCCATGAATCCGGGTGAACCGACAAGACCGCTTGCAACTGTGGCATCCGGCGGTGAACTTTCCCGCATCATGCTTGCGATCAAGGCAGTCATGGCGGATAAAGATGAGATCGAGACACTGATCTTTGATGAGATCGATGTGGGGATCAGCGGTCGTACCGCACAGAAGGTTTCCGAGAAGATGTGCCTGATCGGCAGGAAACATCAGGTGATCTGCATTACGCATCTGGCACAGATCGCTGCAATGGCAGATACTCATTACCTGATTGAAAAACGGGTGGAAGATCAGATGACAAAGACCAAGATCCGGCAGCTTGACGGGGAAGAATCTGTGCAGGAGCTGGGAAGGATCCTTGGAGGCGCAAAGATTACGGATGCGGTGCTGAAAAACGCACGGGAGATGAAAATTCTGGCATCCGGTTTGAAAAAATAAGATTGAGCACATACTAGAGGCAGGAGAAAAAATCCTGCCTTATTTTTTGCGGAATTTTAGGGAGGAAAAAGGGGTGTGCAATGTCGGTTAGAAGTTATCGGAAAATGTTAAGTGTGTTATTAGCGGTAATCGTGGTTATAGGAGGCGGCTATTGCTACAGGGAATGGCGGGCTGAGAAAGCGGAGAGGGAGGCTTCGGTCAGTGAACTTTCGGGAAACCTTCTGATTCCGGGAGGGATGCCGGTTGGGATCTATATGGAGACGGATGGCGTGATGGTGCTGGGGACGCAGGAAATTAAGGGAAAAGATGGGATCGGTGTGAATCCGGCGAAGCATCTGGTGAAGGAGGGAGATTATATTGTCGGAGTTGATTCTGACAGTATTTATAATAAATCTGAGCTTATCGAACGGGTTAAAAAATTATCGAATAAGTCCGTTGTCTTACACATTCGTCGAAAAAAAGTGTATATTGATGTACAACTTCATCCGACAAAAGATGAAGGCGGGGCATATAAACTTGGAATCTGGGTGCGTGATAACGCGCAGGGACTCGGCACAATCACTTTTCTGAATGCAGATAGTGAATACGGTGCGTTGGGACATGGAATACATGATGTAGATACCGGCAAACTGATCGAAATGTCAACGGGAAGATTATATGATACCAGCATTCAGAATATTAAAAAAGGTGAGAACGGAAATCCCGGAGGGATGGAAGGGATCATTGTCTACAATCATTACAATATTTTAGGTTCGATTACTACAAACACAGAGACAGGGATTTATGGGAAATTAGACAGGATTGAGAGAATATTTGACAGCAAAGAAGCTTATCCGGCTGTGGCAAAGGAAGAAATTCAGGTCGGAAAGGCGTATATCCGCTGTGCGGTAAGCGGAAAGACAGAAGATTATACAGTCAGAATCACAAAAGTTGACCTGGATGCCAGGGAGGTGAATAAGGGGATTGAAATTCAGGTTACTGACAAACGGTTACTTAAACTGACCGGTGGGATTGTGCAGGGAATGAGTGGAAGCCCCATTATGCAGAATGGAAAGATTATAGGCGCAGTAACACATGTTTTCGTACAGGATGCGACAAAAGGATACGGAATATTTATCGAAAACATGCTGGAAAATCTGAAAAAAGATTGAAATATGCGAACCTTGTCAGATTTCTGCGACACCATTTGCTTGTATTCGCAGAATACAGAAGGTTATAATAGGTTCCATTCCAGTGCAAATTGTCACTTTAAGGAGGGGAAAGGCTTTATGGAAAAACTGAATGTAGCGATTGCTGACGATAACGAAAGAATGTTGAATTTACTAGGAGAAATTGTAGAAAGTGATAAAGATCTCAAACTGGTGGGAAAAGCCAGGAACGGAGAAGATATTTATCACATTATAAGAGATAAACAGCCTGACGTTGTACTTCTTGACCTAATTATGCCGAAAATGGATGGAATCAGTGTGATGGAAATGATAGGCGCAGATAAAACAGTAAAGAAACAGCCGAATTTTATTATTGTAACTGCGATTGGACAAGAGAGGATCACGGAAGATGCCTTCGAAAAAGGAGCAGCCTACTACATCCTGAAACCATTTCGCAATGAAACAATCCTTCAGCGGATCAAAAGCTCCGGACATGCGGAAAAGAGTGTAGCGCCTTACACAGATTATACCGTATATGCGGAACCTTCTGAGGAGGACCTGGAAACACAGGTGACAGAACTGCTCCATGAAATCGGAATCCCGGCACATATAAAAGGGTATCATTATTTGAGGGATTCCATTCTGATGGCGGTTGACGATATGGAAGTTTTAAATGCGATCACAAAGATCCTGTATCCGACAGTCGCGAAAAAGAACCAGACCACATCGAGCCGTGTTGAACGGGCGATCCGCCATGCGATCGAGGTTGCATGGAGCAGGGGAAAGCTGGATACCTTAGAAGCTCTTTTCGGTTACACAGTAAGTAACGGGAAAGGAAAACCGACCAATTCTGAATTTATTGCTCTGGTCGCAGACACGATCAGACTGAAATCAAAGCGCAGATAATTCTTTTCAAACGGATGAAATTGCGGTATAATTATAAATAAGCCGCGAGAGTAAGGAGGGTGTTAAATGAAAAAAGTATTATTTGTGTCATCTGAATCAGTTCCGTTTATCAAAACAGGAGGATTAGCCGATGTAGTGGGATCACTACCAAAATATTTTGATAAGAACAAATACGATGTACGTGTTATGCTTCCAAAGTATATGTGCATGAAAGACGAATGGAAAGATAAACTTTCTTACAGACTTCATTTCTATATGGATCTGAACTGGAGACAGCAGTATGTAGGGCTTCTTGAACTTCAGTACGAAGGAATCACTTTTTATTTCATAGACAATGAATATTATTTTAATGGTTCGCAGCCATATGGTGATATTGCATACGATATTGAGAAGTTTGCATTCTTTTCAAAAGCAGCCTTAAGTGCACTGCCACTTCTGGATTTCAGACCGGATATCATTCACTGTCATGACTGGCAGACCGGGCTTGTTCCGATTTATCTGGATAATTTCCGCTATAACAATGAGTTTTTCCGTGGAATCAAGACTGTGATCACCATACATAACCTCAAATTCCAGGGTATCTGGGATAAGAAGACGGTTATGGATATCACCGGACTTCCGGCATACTATTTCTCACCGGATAAGCTGGAAGCATATGACGATGCCAACTATCTGAAAGGCGGAATTGTCTACGCTGACCGTGTGACAACGGTAAGTAGCAGTTACGCGGAAGAGATCAAGACACCGTTTTACGGGGAGAAGCTGGAAGGACTGATGCAGGCAAGATCAAACTGCCTGTCAGGAATTGTCAATGGTATTGATTACGGTGATTTTAATCCGGCAACAGATACCAACATTGCAAGAACTTACTCTGTCGAAAACTTCCGCAAGGAGAAAGTGAAAAATAAAATGGCGCTGCAGGAAGAACTCGGACTGGAGAGAGATCCGCACCGTATGATGATCGGTATCGTATCCAGACTGACCGACCAGAAGGGGTTTGACCTGATCGACTGTGTGATGGATGAACTTTGCCAGGATGCGGTTCAGATCGTCGTACTCGGTACCGGAGATGAGAGATACGAGAACATGTTCCGTCATTTCGCATGGAAGTATCCGGATAAGGTATCTGCACAGATCTATTATTCAGAGCCGATGTCTCACAAGATCTATGCATCCTGTGATGCATTCTTGATGCCGTCATTATTTGAACCATGTGGACTGAGCCAGCTGATGAGTCTGAGATATGGTACGGTGCCGATCGTAAGAGAGACAGGCGGACTCAAAGATACTGTAGAAGCTTACAATGAGTACGAGAAGACCGGAACCGGATTCAGCTTCACCAATTACAATGCGCATGAGATGCTTGCAACTGTAAGATATGCAGAACAGATTTACTATGACAAGAAGCGTGACTGGAACAAGATTGTAGAGCGTGGTATGGAAAAAGACTTCTCATGGAAGAATTCAGCCAAGCTTTACGAAGAACTTTACGAAAATATGTAAAATGCATTCTGGTAATTTACCGGAAAATATGGTATCATGAAATGAAAATTTTACAGAGGAGAAACATTCATTATGAGGATTATAGACAAAATTAAAGCAGACGGAGTACATATTTCCTTTGAAGTGTTTCCACCGAAAACGGATGCGGGCTTTGAATCCGTGTTAAAAGCAACGGATGGGATCGCAGAACTTACCCCGTCATTTATCAGTGTTACCTATGGAGCCGGTGGTGGAACCAGTAAGAATACGGTTAAGATTGCA
Source organism: Coprococcus sp. TM115-187 (assembly GCF_027679115.1). NCBI lineage: Bacteria > Bacillati > Bacillota > Clostridia > Lachnospirales > Lachnospiraceae > Coprococcus > Coprococcus sp. TM115-187. The sequence continues at coordinate 287,909 of NZ_JAQEKS010000001.1, read as the reverse complement.
AGTCATATCAAGAATGACCTGAAGATTCCGGCACTTGCACATCTAACCTGTGTGTCCTCAACCAAGGAAGAGGTACATAAGGTTATCGGACAGCTTCAGAAAGAAGGGATTGAGAATATCCTTGCACTCAGAGGAGATATCCCGCAGGATGGACAGTTTCCGCTTCCGGGACAGTATTCTCATGCCTGTGAACTGATCGAAGACATCAAAAAAATGGGAGACTTCTGCATCGGAGCTGCATGCTATCCGGAAGGACATGTAGAGATGGAACACAAGAAAGATGATATCCGTTATCTCAAAGAAAAGGTAGATTGTGGAGTGGATTTTATTACCACACAGATGTTTTTCAATAATGATATTTTCTATAATTTTCTGTATCGTATCCGTGAACAGGGAATCATGATACCGGTGCTTCCGGGAATCATGCCGATCACAACGAAAAAGCAGCTCGCAAGAAGCTGTGCCCTTTCAGGAACTGCTGTTCCGCAGAGATTCCGTGCGATTGTAGATTATTTTGGAGATGATCCGGCAGCGATGAAGCAGGCGGGAATTGCATATGCGACCGACCAGATCATTGACCTGATCGCAAATGGAGTCCGCAATATCCACGTATATTCGATGAATAAACCGGAAGTAGCTGCTGCAATCATGCAGAACCTTTCAGAAATCGTAAAATAAAGGAACATAAGAAAGATGACAGATGCCAGAACGAAAGAAGCAATTCGTTATCTGGGATATGGAAGACATGCGGTAGATGAACAGACGCTTGCGCTGATCGATGTTTCCTTCGGGGAGCTCGATCAGACTACGCAGGCAAAATCCGTCTATCGCATTTTTGACTGTAAAGTTACAGGAGAAGACCAGGTGACGATCGGAAAAATGAATATTAAAAGCAGAAGTCTCGGAAAGAATCTCAGAGGTTGCAAAGAGGCAGTTGTATTTGGCGCAACACTCGGTACCAGTGTCGATATACTGATGAAACGTTATTCACTGACAGATATGGCGAAATCTGTCGTATTGCAGGCATGCGCAGCTGCATATCTGGAGGAGTACTGTGACGATCTGCAGCTTTCGATCGGAGAAGAGTTAAAAGCACAGAATAAATGGCTCAGACCGAGATTCAGTCCGGGGTACGGTGATTTTGATATCCATCATCAGGACGATATCTTACGGATGCTGGATACGGCAAAGAAGATCGGACTTACCATGACAGACAGCTATATGCTCACACCGACAAAATCGGTGACTGCAATCATTGGGATCAGTGATACGCAGGAAAAATGCCACATCAAAGGCTGCGAAGTGTGTGAGAAGAAGGACTGCATTTACAGAAGAAATTAAGGAGCGTAGGGTATGAATATCAGAGAACGTTTGGGAAAAGAACTTTTATTTTTAGATGGAGGAATGGGAACTCTTCTGCAGGCAGAAGGACTTGCACCGGGAGAACTTCCGGAGACCTGGAACATCGAACATCCGGAAAAGGTGGAAGCGATTCACCGCAGATATTATGAAGCAGGAAGTGATGTGGTTCTTGCAAATACCTTTGGCGCTAATGTCTGCAAATTTCATGATGACAGATATACGGTTGAAGAAGTGATCCGTGCAGGGATTGCAAATGCAAAAAGAGCAGGGGAGCAGATTGGAAAAGAGACTTATGTGGCACTGGATATGGGACCGACCGGAAAGCTATTAAAACCAATGGGAGATCTGGATTTTGATGATGCTTATGAAGCATTTGCAGAAGCCGTCCGCTATGGAGAAAAGTACGGTGCAGACCTGATCCATATCGAGACCATGAGTGACACCTATGAAGTAAAGGCAGCCATTCTTGCAGCAAAAGAAAATTCTTCTCTTCCGGTATTTGTAACCATGATCTTTGATGAAAGAGGAAAGCTTCTGACAGGCGGGGATGTCCCTTCTGTTGTGGCAATGCTGGAAGGACTCCGTGTAGATGCACTGGGGCTGAACTGTGGACTTGGGCCGAAACAGATGCTTCCAATCCTAAACGATTTAAGAAGATATACCTCCCTTCCGATCATTGTGAAGCCAAATGCCGGACTTCCGAAGCAGAAGAACGGGGAAACGTATTACGATGTAGAGCCGGATGAGTTTGCCCGGATCATGCAGGAGGTTGTAAAAGAAGGAGCCTGTGTGATTGGCGGATGCTGCGGAACGACACCGGAGCATATTAAAAAGCTGGTGGAAGAATGCAAAGATCTTCCGCTGCGCGAGATCGAGAAAAAGCATGATACGATCGTATCTTCTTATGGACAGGCTGTGATCCTGGATGATATGCCGCGTATCATCGGGGAAAGAATCAACCCGACTGGAAAGAAAAAATTCAAAGAAGCACTGAAAAATGAAGATATGGACTACATTTTGAAAGAAGCGATCACGCAGCAGGATAAGGGCGCGCACATTCTGGATGTCAATGTAGGACTTCCGGATATTGACGAAGTTGCCATGATGGAAAAAGTTGTAAAAGAACTGCAGAGCGTGACCAGTCTTCCACTTCAGATTGACACAGTAGATGGAAAGGCTATGGAACGTGCAATGCGTATCTACAATGGAAAGCCGATGATCAACTCTGTAAACGGAAAGCAGGTTTCTATGGACGAAGTCTTTCCTCTGATCCGGAAATATGGCGGTGTGGTTGTCGGACTGACCATTGATGAAGAGGGGATTCCGAAGGATGCAGAAGGCCGTGTGCGTGTTGCAGGTAAGATCATCAACGAAGCAGCCAAATACGGAATCGACAAGAAAGATATCGTGATCGATGTGCTGACCATGACCATCAGTTCGGAAAAGGACGGGGCAAAGGTTACCTTGGAAGCATTGAAGAGAGTACGGGAAGAATTCGGGGTCAGAACCGTTCTTGGAGTATCGAATATTTCTTTTGGACTTCCAAGGCGCCCGATTGTCAACAGCTATTTCTATGCGATGGCAATGCAGAACGGACTGACGGCAGGAATCATCAATCCATCCTCAGAAGATATGATGAAAGCTTATCGTTCTTATAATGCACTGATGGGCTTTGATGAAAATTGTACGAATTATATCAGTACTTATGCGGGAACCACAGAGACGGTGACAGTCCAGGCATCGCAGGCAGCTGCAGCAGCCGGAAATGCACCAAAAGCTGCAGGCGTTGAGATGACACTCAAATATGCAATCGAGAGAGGGCTGAAAGAAGAGGCGCATCATATCACCCGTGACCTGATCGGTACGAGGGAACCGCTGGATATCATCCAGGAGGAACTGATCCCGGCACTCAATGTAGTCGGTGAAGGTTTTGAAAAGGGAACCGTCTTCCTTCCGCAGCTTCTGATGAGTGCGGATGCTGCGAAGATTGCCTTTGCAGTTATCAAGGATGTGCTTGCTTCATCCGGACAGGAAGAAGAAAAGAAGGAGAAGATCATCCTTGCTACCGTAAAAGGTGATATCCATGATATCGGAAAGAATATAGTGAAAGTTCTTCTTGAAAATTATGGTTTTGATGTGATCGATCTCGGAAAGGATGTGCCGCCGGAGGCAATCGTAGAAAAAGCAGTTGAGGAGAATGTCACTTTGGTAGGCTTAAGTGCGCTGATGACCACAACTGTAGTCAGCATGGAAGAGACGATCAAACTCTTAAGAGAGAAAAAACCGGACTGCAAAGTCATGGTAGGCGGGGCTGTTCTGAACCAGGATTACGCGGATATGATCGGGGCAGATTTCTATGGAAAAGATGCCATGCAGTCCGTACACTATGCGCAGAAATTTTTTGGCATGGTGGAGTAGGAACTGCAAGGCAGATACAAAAGGTCGAAATTGTATGTGAAAATGCTAAAAAAGTTTGGAAAATTTTTTTGTATATGCTATAATATGCATAAATCAAGGAGAAAAGAAAATGATAGCATGGGAGGCATGACAAGATGGCATTTTTTTCAACACTGATCTCTACGGTATTGAAGATGCTCTTTATCGGAGTGTTTGCAGTCGGAGGGGTTTTTGCAGGCAAGAAGCTTCGCGAAAGAAAAGACGCAAAGAATTCAGAGACTAAGTAGAATGGAAAAAAGAAGGAATCGCAGAAAATGCGGTTCCTTTTTAAATTTCATTATATTGACAAGCCATCAAAATCTCTTTATAATTAGAATTTAGCTGATAGAAGCGAGGAGGATAAAGATGAAAGCTTACGGAGTTAACGAACTTAGACGCATGTTTCTTGACTTTTTTGAGAGCAAAGGTCATTTAAAAATGAAAAGCTTTTCGCTGGTGCCGCACAATGATAACAGCCTTCTGCTGATCAATTCAGGAATGGCACCGCTGAAACCATATTTTACAGGACAGGAGATCCCGCCGAGACGCCGTGTGACAACCTGTCAGAAATGTATCCGTACAGGAGATATCGAGAACGTAGGAAAGACTGCACGTCACGGTACTTTCTTTGAAATGCTTGGTAACTTCTCATTCGGTGATTACTTTAAGACAGAAGCGATCCACTGGTCATGGGAATTCCTGACAGAAGTGGTTGGACTGGATCCGGATCGTCTGTACCCGTCCGTATATGAAGACGATGATGAGGCATGGAAGATCTGGAACGAAGAGATTGGTATTGCACCGGAGAGAATTTTCCGTTTCGGAAAAGAAGACAACTTCTGGGAGCATGGATCAGGTCCGTGCGGTCCGTGTTCAGAGATTTACTATGACCGTGGAGAAAAATACGGATGCGGTAAACCGGGATGTACAGTAGGCTGCGAATGTGACCGTTATATGGAGATCTGGAACAACGTATTTTCACAGTTCGACAATGATGGACATGGAAACTACAGCGAACTGAAGCAGAAGAATATTGATACCGGTATGGGACTTGAGAGACTTGCATGTATCGTACAGGATGTAGACTCTATGTTCGATATTGATACTTTAAAAGCACTGCGTGACCAGGTATGTGAGGTCGCAGGAGTATCTTATGGAGATAATGAAAGCACAGACGTATCTCTGCGTGTAATCACAGACCATGTGCGTTCTGTATCTTTCATGATCTCTGATGGTATTATGCCGTCTAATGAAGGAAGAGGATATGTTCTTCGCCGTCTTCTCCGCCGTGCATGTCGTCACGGAAGACTTCTGAACATTGCACCGGGATTCCTTACAGATCTTGCTGCAACTGTGATCGAAGGCTCTAAAGACGGATATCCGGAGCTGGAAGAAAAGAAAGACTTTATCATGAATGTCATCCGCAAGGAAGAAGAGCAGTTTGAGAAGACCATCGACCAGGGGCTTGTCATTCTGAATGAGATGAAAGAAAAGATGGCAGAAGAAGGAACAAAGACTCTGTCCGGAGAAGATGCGTTCAAATTATATGATACCTATGGATTCCCGATCGATCTTACCAAAGAGATCCTGGAAGAAGAAGGTATGGATATTGATGAAGAGGGATTTAAAGCCGCAATGGAAGTTCAGCGCCAGACTGCAAGAAAAGCACGTAAGGCAACGAACTACATGGGAGCAGATGCAACTGTATACGAATCCATCGATCCGTCTGTAACTTCTAAGTTTGTCGGATACGAGCATCTGGAATATGAATCGAAGATTACGGTACTTACCACAGAAGATGAGATCGTAGACGCTCTTTCTGACGGTGAGAGAGGAACCATCTTTGTAGATGAGACTCCGTTCTACGCAACAAGCGGTGGACAGGAAGCCGACCACGGTGTGATCAAATGCGGTGACGGTGAATTTGTTGTGGAAGATGTGAAGAAGATGCTTGGTGGCAAGATCGGTCATATCGGTTATATGGCAAAGGGTATGATGAAGGTTGGAGATCAGGTTACTCTGACCGTTGATTCGCAGAGACGTGTGCTTTGTGCAAGAAACCACAGTGCGACCCATCTGCTTCAGAAAGCACTCCGTACCGTACTTGGTACACATGTAGAACAGTCCGGATCTTATGTGGACGACAAGAGACTTCGTTTCGACTTCTCTCATTTCTCGGCAATGACACCGGAAGAACTGCAGAAAGTAGAAGATATGGTAAATGAAAGCATTTCCAGATCTCTGCCGGTTGTCATTAAGAACATGCCGATCGAAGAAGCAAGAAAGACCGGAGCACAGGCTCTGTTCGGTGAGAAATACGGCGACATCGTCCGTGTTGTAAATATGGGAGATTACTCTGTTGAGTTCTGCGGTGGTACACATGTTGCCAATACAAGCGAGATCGGAGCATTCAAGATCCTGTCTGAAAGTGGTGTGGCAGCAGGGGTACGCCGTATCGAAGCACTTACATCCAAAGGACTGATGGATTATTATGGAGAACTGGAACAGTTGCTTCATGAAGCAGCTAGGCTCCTGAAAGCAACTCCGGATACTGTATCTGAGAAGATCGCACACCTTCAGGCTGAGAACAAAGAACTTCACAGTGAAGTAGAAAGCCTGAAGAGTAAGCTCGCAAAAGATGCCATGGGTGATGTGATGGATCAGGTAGAAGAAGTAGCCGGCGTAAAAGTGATTGCTGTCAGCGTAGAAGATATGGACATGAACGGACTGCGTGACCTTGGAGACCAGCTCAAGGAGAAAATCGGAGAAGGCGTGGTCGTGATCGCATCCAGCGCGAACGGCAAGGTAAGCCTGATGGCTACAGCAACAGATGAAGCAATGAAGAAAGGTGCTCACGCAGGCAACCTGATCAAGGCAATCGCTTCCTGTGTAGGTGGTGGCGGCGGTGGACGTCCGAACATGGCACAGGCTGGCGGAAAGAACCCGGCTGGAATCCCGGATGCCCTTGCAAAAGTCAAAGAGGTACTGGCAGAACAGATAAAATAATGCCGGAAAATGACAGATTTATGCATATTTTTCCTATTTTTCAAAAAATTCTTGACTGAGATGAAAAATATGATATAATCTAATGTAGTGCAATAAATATACCCGAACAGTCGTATGATGCACAATACCAGGCTGGAGGGGAGGTTAGGTGTGAGACTATGTCAAATGTAATCGTTAAAGAAAACGAAACGTTAGATAGTGCTTTACGCAGATTCAAAAGAAACTGTGCCAAAGCAGGAATTCAGCAGGAGATTCGCAAAAGAGAACATTACGAAAAACCAAGCGTTAGACGTAAAAAGAAATCTGAAGCTGCTAGAAAACGTAAATATAACTAATATGTGCAGAACAATAATGGAGGGTTTATGATTCATAAACCCTCCATTTTTACAGGAAAATTTTATGTGGTGGAATAGGATAATATTTGGAATAGATGGATATGAGGTTGTGATGTGGTTTCTGACTTACAGCATGATGGGATGGCTGGTGGAATCCATCTATATGTCATTTTGTAATCATAAGATTACGAACAGGGGATTTGCAAAAGGTCCGTTTTGCCCGATCTACGGGTTTGGTGCTCTTACGGTGTTTTTTATATTACGTCCGTATAGCGACAATAGTATACTGCTGTTTTTCCTGGGATCGTTTCTTGCAACGACGTTGGAATTTCTGACGGCACTTGTGATGAAGCGCATTTTCGGTGAGATCTGGTGGGATTACCATGAGAAGCCATTTAACTACAGGGGGATCATCTGTCTGGAGAGTTCGATCGCATGGGGATTTTATACGTTGTTCCTTTTTATGTTCCTGCAGAACATAGTTGCAGCGTTTGTTGCCATGATACCGGTTCGTGCAGGGCGTGCAATTGGTAATTTGATCCTGATTGGATACATTATGGATTTTTCTGCGACAATTTATCGCCAGAAGAAAGAAAATCTTCAGGAAAGCATGGATGAGGAACAAATACAGCAGATTGAACAAGCAAAAGACAAAATGAAAGATAATTTTTTGACATAATTGTTGTTGACAAAACCATAGACTGTGGTCTATACTGTGTCTTGTAAACGACAAGGACGTCATGTACAGTTAGTACATGGCGTCTTTTTGTTTAGCGGTAAATTCCGAAGGAATTTCCTGCTAAACAAAAGGCACATTCTTTTACACATTTTTATTCGAAGTCCGGAACGAATAGCATGAAGTAGTATATGATCAAAAGAAGGAAAGCGAGGAGATTCTTATGAAACTCAAAGACACAGGACTCACAGCAGAAGAATTAAAGGACATTGTAAAAAAATATATGGTAGAAACCTATGCAAGATATGATTTTATCGCAGAACGTGCAGAAGGTATGTATCTCTACGATGAAAAAGGGGTAGCTTACCTCGACTTTTATGGTGGAGTTGCCGTAAATACACCAGGTAACAGAAATCCGAAGGTTGTCGCAGCAGTAAAAGACCAGCTTGATGACATCATGCATACATTCAATTACCCATACACAATTCCACAGGCACTTCTCGCAAAGAAGATCTGTGACACGATCGGAATGGATAAGATTTTCTTCCAGAACTCAGGAACAGAAGCCAACGAATGTATGATCAAGATGGCAAGAAAATACGGCGTTGAAAAATATGGCCCGGAACATTACCATATCGTAACAGCAATCAATGGTTTCCACGGAAGAACATACGGAGCACTTTCCGCAACAGGACAGCCGGATAACGCATGCCAGCTTGGATTCAAACCGATGCTTCCGGGATTCTCCTACGCAGAATATAACAACCTTGAAGATTTCAAGTCAAAAGTAACAGATAACACGATCGCGATCATGATCGAGCCGGTACAGGGCGAAGGTGGTGTACATCCGGCAACACAGGAATTTATCGAAGGACTTCGTAAACTCTGTGATGAAAGAGGTATGCTTCTCCTTCTCGATGAAGTACAGACCGGATGGGGACGTACAGGATCTCCAATGGCATTCATGGGATATGGTGTAAAACCTGACTGTGTAACGATGGCAAAAGCTATGGGAGGCGGAATGCCGATCGGTGCATGCTGCGCAAGCGAAGAAGTAGCTGCAGTATTTACATCAGGAACACATGGCTCTACATACGGTGGACATCCACTTGCATGTGCCGCATCTCTTGCTTCCATTTCTGAAATCCTCGACAGAGATTTAAGTGGAAATGCAAAAGTAATGGGTGAATACATGAAAGAAAAACTTGCAGAGCTTCCACATGTAAAAGAAGCAAGAGGAAAAGGACTTCTGGTAGGATGCGAATACGATATTCCGATCGCTCTTGAAGTAAAATGGGCATGCTTCAGAAGAAGACTTCTGATCACAGCGATCGGCGACAGCGTAAACCGTATGATCCCGCCACTGATCCTTGCAAAAGAACACGTAGATCAGGCAATCGAGATCATGCGAGATGCAATCAACGAAGCTGCTGCAAAATATGAGGCAGATCAGAAGACTGCATAGTATAGACATTCCTCCGACTTATTGATATAATTGTATAAAAAATAGAGTACCGGCACAGAAATCCCCAAGTTTCTGTGCCGGTTTTTGAGGTGAAAAATATGTTAGAAAGAATGCAGCTTTTTCCGCTGAATTTTTATAAAAAAGCGAAATTTAACGGAAGTATGGGAAAAATGAATTATCGCCTGGCGAAAGAAGAAAAAAAGACCGATGAGGAAAATTCAGAAACGATTCTTGTCGGAAGTATCTGGGAAGGACCGTTTATTTATGATAAGATTCCACAGGAAAAGATCACAAAGAGAGAATTCCCATTTGCAGAAGAAGGAATCTGTCAGGCAATGGACTGGTTCAATGAGGAAGGCGAAAAAATGAACCGGGAAGTGTAAAGAAAGGTTCTATTTTCCTGTCAGAAGGCTTATTTATATAGTATCGATGGATGGAAAAAAGGAGTCTTATGATGCGCAAATTTCTGGCAGGTCTGCTTGGCATGGTTCTGTGCGTGCAGACCGTATATGGGATCCCGGTCCGGGCGGCGGATGTTTTTGAGCCGGGAGAAAGACCGAAAGCTATGCAGGATGTGATCCGGCAGGAGGATCCGGAGCAGACGAACAAAGACAATTCGGGCAATCTGACCGGTCTGGAACTATCTGCTGAGTCCGCAGTTATTATGGAAGCTTCCGGAGGTCAGGTTCTCTTAGAAAAAAATGCGGATGAGAAAAAGCCCCCGGCGAGTGTGACAAAGGTTATGACGCTGCTTCTGATCTTTGATGCACTGGCAGACGGAACGATCACGCCGGATACCGAAGTCACAACTTCTGAGTACGCTGCATCGATGGGTGGATCCCAGGTATTTCTGGAAGCTGGTGAGAAGCAGACTGTGGATACAATGATCAAGTGCATTGCTGTGGCAAGTGCCAATGATGCCTGCGTGGCGATGGCAGAAAAGATTGCCGGGAGTGAACCGGCTTTTGTGGAAAAGATGAATCAGAGATCGGCAGGGCTTGGAATGACGAATACCCATTTTGTCAACTGCAATGGACTGGACACGGAAGGGCATCTGACGACAGCGAGAGACATTGCACTGATGTCGCGGGAACTGATCACGAAGTATCCACAGATCGAGGACTACTCAACGATCTGGATGGAAAATATTACCCACACTACGGCAAAGGGCAGTAGTGAATTCGGACTGAGTAATACCAACAAACTGATCCGGCAGTATGAATACGCAACCGGACTGAAGACCGGATCCACAAGCGGTGCGAAGTTCTGCCTGTCTGCAACGGCAAGAAAAGACGGGGTCAATATGATTGCGGTTGTAATGGCAGAGCCGGATTCTAAGACACGGATAAAGGATGCCATTGCCATGTTAAACTATGGCTTTGGGAAATGCAGTATTTACCAGGATGAAAGGGCACTGGAAAAAATTGTGTATGCCGAAGTGAAACATGGAATGCAGGAGAAGGCAAAGGGAGAGACACTGGAGGGTTTCCGGTATGTGGATACCAGTGGATCAGATCTGTCTGCCGTGGAAAAAGAGGTACAGATACAGAAACAGACTGCCCCGGTAAAGAAAGGCGACCAGATCGGAGAAGTCATTTACCGGCTGAATGAGAAAACCATCGGAAGCGTTCCGGTTTATGCGACAGAAGGTGTCGGGGAGTTGACATTTGGGGGCGCATTCCTTAAAATTCTGGAAGAAATGATGGTATAACGAAAGAGGGAAGAGATGAAGGCAACAGGGATTATCGTATTGATACTGGTGATTTTTGCAGCAGCAGTTCTTGCAGAAGTATGGCGGGAGCTGCACTGCTTCAAGATTACAAGATACCGGATCAGAACCAGTAAAATAAAGGGAGATGCCGGAAAAGTACGGATTGCTTTCTTAAGTGATCTGCATAATCATGTCTATGGAAAAGAGAATGAGGAGCTGCTTTTGGCGATCAGGGAAGCAAAGCCGGATCTGATCCTGGCAGGCGGCGATATGCTGGTCGGGAAAGCCGGAAGAGACTGGACACCGGCAGCGGATTTGATGAAAAAACTTCCACAGATCGCACCGGTCTGGTGCTGTAATGGCAATCATGAGCAGAGAATGCATGAGCAGCAGGAGATTTACGGCAAAGAATATGGATATTATGAGAATGAACTGAAAAAGGCAGGGATTCATGTCCTGGTGAATGGATCAGAAGAGATCCCGGTAAACGGGATGAAACTGCGCTTATATGGGATGGAGCTTCCATTTGGATGCTATAAAAAAGGATGGAAGGTGTGTCCGCTTACGACTGGCGAGATGGAAGAACGGATTGGCAGTGCAGAGACGGACGCATACTGCATTTTAATGGCACATCATCCGCTTTACGCAGAAACCTACTGGAAGTGGGGAGCAGACCTGGTGCTGTCCGGACATTTACATGGCGGGATTGCCAGACTTCCACTGCTTGGCGGTGTGATCAGTCCGCAGTTCCGTCTGTTTCCACGCTACAGCGGGGACTGTTATGAAAAAGACGGGAAATATATTGTGGTAAGCAAAGGGCTCGGAACCCACACGATCAATTTCCGCTTCTGGAATCCGGCAGAGTTAGTCGTACTTGATATCATCCCGGCTTTCCTGTATAATAAATAAGGTTATCGACAATTTGACTGGAAAGGATATCTATGGGAAAAGGAATACCGGTAAAGCTGCAGGTTTTTGAGGGACCTCTGGATCTGCTCTTACATTTGATCGATAAAAATAAAATAGACATCTACGATATTCCAATCGTAGAGATCACCAACCAGTATATGGAATATATCCAGGCGATGGACAGAGCAGACCTGAATGTCATGAGTGAGTTTCTGGTCATGGCGGCGACACTTCTGGACATCAAATGCAAGATGCTTCTTCCAAAGGAAGTCAATGAAGAGGGCGAGGAAGAAGATCCGCGTCAGGAACTGGTAGAGCAGCTTTTGCAGTACAAGATGTACAAATACATGTCTTATGAACTGCGTGACCGCCAGGTGGACGGAGAAAAGCTGTTCTATAAGGGAGCGACTATTCCGGATGAAGTAAAGAAATACGAAGAACCGGTAGATCTGGATACGCTTCTTGACGGGCTGACCCTGACGAAGCTGAATGATATTTTTCAGGATATCCTGAAAAGACAGGCAGATAAGACGGATCCGATCCGGAGTAAGTTCGGCAAGATCGAGAAAGAAGAGGTTACGCTTCCGGAGAAACTGGAATATGTTTATGAGTATGCAAAGGTACATCACAGATTCAGTTTCCGGGATCTCCTGAAAAAGCAGGCATCCAAGGTACAGATCATTGTCACCTTCCTGGCGGTGTTGGAGCTGATGAAGACAGGAGAGATCCAGGTATATCAGGAACATACGTTTGATGATATCATCATTACATCGGACGAGGGACTGCGGCAAGGAGTATAGAAGAAAATGAGAACAAAACAGTTGGAGAGTATCATAGAGGCAATCCTGTTCACTATGGGAGATTCGGTTGAGGTGAGTAAGATCGCATCCGCGATCGAGCAGGATGTGCCGACGACGGAGAAACTTATCCATAATATGATGGACAAGTATCAGAAAGAGGAGCGTGGCATCCGGATTATCGAACTGGATCATGCATATCAGCTCTGTAGCAAACCGGAGATGTATGAGTATCTGATCCGGATCGCAAAGCAGCCGAAAAAGTATGTCCTGACAGATGTCATGCTGGAGACACTTTCAATCATTGCTTACCGTCAGCCGATCACCAAGCTGGAGATTGAGAAGATTCGCGGAGTCAAATCGGATCATGCGGTAAACAAGCTGATCGAGTACAATCTGGTCTGCGAGCTTGGGCGCCTTGATGCACCGGGACGTCCGCTGCTTTTTGGAACAACCGAAGAATTTCTGCGCAGATTCAGTGTGCAGTCTTTAGATGATCTCCCGGGCATTGAACCGGAGAAGTTGGAGACATTCAAAGAAGAAGCGGAAGATGAGGCACAGATCCGGCTGAATATTTAAAATGGAATCTATAGTATAAACGCCCGTCCCTGTTCATAAAATGGAACAGAAAAGAGCAGGAGGGAGACCGGGGCGCATGAAAAAGAAAGAAAAGAAGAGGAATGGAATACCGGCACGGACCAGAAGAGGGATTCTGGCAGCGTGCATGGTATTCTTTTTTAGTTTGCAGATTTTTCAAGGAAAGATGCTATGGAGAGAATCCACAGGAGAAAGTCCGGGTAAGGTCTTATCTGGGAAAGTGCCTGCGGAAGAAAATGAACGGACGCAGATAATGGAGACTACGCAGCAAAAGGAACCGGTCTCGGATGCGCAGACTGCACAGGAAAAAGAAACCCGTGAGCAGGAAAGGGAGCAGCTTCTTACCCGGCTCTATGCCCGTTCCGCTGCGCTGGTGGATGCGGACAGCGGCAGGGTTCTGCTCGGAAAAGAAGAGCATGTAATGCGCCCGATGGCAAGTACAACGAAGATCATGACTTGTATTCTTGCGCTGGAAAAGGGGAATCCGAAGGACCTGGTGACAGCCTCTGCAAATGCGGTCGCACAGCCGAAGGTTCATCTGGGAATGCACGAAGGGGAAGCGTTTTATCTGGGGGATCTTCTATATTCCCTGATGCTGGAATCCCATAATGATTCTGCAGTGGCGATCGCGGAACACCTTGCAGGATCCGTTCCGCAATTTGCCGGGTGGATGAATGAAAAGGCGGAAGAGATCGGATGCACTGAGGCACATTTTGTTACGCCAAACGGATTGGATGGAGAGGATGTGGGCGGTGTACACAGCATTTCAGCTGCAGATCTGGCAAAAATCATGAGCTACTGTGTCCTGCGTTCTCCCAAAGCTGCAGAATTTCTTGCGATCACGCAAATGCCGGTATACAGCTTTTCTGATGCTGAGGGAAAGGGGAATTTTAGCTGCAGCAACCACAATGCATTTCTTCAGATGATGGATGGCGCAATTTCCGGGAAAACAGGGTTTACCGGGGATGCCGGATATTGCTATGTAGGGGCTTTACAGAGTGAGGATCGTACATTTGTAGTGGCACTGCTTGCCTGTGGCTGGCCAAACAACAAGAATTATAAATGGACAGATACCAGAAAACTGATGGAGTACGGAATGGCACATTATCGTTATGATGAGGTGTGGAAAATACCGGAGCTTTCGAAAATACCCGTGGAAAACGGTGTTTCCCAAAATGGTTTGTTTGGAAAAGCAGCAGTGGAAGTGGAAATCAAAGGAAAAGAAAGTCCGAGTAAGATTCTGGTCGGAGATGATGATGTGGCAGAAGAAAAGACAGAAGTACCGGAAAAACTGGATGCGCCGGTGAAAAGCGGAACACCGGTCGGACAGATCACGTATCTCTTAAACGGGGAGAAATGGGGGAGCTGCCAGGCTGTTGTAAAAGAAACAGTCAGACGGAGAACATTTACCTGGATAGCCATGAAAATGTGTGAAATGTTTTACCAATTTAATTTTTAAAACACGAGAAAAATAAAATAGATCAAGAAAATTGCTTAAATTCATCAATGGACTTTCGCGATAAGATATGTTAGCATTAGCTAGACAACAAAATAAGACAAGAAAGTTGACGGATATTTGTGAAAAGTCAGGAATTAGGCAAATTGTGTGATTTTTATGAAAAATTTCTTGTTTTTTCATATGAACAGAAGAAAAAGCAGATGCCGCCCTTTCCAATTAAATAAAAGGAGAGAAACAAAATGGAAAACTGTAAAAAATACGAGAGACAATATTTTATGCCTCCGAAATTTGAATATGATTGGGTGAAAAAAGATTATGTAGACGCACCGCCAATCTGGTGCAGCGTTGACCTGCGTGATGGAAACCAGGCACTGATCGAGCCGATGAGTCTGGATGAAAAGCTGGAATTCTTCCAGTTATTGGTCGATGTGGGATTCAAAGAGATCGAAGTCGGATTCCCGGCAGCATCTGAGACAGAGTACCAGTTCATGCGTACCCTGATCGAGAAAGACATGATCCCGGATGACGTGACTGTCCAGGTACTGACACAGGCAAGAGAGCACATCATCAAACGTACCTTCGAAGCCGTACAGGGAGCACCACATGCTGTGATCCACGTGTACAACTCAACCTCTGTTGCACAGAGAGAACAGGTTTTCAAAAAAGATAAAGAACAGGTAAAACAAATCGCCATCGACGGAGCAAAGCTGTTGAAACAGCTTGCTGATCAGACAGAAGGAAACTTTACTTTCGAGTACAGTCCGGAAAGCTTTTCAGGAACAGAGGTGGACTATGCAGTGGATGTCTGCAATGCAGTACTGGATGTATGGCAGCCGACAAAAGATAAAAAAGTCATCATCAACATTCCGACAACCGTAGAAAACGCAATGCCGCATGTATTTGCAGGACAGGTAGAATATGTAGACAAGAACCTGAAATACCGTGACGGGGTTGTACTCAGCCTTCACCCACACAATGACCGTGGATGTGGTGTGGCAACTGCTGAAATGGGTATTCTTGCAGGTGCAGACCGTATCGAAGGAACCTTATTTGGAAATGGAGAACGTACCGGTAACGTGGATATCGTGACACTGGCACTCAATATGTTCTCGCAGGGTGTAGATCCGGGACTGGATTTCACTGACATTCCGAAGATCCGTGAAATCTACGAACGCCTGACCAGAATGCATGTCTATGAAAGACAGCCATATGCAGGAGATCTGGTATTTACCGCATTTTCCGGTTCCCATCAGGATGCCATCGCAAAAGGTATGGCATGGCGTGAAGCAGAAGAAAGAGATCACTGGACCGTACCGTATCTGCCGATCGATCCGAAGGACATCGGAAGAACTTACGATAAAGATGTTATCCGTATCAACAGCCAGTCAGGAAAAGGCGGTGTAAGCTACATTCTGAAACAGAACTTTGGCATCAGCGTTCCGAAAGAAATGCGTGAAGAAGTCGGCTACATGGTAAAAGATGTATCCGATAAAGCACACAAGGAGCTGACTCCGGACTGGGTATACCACATTTTTGAAGATCATTATGTAAATTACAAAGGAATCTTCTCTATCGATGAATGCCACTTCAAACAGGAAGATGGTATTATAGCAGATGCAACCATTTCCCATGCAAATGGAAAACGTGTGGTAACAGCAGGCGGTAACGGACGTCTTGACGCAGTCAGCAATGCGATCAAACAGTACTTTGGTATCAGCTATGAACTGAGCTTCTACGAAGAACATTCCCTGACACGTGGTTCTTCTTCCAAGGCATGTGCTTATGTAGGTGTCATCTGCAATGGAAAGACCTACTGGGGAGTCGGAATTGATGCCGATATCATCAAAGCTTCTATTGAGGCATTGACAGTTGCTGTCAATAAGATCGATGAACTGAAGAATGTGAATGAATGTAAAGATGAAAGAATGGTAGAGATCATGAACTATATCCAGGCAAATTATCTGGATGTATCTTTAGATGATCTGGCAGAAAAATTCTTCCTGTCCAAACCGTATCTTTCTAAATATATCAAAGAAAAATCCGGAATGACTTTCGGGGATATTGTCAAAAAAGTCAGAATGAAAAAGGCACGTGCCCTGTTAAAGAGCAGCAGCATGACCGTTGAAAATATTGCACTGACCGTTGGATACCAGAATGTAGAACACTTCAACAGGCTCTTCAAAAAGGCGTACAATATCACACCGGTACAGTTCCGCAACCAGAAATAAATAATACAGAAAAATGACGAAAAAAGGGCGCAAAAAACGGTTAAAAAGACGTTTTTTGCGTTCCTTTTTTGTCAATGTTTATGAATGTGAACAAAAATTCATATTTACAGGCAAAATTATTGACAAAGTAAACAAAAAAAAGTAAGATATTTGTATGTTCATAATAAAAAACAAAAGTTAAAAATTATGAAAAAGGAGGAGTGAAGACATCTGAGGATGGGGAAATAATTAACGATTGTTTTTTGCTGAATGAATAGAATACAAAAGGTTATCTTGGAGGAAAAAATAATGAACGAACATGATGAGGCGTTAAGAAAACAAACCGCCTTTTTAGGACAGCCAAAGGGTGTGGGAACCCTGAGCTTTATGCAGCTTTGTAACTCTTTCGCAAGCTATGCGATGAGTGCGGTACTGATTTACTACTTATACGCAAATGCACCGGAAGGACTTGGATTCAGCAAGGCAAATGCAGCACAGCTGATCTCTTTATATTCAACAGTTGTCGTACTGACAGGTATTGTCGGAAGCTTTGTCTGCGACCGTATCTTAGGATGCCGGAAGTCCTTATTTATATCAAGATCACTTTCATTTATTGGATATGTATGCCTTGCATTACCACTTGGCGTTCCTGGCTATGGAATCGCTATGGGATGTCTGGCAATCGGACCGATGTTCGGTGGCAGATGTCTGGATGCTCTTCTTGGAAAATTCTATGATGAATCCGATGGAAGACGTGACAGCGCTTACACGATTTCTTACGTAATTTCCAACATTGGTGCAGCAGCTCCGGTACTTTCCGGTATAATCGCAGCAGCACTCGGATATCATGTAGCATTCGCGGCATGTGCAGTCCTTGCATTCCTGGGTATCGTTGTATATGCAGTTACATACAAACCGTTCTTCGGTAATATCGGTATTGAACCGGATGATCCGCTTCCGGATGATAAGAAACGTTCTTTCATCACAAAGATGATCATTGTACTTGTTATCTGCGCAGTTGTTCTTGCGACGCTTTTTGCAACAGGAACATTAAGTATTTCTGTATTTTCAAATGTAATCAGTACTGTATCGATCATTATCCCGATCGTATACCTGGTAGTTATTTACAAAAGTAAAAAGACAGAGCCACATGAGAAGAAGAAAATCCTCTGCCTGGTTCCGCCGTTCATCTGTAACGCAGTTACCCTGCTGATCTGGACACAGACAATTTCAATCCTTGCAATCTTCTATGAAGAAAAGGTTAACCGTGTACTGTTCGGAATTGAAGTGCCTGCAGCATCTATGCAGACAATCCCAGCAGTATTTGCAGTTATCATCGGAAGTATCCTGACAGCAGTATGGACAAAACTCGGAAAGAAACAGCCATACGGAACCACAAAGATGGGTATCGGAACAATCTTCTGGGGACTTGGAGCTTTAATCATTGCACTCCTCTATGTAATCTATCCTGGAGATGCAAAAGTCAGCGCATGGTGGATCGTATTATTCTATGCAATCCTGATGCTTGGTGAAGGATTTACCTGCCCGATCGGTTACTCAATCACGGCTGTTGCAGCACCGAAGGCATTCATGACACAGATGATGACAATCTGGTCAATGTCACAGTCTACAGGAGCTGCTCTTAACACGCTGCTCACAAACTTCTACAAAGAAGGAAGCGAAATTCCGTTCTTCGTAGCAATCGGTTTGGGTGTATGTGCAGTCGGTGTGGTTGTAGCAATTTTCAGTAAAAAGCTTGCAGTCGGAATGGGACTGGACAAGAACGCAGAAGCATAAAAGATTAGAAAATAAGTTTATGTTTCAGGAGGATGAAAAATAAATGTCAGAGAATTGTAATTATGCACCGGTCGAAAAAGTCATTCTGATCGATGACAGAAGAATTGAGATTTATTGGGGCGAACAGATGCGCCGTGCTGATAATGAAAACGATTATCTGGTAAAATACAAAGGGGAAGTACAGGAACTGGTACACTGGACCAGTGATATGACATGGGATTATGGTACGGTATACCAGAAAGAATCCATGCGTACCACACTTTCCCTGGTTCATCCGGTTGATCCGGAATGTGCAGGAGAGGTTACCGTACAGGTTGTCGGAAAGCTGACTGATGTAAAAGACAGACCGGTAGACAATGAAAAGGTCTACCAGACCGTGTATCAGCCATATTATGTAGTCCGCAAAAAAGGAACCTCCGGCATTGTAGTAAAAGCCGGAGAAAAAACAACACCGGCTGTAGTGGATAAAGCACTTGCAATTATTGATATGATGCTTGAAAAGATCCCGGAAGTAGCAGAAGAGCTCGTCCGCAGAGGCGCAGAGATATCTGTTTTCGGACTGCTTGAGAATGCATACGATGTCCCGGAACACAGAATGGGATATCTGCTTGCAACCCGCCACGTGGCAGGTTACGGCGGTGAGATGACGAATCCGGCATCCTCTATTTCAGAGGCAAATGTAATCCGTCTCAGAACCGGAAGATATGCAACCAGTTATCCAAATGAGATGATCCTTGTGCATGAATTTGGACATGCGATCCATCTGGTTGGAATGAATGGTCTGAAAGACCAGACGCTTGCAGACATGATCCGGAAAGCATATCAGCATGCCAGCGACAATGGTTTGTGGCCGGACACTTATGCGATCAGCAATTACGAAGAGTATTTTGCAACCTTAAGTACTGTCTGGTTCAATGTCATGCAGGAAGGTGTTGACGGACGATGGGATGGTATCCGCGGACCGGTCAACACAAGAGAGGAACTGAAGGTCTATGATCCGGAAGGATATGAGCTGATGAAGCACATTTATCCGGAGAAGACACTTCCGGAACCTTGGCATTATAATGTAAACATCTATGATATTGATGGAAAACCATACAAATCATATGATGAAAATATGAAATTCAACTGGGATTTCATTCAGTAGGAGATGGAACAATGAATACACGCATACAGAAAATTGTAGATGCTGTAAAGAAAAATAGTCATGACGGAATTGTGATCAGCAAAGGCAGCGACATTAAGTATCTGACCGGCTTTACCGGAGAATATGGAGTTGCGGTCCTGCTTTTGACAGAAAAGAAAAACTATTTTGTAACCGACGGACGGTTTGAATTCCAGGCCGCACAGGAAACAGAAGGATTTGAAGTTGTTGTCTACGGTGAAGGACTGAATTACTTCAGCCAGACCGGTAAATTGGCAGCAGAAGCAGGGGTAAAACAGTGTGCAATCTGTGGAGCCGATCTTACGTTTGATGATTATCAGGATCTGGTAAGTCAGGCGCCTGATACCAAATTCGTTTCCGAAGGGTCTTATGTAGAACCTTTACGTGCGATCAAGACACCGGAAGAAATCGAGACGATCGAACAGGCATGCCGGATTTCAGAGAGATCTTTCTATGCACTGCTTGATGTGATCAAACCGGGCGTTACAGAGATCGATATTGCAAATGAACTGGAATATCAGTTCAGAAGCCGTGGCGGCTCCGGATTCTGCTTCGAGACGATCGTAGCATCTGGTCCGGATAACGGAGCAAACTGTCATGCGACAGCATCCGATAGAAAAATCCAGCTTGGTGATTTTGTGACGATTGATTTCGGAACTTATTATCACGGATACTGCTCGGATATTACCCGTACTGTTGCAGTAGGGAAAGCCAAAAATCCGGAGCTTTACAAGATGTTTGACGTAGTCAGAAAAGCAAAGGATGCTGGTCAGAACAGCCTGAAACCGGGAATGGTTATGGGCGAGCTCAGAGATATCATCGTGAAGGTAGTAGAAGATGCAGGCTATCATATTCCACATGGTCCGGGACACAACTTCGGACTGGATATTCATGAACAGCCGTATATCTGTACCGGCAGTAAAGTGACCCTTCAGCCGGGAATGGTTCATACGATCGAACCTGGAATTTACATTCCGGGAATCGGTGGCGTCCGTCAGGAAGATGATTTCCTGATCACAGAAGATGGATACCGCAGAATTACAAATATTACAGATGCGCTGATCACACTGTAATAAGAATGTTGTCATCCTAAAAAAGTATAAAGAATTGAGGAAATCCTTATCTGGTGATTTGCCGGGTAAGGATTTTCTTTTTTGTGGGGACGGTCTGCGAAAGGGAGGTAGTGAGGCAGATTAAAAAAATATAGGGGTGAAGTCCATTGTGCAAACCATTCAGATGAGCCTCTGGAAGCGAAAATTGTGTCAGCAGAGGCTTCCACAATTTTTAAGTCTCATCTCCATTGCACAATAAGTGCCTTCACCTCTATATTTTTTAAAATCTGCCGCTGTAATCTTTGGACGCAGACCTGGGAATCACAAAATTTTAATATTGATTGTTAAACGATGTTGTGAGTAAAATGAAAAGCGCAAGCGTATCCGTATAAAGTTTTGGACGTAAAACGGATTAAAAAATGCAAAATATTTAACAGATTCTGTGGAAAACGGTTGCGTTGGTCTGAAAAAACAAGTATAATACACTTCAAGATGGTTGCACTTTAAAATGTTAAAGAATGGATGCGACGGGAGAAAGGCAGCATGAAAGGGCTGCGTGTATTTGAAAAATAAAGGAATAAAAGAGGGATCAAGGGATGATTATCAGTACGAAATATCTGATTACAGGAGATGGAAAGACCGTTCTTACGGATAAGGCAGTTTATATTGGAGAGGACGGCAAGATCGGAAAAATCGCACCGAAAGAAGAGTTGCTGAAAGAATTTCCGCAGGAGGAAGTTAAGGAGTATGGTGATGCGACACTTCTTCCTGGACTTATGGATATGCATGCGCATCTTGCATACGGCTATTCCCAGCCGGACAGCTTTAATTATGGGGCACAGCTGATCATGTTATATGCGTTGCAGCATGCGCAGTCTGCATTTGAAAGAGGGATCACCACGGTGCGGGATATGTCTTCTGCACATGGTGTATGCAAGAATCTGAAACTGGCAGAAAAGAAGGGATTTGTCGTGATCCCGAGAATCGTGCATACGGATACCGGAATCTGTATGACAGGCGGGCATGCCTGGGAAGAGGTAGAGGAAATGGACGGTCCGTGGGCAATCCGTAAAGAGATCCGTAAGCAGGTGCGTGACGGTGCGGAATGGGTGAAGATCCTGACCACCAACCGGGAACCATATCCGGAGTTTACCCAGGAAGAACTGGATGCGGCGGTGGATGAGTGCCACAGAAGAGGAATCAAGTGTGGCGTGCATGCCGGAACCAATCCGGGGATCCAGATGTGCATTGATGCCGGATTTGACACGATCGAACACGGGACCTTTATGACACTGGATCATGCAAAGCAGATGGCAGAAAAAGGTATTGCCTGGACACCGACTATCATGGCATATACTTATCTCTATAAACTGTGCAAGGAAAATATTGAGAAGAATGGCGATGCACCGGTCAGCGATCCGGTCATGCAAAAAGAGATGGCAAATTATGAATTCTTTGAACCGGCATATAAAGCGTACCGGGATCATTTTAAAGAATTTTATGATACGGGTGTGACGGTTCTTGCCGGCACCGATATGGTGATGTATCATTCTCCGCTCTTGCCGCTTCCGAGAGAACTGCAATATATGGTGGAATACGGAATTACGCCGGTGCAGGCAATACAAGTGGCAACATCCAACCCGGCAAAGGTACTGGGTGTGGAAAAAGAACGCGGACTTGTTGCGGAAGGACTGGATGCAGATCTTCTGGTAGTTGGCGGTGACTTAAGCCGGGATATCACCAGATTAAAAGATGTAAAATTTGTTACACTTGGCGGAAAGAGAGTCTTTGAAGACGGAATCCGTTATGTTGGAACAGGGAATATGTTTATGTAAGAAAAGGCTTCTGCGTTGCAGAGGCTTTTTTTGCACGTGAAAATTACTTGTCGAAAATTTAACAAAATAAGAGAAAACTTATCAAAAACAGTTGCGTATTGCATAGAAAGCAAGTATAATATACACGGCAGAAAATTTGATTTAATTATTAAATTTATAAAAATGGAGGGCTAGATTTATGAGCAACACAACATCATCAAACCCGGCGAGCTTAAGAATTGCCAATTTGCTCGATGAGGGAAGCTTTGTTGAAATCGGTGGACAGGTAACTGCAAGAGCAACAGATTTCAACATGCAGGAGAAAAAAGCTCCGACAGATGGCGTCATCACAGGTTACGGTGTAATCGATGGAAACCTGGTATATGTATACAGCCAGGACGCATCTGTACTGAACGGAACCATCGGCGAGATGCACGCAAAGAAGATTGCGAACATTTATGATATGGCAATGAAGATGGGCGCACCGGTGATCGGTCTGATCGACTGCGCAGGACTTCGTCTTCAGGAAGCAACTGACGCACTGAACGCATTCGGAAGCTTCTATTACAAACAGGCTATGGCTTCTGGCGTAATTCCACAAATCACAGCAGTATTCGGCAATTGCGGTGGTGGACTGGCAGCGGCAGCAGCACTTTCTGATTTTACATTTATGGCAGAGAACGGAAAATTATTCGTAAACTCTCCGAACACCATTCCGGGCAACACTGCGGACAAATGCGATACAGCAAGCGCAAAATTCCAGAGTGAAGAATCCGGAATCGTTGACGGCGTAGGAAGCGAAGAAGAAATTCTTGACGAGATCCGCTCACTCGTAGCAATTCTTCCGGCTAACAACGAAGACAACGATGCATATGATGAATGCACAGATGATCTGAACAGAGTATGTGCAGATCTTGAGAATGCAGCAGAAGATGCAGCACTTGCTCTTTCTATGATCTCTGACAATGGTGTATTCATTGAGACAAAGAAAGCTTATGCAAAAGATATGGTAACAGGATTCATCCGCCTGAACGGAATGACAGTAGGTGCTGTTGCCAACCGCTCAAAAGTATACGATGAAGAAGGCAACACAGCAGAAGAATTCGACGGCACACTCTCAGCAATGGGATGCAAGAAAGCAGCAGCTTTCGTTAAATTCTGTGATGCATTCGGAATTCCGGTACTCACACTTACAAACGTAAAGGGACTCAAGGCAACTGCATGCTCAGAAAAGAACCTTGCAAGAGAGATGGCAGCTCTCACTTATGCATTTGCAGATGCAACTGTACCAAAAGTCAATGTGATCACAGGTAAAGCATTCGGAAGCGCATATGTGACAATGAACAGCAAAGCAATCGGAGCAGACATGGTATACGCATGGCCGGAAGCTGAGATCGGAATGATGGCAGCAGACATGGCAGCGAAGATCATGTACACAGATGCAGATGCAGATACATTAAAAGCAAAGACAGAAGAATACAAAGCACTTCAGTCAAGCCCGCTTTCCGCAGCTGGAAGAGGATATGTAGATACCATCATCGAACCGGCAGATACCAGAAAATATGTGATCGGTGCATTTGAGATGTTATTTACAAAAAGGGAAGAAAGACCATCCAAAAAACACGGAACAATTTAGCGAGGTGAAGCAAAGTGAAGAAAAAGATTAGTTTAGTAGTCGCAGTTCTGGTACTTGTGCTCGGCCTTGCAGGCTGCGGAAATGCCAAGACCGTCAGCTATGACAAAGATACACTGATCCAGTCTTGTGATGCTGTTTTTGATATCATTGAGAGCGGATCCATCACAAGCGACCAGATCACAGAGATGTCAGACTGGAATCAGGGATATCTGATGGCACAGTTTGAAAGCCAGACCGGTGTGCAGATGGAAGCAGACACTTTCGCAACTGCACTGGAAGGATGGAAAGCATCCCTGGAAGAATGCGGCGATTATGAAAGCCATAAAGACTATGAATTCGAGGCGTCTTCTACAGGTGTTACGGTAACTGCACCGGCAACATTTTCTGACAGAAGTGCAGACCTGGAATTCGTATTCGATGAGAATATGACTCTGGAATCATTTACAGTCAATGCTCATTACGGCATGAGCGAAATCCTTGAAAAAGCGGGACTTAACACATTACTTGGTATGGGAACTGTATTCGTAATGCTTATTTTCATGAGCTTTATCATTTCCCTGATCAAATACGTTCCTGCATTACTTAACGGTACATCCAAGAAGAAAAAAGAAGAAGCTCCGAAGGCAGCACCGGCACCGGCAGTGGCAGCAGCTGTAGAAGAAGCAGAAGAAATGGATGATACCGAACTTGTTGCAGTTATCGCAGCAGCGATCGCAGCAGCAGAAGGAACTACTACAGACGGATTTGTAGTACGTTCTATCAAGAGAAGAAAATCAAACAAATGGAATGCATAGTGCGAATAGAATCAGGAGGATTTAAAGATGAAAAACTATACAATCACAGTTAACGGCAACGTATATGATGTTACAGTAGAAGAAAACGGAAACGGAGCAGCTGCAGCACCAGTAGCAGCACCAAAGGCAGCTCCGAAAGCAGCACCGAAGGCAGCTCCAAAAGCAGCAGCCGGAGCTGGAAGCATCAAGGTAGAAGCAGGTGCAGCCGGAAAAGTATTTAAGATCGAAGCGAGCGTAGGACAGAAAGTATCCCGCGGTGATGCAGTTCTTATCGTAGAAGCAATGAAGATGGAAATTCCTGTTGTAGCTCCGGAAGACGGAACAGTTGCAAGTATCGATGTAGCAGTGGGTGATGCAGTAGAAGCAGGACAGACACTGGCTACATTGAACTAAGGAGCAACATCCTTTTGAAAAACAGGAGGTTATAACATGGAATATATCACTAACACACTGGGAAACCTCGTGCAGCAGACTGCGTTCCTCAACCTGACTTGGGGTAACTACATTATGATCGCAGTTGCATGTTTTTTCCTTTATCTTGCAATCAAGCATGGGTTTGAACCGCTTCTGCTTGTACCGATTGCATTTGGTATGCTCCTGGTAAATATTTACCCGGATATCATGCTTCATGCAGAAGATTCGGCTAACGGAACGGGCGGACTTTTGTATTACTTCTTCCAGCTGGATGAGTGGTCTATTCTCCCGTCACTTATTTTCATGGGTGTCGGTGCGATGACTGACTTCGGACCGCTCATTGCCAACCCGGCGAGCTTCCTCCTCGGTGCGGCAGCACAGTTTGGTATTTTCGCAGCTTATCTTGGTGCGATGGCTCTTGGTTTCTCTGATAAGGCAGCAGCTGCCATCTCCATCATCGGTGGAGCAGACGGACCGACTTCCATCTTCCTTGCAGGTAAGCTCCAGCAGACAGCACTTATGGGACCGATCGCCGTGGCAGCCTACTCTTACATGTCACTGGTTCCGATCATCCAGCCGCCGATCATGAAACTTCTCACAACCGAGAAGGAAAGAAAGATTAAAATGGGACAGCTTCGTCCGGTTACACAGCTTGAGAAAATTCTGTTCCCGATCATCGTAACCATCGTTGTATGTATGATTCTTCCGACAACAGCTCCTCTGGTAGGTATGCTGATGCTTGGTAACCTGTTCAAAGAATCCGGTGTTGTAAGACAGCTGACAGAGACTGCATCCAACGCAATGATGTACATCGTAGTTATCCTGCTTGGTACATCTGTAGGTGCTACTACAAGTGCAGAGGCATTCTTAAATGTCAGCACATTGAAGATCGTAGTACTTGGTCTGATCGCATTCGCATTCGGTACCGCAGCAGGTGTCCTGTTTGGAAAACTGATGTGCGTAGCCACACATGGCAAGGTAAATCCGCTGATTGGTTCAGCCGGAGTATCTGCCGTACCTATGGCAGCCCGTGTATCTCAGAAAGTAGGAGCGGAAGCAGATCCGACCAACTTCCTTCTGATGCATGCAATGGGACCGAACGTAGCCGGAGTTATCGGAACAGCCGTAGCAGCCGGAACATTTATGGCTATTTTCGGAGTTATGTAGCAACAGGAAGCGCGTATCTGACAGTGAGATAACAATCCTGGAGCTTAATAAACCTTATAATAATTGGAGGAAGATATAATGGCAGCAATTGAAAAGAAACCGATTAAGATTACGGAAACAGTTCTGCGTGATGCGCATCAGTCCCTGATCGCAACAAGACTTACCACAGAACAGATGCTTCCGATCGTAGATAAAATGGACAAAGTCGGATACCATTCCGTAGAGTGCTGGGGCGGAGCTACATTTGATGCATCCCTTCGTTTCCTGCATGAAGATCCATGGTCAAGACTTCGTAAATTCCGTGACGGATTCAAGAACACCAAACTTCAGATGCTCTTCCGTGGACAGAACATCCTTGGATACCGTCCATACGCAGATGATGTAGTAGAATACTTCGTTAAAAAATCTGTTGCAAACGGAATCGATATCATTCGTATTTTTGACTGTCTGAATGACCTTAGAAACCTTCAGACAGCAGTAAAAGCAGCAAATTCTGAAAAAGCAGAAGCACAGATCGCACTTTCCTATACTCTTGGAGATGCTTACACCTTAGATTACTGGGTAGACATCGCTAAGAGAATCGAAGATATGGGTGCAAACTCTATCTGTATCAAAGATATGGCAGGACTTCTTCTTCCGTACAAGGCAACAGAGCTTGTCGGAGCATTAAAAGAAGCTGTTGATATCCCGATCCAGCTGCATACACATTACACATCAGGTGTTGCTTCAATGACATACTTAAAAGCAGTTGAAGCCGGTGTAGACGTGATCGATACCGCTATTTCACCGTTCGCACTTGGAACTTCTCAGCCGGCAACAGAAGTTATGGTTGAGACATTCAAGGGAACACCTTATGATACAGGATTTGACCAGAATCTTCTGGCTGAGATCGCTGATTACTTCCGTCCGATCCGTGACGAAGCACTTGACAGCGGACTTCTCAATCCGAAAAACCTTGGTGTTAACATCAAGACTCTTCTGTACCAGGTACCGGGTGGAATGCTTTCCAACCTTACTTCCCAGCTCAAAGAGCAGGGAGCAGAAGACAAGTTCTACGACGTACTTGAAGAAGTACCGAGAGTTCGTAAAGACCTTGGTGAACCACCGCTGGTTACTCCGTCATCACAGATCGTTGGTACACAGGCAGTATTCAATGTCCTGATGGGCGAACGCTACAAGATGGCAACAAAAGAGACGAAAGACATCCTGAGCGGAAAATACGGTGCAACTGTTAAACCGTTCAACCCGGATGTTGTTAAGAAAGTACTCGGAGACAATCCGGAAGTTATCACATGCCGTCCGGCAGACCTGATCCCGGATGAACTCGGAACTCTTGAAAAAGAGATGGAACAGTACAAAGAGCAGGATGAAGACGTACTCAGCTACGCACTCTTCCCGCAGGTAGCTACAGACTTCTTCAAATACCGCGAGGCACAGGAGAAGAAAGTAGATGCTACAATTGCAAAAGACGGAAGTTATCCGGTATAATAGCATATTAGTAAGAACAGCTTTTTGGCAACAAAAAGCTGTTCTTTTCATATAAAAAAAGGACAGGCATATAATTTATAATAAGAAATCAATAAAAAAGGAAATGGTTAAATGCTGTCTTGTTTTGAAGTAGAAAATTATGGAAATTTTATAGAAAAATTATCAATAGAATGGAATCAGGGGATTTCGTGCGTATTTGGAAAATGTGGAGCTGGAAAAACTACATTGTGTATGGCATTAAAAGATATTATTACTGAACAAGATTTGAAAAATCAATATATAGAAAATAATGGAAAGTTCAAATATATATTTTTAATAGAAGATATAGAAATTGAAATAGTATACGAGCGGAAAAAGAATGGGAGGATCTATTGTGGATGCATTAAAATAGAAAAAATGCTTTTTGAATTTATTTTAAAGAATGAAGTAAACGTGCCTATAGATATGATAAAAAAATCAGTTAAATATGCAAAAGTAAAAAATTTGAAAAGAGAAACAGAGATTTTAGAAAAATGTATGAATATGTTTCAACAAAAGGAATATGTTGTTGAAGTTACGAAAAATGACAAGTCTGTGGAATGGAACAAGGTGAGAAATGATTTAAAGAAAGAATATTTGAAAAGAAATAGTAAGAGAACGAAAATAAAAATTATTGATGATGTGGATGATAGCGAAATAGATAGAATAAAAAAAGAAGGTATAGATTCAGAGGTTCAGATTATAGTGTTTGCGAGAAGAAGCTGTTGGATAGATGAATGTATTGCACCATTGGATAATTACTATTACATAAACGGAGGAAAGATGATAAAAATGATAAATGGGATAGAAAAAGAAATAAAAACAGTGTACCAGCTAAAAAAACTTTTTTTAAAGGGAATTTATGATATATAACTGTAGTTTTTTTACGGATGAATATTGTAAATGCCTTTTTTTTGGTGTAATATGAAAAGACAGGAGGAAAGAAGGCAATGTTAAAAAAGTTTTGGCTGAAAAATTTTAAAAATTTTAAAGAGGACTTATTGCTTGATTTATCTAAAATAAATAATTATGGATTTAGTGATAAAGCAGTTCATAATAGGACGATAAAAACCGCACTCGTATATGGGGAAAATGCGAGCGGAAAAAGTAATCTGGGATATGCTTTATTCGATATTATTTTACACTTAACAGATAAAGAAAGAAATTTTGAATTCTATCGGTTATATGGGAATCTGGAAAAAGATGAGCCGACTGAGTTTTATTACGAATTTGAATTTGAAGAAGGAAATTTGAAATATTGGTATAAAAAAGAAAGTGCACAAAAGTTACTGGAAGAAAAGGTCTGGATCAATGGAGATATTTATCTGAGATATAATTATGAAACGCATGAAGGAGAGGTACTGCTGGCAGGGGCAGAGACATTGAATACAAATCTGACAGAGAAGAACATTTCGTTTGTAAAATATGTTTCTAATAATACAGTTTTGAAGAACACAGAAGAATGTATAGTATTTACTAAATTCATGAGATTTGTCGATCGGATGCTCTGGTTCAGTTCTTTGGAAAAAAATGATTATCAAGGATATTATAACGGCACTGAAAAAATTGCACAGGGAATAATCAAACGTAATAAGGTAAAAGATTTTCAGGAGTTCTTACACGAATTAGGTATAGAATATGAATTAGTAGCTAAAGAAATAGAAGGTGAACAACAATTGTTCTGTAAATTTGGTAAGCGAGAAGTGAATTTTTATAGTGTGGCTTCGCGAGGAACATGTTCATTGACATTGTTTTATTATTGGCTGATGCATTTGGAAAATGTATCACTTGTGTTTATTGATGAATTTGATGCATTTTATCATAATAATCTTGCAACAGCAGTTGTAAAAGAACTTTTGAAACTTCCTAAGACACAAAGTATACTGACAACACATAATACAGATATCATGAGTAATGATCTGCTTCGACCAGATTGTTATTTGCGTATCCAGAACGGAAAGATTAAATCATTCAGTGAAGCAACCAATAAGGAATTGAGAAAAGCACATAATTTGCAAAAGCTTTATAATGCGGGGGCATTTGATGATTAAAAAATACATAGCGATTATTTATGAGGGTGAACGGACAGAAAAGCAGCTTGTATGGAACTTGAATCAAATCTTTTTCTCGGAACAATGCGAGCTTGTGCCGATTACGTTTCCGGCAGGAGAAAATATTTACATGTTGTGGAAACAATTAAAGAAGGACGAGTTTGAGACCGATGTAATTGAAGTACTAAGGGAGTCGAATAAAGAGGCGAAAAAAGTACTGGAAGGTTTTGAACGAAATGATTTTATGGAAATATATTTGTTTTTTGATTATGATGGCCATAATAATAATCTGAAAGCGAAAGAAAAAGATGTAGATATTCTGGAAGAAATGTTAAATACATTTAATGAAGAGACAGATTTGGGAAAGCTGTATATTAATTATCCAATGGTGGAGTCGTTAAGGGATCAATACGCATTTGAAGAAGAAAAATGTTATCGCAGATGTATGCTTGATATTGATGATATCAAAAAATATAAGAAAACAGTTCATGAAATCAAAAAATATCAGGATTTCAGACATTTATCGAAAAATGACTGGTATGATTTATGCCGAAACAGTTTACGCAAACTAAACTGTATTATAAAAGGAAGATATGAATTGCCTGAAAGAAATGATTTATTTAATGAGCTGACTCAGGACAGATTATATGATTTTCAAAAGACTAAATTTATAAAAAATGGAAAAATAGGAATTATCAATAGTTTTCCATTGTTTATATATGAATATTTTAGAGAGTCTATATGGGAAGCTTAACAGGGGACGAGGAATCGTCCCTTGTCAAATGATACTGGAGGCAAATTGTGAGCACAAAAAATGAGTTACTGATTAGAATTGATGAGAGATATCCGAAGTTCAGCAAGGGACAGAAGCGGCTTGCGGATTACATCAAAGAAAATTATGATAAAGCAGCCTTCCTGACGGCTGCAAAGATGGGAGAGGCAGTCGGTGTCAGCGAATCAACGGTTGTCCGTTTCGCAACACAGCTTGGATATAAAGGCTATCCCGAATTCCAGAAAGCACTGGGAGAACTGGTGCGTACCAAGCTGAATTCTATCCAGCGTATGGAAGTGACCTACGGACGGATCGACCGGAGCGAGATCCTGGCGACGGTTCTGCAGTCTGATATCGAGAAGATCAAGCAGACATTGGAATCCGTGGACAATCATGCATTTGAACTGGCGGTGGATACGATCCTTGCGGCAAAAAAGGTTTATGTGATCGGAATCCGAAGCTGTGCACCGCTGGCAAAATTCCTGACTTTCTATCTGAATCTGATCTGTGAGGATGTGGTAGAGGTCGATACCAACAGTTCCAGCGAGATTTTTGAGCAGCTGATCCGGATCGGGGAAGAAGATGTGATCATCGGGATCAGTTTTCCGCGATATTCCATGCGTACATTAAAAGCACTGGAATTTGCCAGCAACCGGAAAGCAAAGGTAATAACCTTGACCGACAGTGTGAATTCACCGATGAATCTTTATTCCTCCTGCAATCTGATCGCCAAGAGTGATATGGCATCTATCGTAGATTCCCTGGTTGCACCGCTCAGTGTGATCAATGCACTGGTGGTTGCACTCTGCATGAAGAAGCAGGATGATGTCATCGAGACGCTGGAGACACTGGAGGACATCTGGGACGAATATCAGGTTTATTCCAGAGATGAGCTGGAGCCTGTAGAAGATGAGGTAAGGATCAAATGAGTAAAGTACTGATCGTAGGGGGCGGAGCTGCCGGTATGTTCGCATCGATCTTTGCGGCGAAAAATGGCAATGAAGTCCACGTATTTGAAAAAAATGAAAAACTTGGAAAGAAGCTTTTTATCACGGGAAAAGGCAGATGCAATGTCACCAATGCCTGTGATGTAGAGGAGCTTTTCCAAAATATGGTATCCAATGAGAAATTCATGTACAGCAGTTTTTACGGATTTACCAACCAGGATGTGATGGATTTCTTTGAAAATGCAGGATTGCGTTTGAAGACAGAGCGTGGTAATCGTGTATTTCCGCAGTCGGATCATTCTTCGGATGTTATCCGCACACTGGAGTTGGAAATGAAGCGAAATGGAGTACACATCCATCTTTATTCCAATGTAGAAAAGGTTGTGGCAGAGGATGGAAGATTTTCCTATCTTGTTATGGCAGATGGAAGCAAAGAAGAAGGGGATGCCTGCATTATCGCAACCGGTGGTGTCAGCTATCAGACAACAGGTTCCACCGGAGATGGCTATCGCTTTGCAGAAGCGATGGGACACAAGATCACCGAACCTGCACCTTCCCTGGTTCCGATGAATGTCAGAGAAGAGTACATTCCGGCACTGATGGGGCTTTCCCTCCGGAATGTCCAGGCAACGGTCTATGACGGAAAGAAAGAGCTGTACAGTGATTTCGGAGAAATGTTATTCACCCACTTTGGAGTAAGCGGACCACTGATCATCAGTTCGAGTGCCTATGTAGGTAAAATCCTGCAGAAAAAGCATGAGTTAAAGCTGGTCATCGACCTGAAGCCGGCACTTTCCGAAGAGCAGCTGGATGCGAGAGTGCTGCGGGAATTTGATGCAAACCATAATAAACAGTTTAAAAATGCAGTTACCGGACTGTTTCCGGCAAAATTACTTCCGGTCATGATCCACTTAAGCGGCATTGATCCGGAAAAGAAGGTCAATGTGATCACAAAAGAAGAGCGGATGAATTTCGTCCATCTGATCAAGCATTTTACTGTGACATTGACCGGGCTTCGGGATTTCAAAGAGGCAATTATTACACGGGGCGGCGTAAAAGTCAAAGAAGTCAATCCGACTACGATGGAGTCCAAGCTGGTACAGGGACTGTATTTTGCAGGGGAAGTGCTGGATCTGGATGCACTGACTGGTGGATTCAATCTGCAGATCGCGTGGTCGACTGCATATGCGGCAGGAAGTAATATCTGGTAGTTTTTGGATTATAGATATCGCACAGCAATCCAGAGATGGCGTAAACAGGAAATGATCCGGATGGAAGGTGAGAAAAGCTGAGGATGAGAATATCAGCGGAAAGCCGGAAAAGGAACTGTCAGATCTGGACAGGAACAGAAAATGTGAGTGAAACAGGGAGGATATAAAATGGGATATAATATCGCAATTGACGGACCGGCAGGTGCCGGAAAGAGCACGATCGCAAAACTGGTTGCAAAGGAACTGGGATTCATCTATGTAGATACCGGGGCAATGTACCGCGGACTTGCCGTGCATTTCTTGAAAAAAGGGATCGTACCGGGAGAAGTAGAGAAGATCGAGGCAGCATGCGAGGATGCAAAGGTAGAGCTTGGTTATGAAAATGGTGTGCAGCAGGTCTATTTGAATGGAGAAAACATCACTTCACAGCTTCGTGAGGAAACGGTTGGAAATATGGCATCCGTAAGCTCGGCAGTACCGGCAGTCCGTGCAAAGCTTCTGGATCTGCAGAGGAATCTTGCAAAAGAAAAAGATGTCGTTATGGATGGAAGAGATATCGGAACCAATGTACTTCCGAATGCGGACGTTAAAGTGTATCTGACTGCAAGTGTAGAATGCCGCGCAATGCGCCGGTTCAAAGAACTGGAAGGAAAAGGAGAAGCCTGTGATTTTGAACAGATCAGGCAGGATATCCAGGAAAGAGACGAGCGCGATATGACAAGAGAGATCGCACCGCTTAAGCAGGCTGAAGATGCAACGCTGATCGACAGCTCTGAGATGGGAATTGACGATGTGGTGAAAGCAATTATTGCACTGACAAAGTAGAAAATCTGTCAGAAATCAGATTGCAGCAGCAAAAAAAGGTGATTATTGTATGGAAAGGGTAAAAATCTATAATTGAAAATACAATAATCGATAAATAATTAAAAAGTCATTAGTTTTTAGGAAAAAAGTACACAAAACTAATGACTTTTTTGTGCGAAAAGTCGATAAAATGTCAAAAAAGAGAATTGTACATGGAGATTGCTTTACCTTTTATACGAAATATGTTATAAATGTTAGAGAAAACGAATTACGAAAGTAATGTTTAAGAGGGTCGGGTTTAATTATGTACAGAAAGAAAATTTCCAGTTGGTTAAAACACTGGGATTTTATTTTGTTAGATTTAATATTGTTGGAAATATCTTATTTACTTGCTCAGTGGTTACGTCATGGGACTGCATATTACAGGGAAGCACCGCTTTATCGGAATGTATTTTTTGCAATTGCGGCGATCGATCTGGTTGTTGGCCTGACGATGGGAAGCTACAGAGGAATCTTGAGGAGAGGATACTGGTTGGAGGCTAAGGCAGTCGCAAAGCACGCGATCATCGTGACCGTGTGTGTGATTGTCTATTTGTTTGCAATGAAAGAGTCGAGCAATTACTCACGAGTTGTCACATTTGCATTCCCAATCATATCGATCTGCGTATTATATATAGGAAGGATTTTGTTGAAAAAATGGCTTTCCAAGCACAGAGGCCCTGCATCAGGGAAAAGAGCGATCCTTCTGGTCGGTGGAAAAAAGAATTATAGAGAAATTGTGGAGGCATTTACCGGCAATCCCTACAGTGAGTTTCATGTAATGGGAATTGGAATTATTGATGCAAAAAAAAATGAAATTCCAAATTATCATGGATTCCCGGTATTTTGTGGAGAGAGTGCGATTGAAGATTTTGCGCAGTTGAACTGGGTGGATGAAGCACTTTTCAGCATTCCGACAGAGCTTGCGCTTCCGGATAAACTGATCAGAAATTTCGGTATCATGGGAATTACTGTACATATCAAGCTGGCAAGAGTTGCGGATGATTCTTCCAACCAGATTGTGGAAAAGCTGGAAGGATATACGGTGCTTTCGACCAGCATCAATATGGTAAGCACCGGTCAGTTGATCTTCAAAAGGACGATGGATATCTGCGGAGGACTGGTTGGAATGCTACTGACAGGTATCATTTTTATCTTTGTAGCACCAATCATTTATATTAAGTCACCGGGACCGATCTTCTTCAAACAGGTGCGAATCGGTAAAAATGGTAAGAAGTTCAACATTTACAAATTCCGAAGTATGTATATGGATGCGGAAGAGCGGAAGAAAGAGTTGATGGCACAGAACGATATCAAAGATGGTATGATGTTCAAGATGGATAATGATCCACGTATTATCAAAGGAATCGGAAATTTCATTCGGGATTATTCTCTGGATGAATTCCCACAGTTCTGGAATGTGCTCAAAGGTGATATGAGCCTTGTGGGAACCAGACCGCCTACAGTAGATGAGTGGGAAAAATATGAGATGCATCACCGCTCCAGA
Organism: Coprococcus sp. TM115-187; assembly: GCF_027679115.1. Lineage (NCBI taxonomy): Bacteria > Bacillati > Bacillota > Clostridia > Lachnospirales > Lachnospiraceae > Coprococcus > Coprococcus sp. TM115-187. Next base: position 252,273 of record NZ_JAQEKS010000001.1, on the reverse strand, counting down.
CTGGCATTCAAGCCGGGACTTACCGGTATGTGGCAGGTCAGCGGAAGAAGTAATATCACAGACTTTGAAGAAGTCGTAAGACTGGATACCGAGTATATTAAAAAATGGAGTCCGGGGTTGGATATTAAGATTCTGTTTAAGACCGTGGCTGTTGTGCTGGGGAAGGTTGGATCGAAGTAGGATTGTTGTAAAAGGTCAATAAAAAGCATACGAAATGCTGAAAAGGCTACTTCTTTTAAGTATGTAGAGTGCAGAAATGTCTACTCAACAAAAGTACATAGATATAAAGGAGCAGAGGGAACAATATTGGTTGGAGAACATTATGAAAGATAAATTTGCAGTGTCCATGTTCGGACAAAAAAGACTGTCCCGTGAGGGCGGGATAGAGATTGTTGTAAAAGAACTGTGCACCAGAATGGCACGAGATGGATGTCGGGTTACCTGTTACAACAGATCTGGTCATCACGTGAGTGGTGCAGAGTATGACAATAAAATTGAATATGATGGAATCCGACAGAAATTTGTTCCAACTATTGAAGGAAAAGGTCTTGCAGCGGTGAGTTCCTCTTTCTTTGCGGCTCTGTACAGTGCTTTTGGAAAATATGATGTGGTACATATCCATGCAGAAGGTCCAGCTTTTTTCTCATGGCTTCCAAAGATGTTTGGAAAGAGGGTTGTGGTTACCATTCATGGTATAGACTGGCAACGGGAAAAATGGAAGTCAGGATTTGGCTCTAAATTCATCCGTCAGGGTGAAAAGAATGCTGTAAAGTATGCGGATGAAATTATCGTACTAAGCAAAGGTGTTCAGGACTACTTTAAAGATACCTATGGTAGGGAGACACATTTCGTTCCGAATGGAGTGAACAGACCAGAAACCCGAGAAGCTGGTTTAATAACAGAAAAATTTGGACTGACGAAAGATTCCTATATATTATTTCTTGGTCGACTGGTACCGGAAAAAGGTATCCGGTATTTGGTTGAAGCGTTCAAGGATGTCAAAACAGATAAAAAGCTGGTCATCGCAGGCGGTTCCAGTGATACAGATTCCTTTATGAAGGAATTGAAAGAACTGGCGAAGGGTGACGATCGGATTCTCTTTACCGGATTTGTGCAGGGAGCGATGCTGGATGAATTATACAGCAACGCTTACATCTATACGCTGCCGTCTGATCTGGAAGGAATGCCATTAAGTCTTCTGGAAGCCATGAGTTATGGAAATGCTTGTCTGGTATCTGATATACCGGAATGTACCGAGGTGGTAGAAGATAAAGCAATCATATTCCGAAAATCCAATATCAAGGACCTGACAGAAAAACTGCAGGACGCATGCGATGATATTCGGAAGGTAGGAAAGTTAAAAGAACAGGCAGCCGACTTTATCTGTGCAAAATACAACTGGGATGAAGTAGTGGATAAAACACTTGCATTGTATGGGGAGAAGAGCCGATGAGAGTATTAATAATAAATAATCTCCTCTAACCGAACGCAGGTGGTGAGATGTACATAGTGAAAATGCAGGGAAAATAGCGTATTTACGGCACTTTTCAAGAGAAGCTTGGAGCTGCGAGTGTGGTTTTTATCTCGCTACCTAGGTTCGGCAACAGCAGATGATTTTATCATAAGAACTTTCAGTATCACTACCTGCGTTTGTATGGAGCACTCTGGTTTATGAACAATACATTGGAAGTGCTTCATCTGAACAGAGGTAGTGAAATAGAACATAGAATAAGGAGAAATTTAACGTGAGGACGCTGATTTTGAATAAATTTCTGCACCGAAACGGCGGCAGCGAGACGTATATATTCAAATTGGGTGAGGCACTGGAGCAGCATGGACACGAGGTTCAGTACTTCGGAATGGAGCACGAAGGCCGCTGCGTAGGCAACCGGGTCAATGCTTATACATCTGATATGGACTTTCACGGTGGCAGCAAACTGAGCAAGCTGACCTACCCCATCAAGACCATCTACAGCAAGGAAGCGCGGGTGCAGCTGAGAAAAGTTCTGGACGACTTCAAGCCGGATGTCTGTCACCTGAACAACTTCAACTACCAGCTGACACCTTCCATCATTCTGGAAATCGTGAAGTGGCGCAAGGAGACCGGAAGGGATTGTAAGATTATCTTCACGGCACATGACTACCAGCTGGTTTGTCCGAACCATCAATTAAAGAACCCTATTACACATGAAAATTGTGAGAAGTGCCTCGGTGGTCATTTCATGAATTGCGTAAAGGGAAAATGTGTTCACGGATCTACTGCAAAGTCTATTGTGGGCATGATGGAGGCGGAATTCTGGAAATGGAACGGAGCATACAAGTACATTGACAAGATTATTTGCTGCTCGGAATTCTTGAAAACCAAGATGGACACGAATCCGTTGTTTGCAACTAAGACAATCGCAATGCACAACTTTGTGGAGAAGGTAGAGCCTAAAGAGGTTGAAAAGAAAGATTATGTCCTTTACTTCGGCCGCTTCTCTGAAGAGAAGGGAATCAACACACTTGTTGAGACCTGCAATCTGTTGCCAGATATTCAGTTTATTTTTGCTGGTTCTGGCCCATTGGAAGACAAGGTCAATCAGCTGAAAAATGTTAAGAATGTTGGTTTCCAGACTGGCGATGCATTGGACAAACTGATTCGGGAAGCAAAGTTCTCTATTTGCCCTTCGGAAGTCTATGAAAACTGCCCGTTCTCTGTTATGGAGAGTCAGCAACGCGGAACTCCTGTCATCGGCGCAAATATCGGTGGCATTCCTGAGTTGATTACAGATGGTGTGGATGGACGACTGTTCACAAGCCGGGATTCCAAGCAACTGGCATCTATTATCAAGGAGCTTTGGAATGATCCGGCAGAAACCGATAAGTACGCAAAGGCGTGCCTTAACCTTGAGAGAGATGATCTTGAAGCTTACTGTAACAAGCTCATCCCGATTTATCTGGGGGGGGGTAATCCTCTGTAAGTATCAGCGGATGGACTATGCGCTGTACTTCGGTCGTTTCTCCGAGGAGAAGGGTATCGGCACACTTATCAAGGTCTGCAAGGAACTTCCAGATGTACAGTTCATCTTCGCCGGCACTGGCCCGCTGGAAGAGACAGTAAATGGTATTAAGAACATCAAAAACGTTGGTTTCCAGAAAGGCGAGGCACTGGAAAAGCTCATCTGTGAGGCACGGTTCTCAATCTACCCGTCTGAGTGGTATGAGAACTGCCCGTTCTCCGTGATGGAGTCCCAGATGTACGGCACGCCGGTACTGGGAGCGAACATTGGTGGTATTCCGGAGCTGATTCAGGTTGGCAAGACCGGTGAGCTGTTTGAAAGCGGCAATGCCGAAGATCTGAAGAAGAAGATCGAGAAGCTCTGGGGTGATGAGAAGATGTGTGAGCAGTATAGCAAGAACTGCAAGGACATCAGCTTCGATACCATTGATGAGTATTACGAGAAAATTATGAAGGTTTATAGATAAAAAGAGAGATAGAGGTATTAGAAAAATGGCTAACAATAGCGAAAAGAAACTGAATGGTACGGTCATTGTCACTTACCGTTGCAACGCTCGTTGCTCCATGTGCAACCGTTATAAAGCGCCTTCCAAGCCGGAAGAGGAAATCAGCATTGAAACCATCAAGAAGCTGCCGAAGATGTACTTCACCAATATCACCGGTGGCGAGCCGTTCATCCGTACTGACCTGAAAGATATCGTGCGTGAGCTGTATAAGAAGTCTGACCGTATCGTTATTTCCACGAACGGCTTCTTCACCGATCGTATTGTTGACCTGTGCAAAGAGTTCCCGCAGATCGGTATCCGTATCTCTATCGAGGGTCTGGAGCAGACCAACAATGAGATTCGTGGCCTGCAGAATGGCTACCAGCGTGGTTACGGTACGCTGAAGAAGCTGCGTGAGATGGGCATGAAGGACGTTGGTTTCGGCATGACTGTTCAGGACAAGAACGCTCCTGACTTGGTTCCTCTGTACAAGATTTCCGATGAGATGGGCATGGAGTTTGCAACTGCTTCTCTGCACAACAGCTTCTACTTCGTTGAGGCAAAGAACATCATCCATGACCGTCCGATGGTTGCGAAGAACTTCGAGAATCTGGTCAATGAACTGCTCCGCAGCAATAGCCCGAAGAAGTGGTTCCGTGCGTACTTTAACCACGGCCTGATCAACTACATCTATGGTCAGAAGCGTCTGCTGCCTTGCGACATGAGTTTCGATACTTTCTTTATCGACCCGTATGGCGATGTTATGCCTTGCAACGGTACCAAGGACAAAGAGGTTATGGGTAACCTGAACAACCAGACTTGGGATGAGCTGTGGAACAGCCCGGAGGCCGAGAAGGTTCGTGCAAAGGTTCGCTGCTGCGACCGTGACTGCTGGATGATTGGTAGTGTAAGTCCTGCTATGCACAAGTACATTTGGAAGCCCGCTACATGGGTTCTGGTTCACAAGTTTAAGGCTCTGTTTACCAAGCATCCGTACAGCATGTACGAGTTGAAGATTTGCCGTGATTACCGTGATGGCAAAGTCACCAAAGAGGATCTGGATAAGTGCAGCACCTGCGATATGAACTGTGTGATCAACAACGGTCTGAGTGAAGCCTCCAAGGAGCAGCTGAAGCATAAGACCGGCGAGGAAATCGTGGATGCTGATATTGCACAGCAGATGGAGACGAAGTAATGAGTGAAAAGACAGCGGTAAGAACAAGAGAAAAATGGGTCGATGATGTAAAAGTCATGGCCTGTATATTGGTTGTGCTGGGCCATTTCTTCCAAAGCATGACGAAGGCGAATATTCTGGCTGAAAATGATTTGTATGAGTGGTTCAACACAACAATTTACTACTTCCATGTGCCGTTGTTCTTCATTTGTAGCGGATACCTGTATCAGAACTACAGCAAGGTAAATAGTGTGGGTAGTTGGTGCAAGAATATGGCGAAAAAGGCATTAGCACTGGGCGTACCTTATGCCACTTTTACGACTGCTACCTGGGTGCTGAAAAAGGTGTTCTCAAGTAGTGTTAACGACCAGATTGGCGGTCTTTGTGATACACTGCTTCTTCACCCGACTGCTCCGTATTGGTATCTATACGCATTGTTCTTTATCTTTTTGGTTACACCGACTTTTAGCAGTGTGAAAGCGACTGTGGTAGGACTAATAGTTGCATTGGCTGCAAAAGCCCTGATTTTAACTGGGGGGGGTACAGCGTTTACGCTGTATCGACAGTTCTTTCAAACGAAATCTGGTTTGTGCTCGGTATGAGCATTTATACATTTAATGTACAGTTGAAGGGTAGAAAAGTACAAGGAACGATATTAGGGTTGCTGTTTGTGATTCTGAGTGTTGTAGTATATGCAGCGGGAATCAGCGGCGGTGCAATCTCTTTTATAATGGGGTTATTGGCTTGCGTAGCTGTTATCTTGATGGTGACAGATTTTGAGGAAAAGCTCGGTAGAGGTATGGATTTTCTTGCAAAATACACAATGCCGATTTTTCTGATGCATACACTGTTTGCAGCATCACTGAGATCTGTTCTACTGAAGGTTGGCGTTACGAATGCTGTGGCACATGTGGTACTGGGACTTGGAATCAGCTTTGCAGGTCCGATTATAGCTACATGGATTATGAAAAAGACGAAGTGGCTGGAGTTCTTCTTGTATCCGAATAAAGTGTGTTTGAGGAATAAATGATGAGTACATATATGTTGTTTAACATGCCTCCGTGGTCTGGATGGCAATTTTTACATGATACAGAATATGAAATTTCAAAAATTGAATTTGTATACCAGAAAAAGCATTTGCAGTCCATTAAAGAACTGATACAGGCTTGTAATGACTGCATAAAGAGGTCTGATGAAAATGATACCATTGTATGCGCATATGATTTGATGGGGGTTTTGTGTTGGTGGCTTTGCAAACTGCAAAATAAAAAGAGGAAGATTATCGCAATTAATATTCTATTGAAAACAAAAAATACATTAAAAAACAGGATCCTTAAACAGTTATATCGTACTGCATTAAAATCGAAAAGTTTCTATGCGACCGTTACTTCTACAGAATACGGGCAGTGGATCAACCGGCAGCTTGGAATTTCTACTAGGTATACATTACTTCATGATACATACAGGGGGGGGGTATACCGAATGCACAGGATTAGAAGTGCGGCATAATAGCGTTTTTTGTGGTGGACGAAACGGAAGAGATTGGAATCTTTTGACTCAAATTGCAGAAAGAATGCCAGATACAATTTTTAATTTCGCAATGCCACAGCAATGTTTTGAAGAGTATAAGACATGTTTTGGAAAAAATGTAAATGCAAAATTTGATATCCCAGAAAGTGAATTTGCGAAACTTATGCTTGAGTCAGAATTAATGGTAATGCCACTTAATACGGAAGCTCCAGCAGGATTAATTGTATTATTTCACGCAGCAGGGAATAACAAATTAGTTATCACATCGAACACCGTAACAACGAGAGAGTATTTCGGAGGAAATAAAGGTGTACTGTGTGGTAACAGTATAGATGAATGGGTCAAACAGATTAAATACTGGCAAGAACATCCTGATAAGGCAGCAGAGAATGCAAATAGATGTAGATTTTTTTTGGAAAATGAATGCTCTGAAAGAAATTATGCAGAAACGTTGCTGCGAGTGATACAGAAGGTTAACGAGGAGACTAAAGATGATTAAAAACTTCGTAAAACATTTTCTGGGAAGTATTAGGTGTCATTTGAACGGTATAGAGTGTTCCCGGGGGGTATACATTGGTAAAAATGTCCGTGTGGTAAATGGTAAAAATGTTACACTGGGGAAAAATGTTTCCATCCGTCCGGATTGCGACCTATTTGCAGGAACCAAGATGTTCATTGGAGATTACTGCGATTTAGGAACTCGGAATAGATTTACAGGAAATATTATAATAGAAAATTCGGTTTTAATAGGACCAGATAATTATATAGCATCCGTAGATCACTGCTATGAAGATATATCTAAACCAGTTATGAATCAAGGTGTTTACTCTCCACACAACAATGGGCATCAAGAGTTAAGGATTGGAGAAGGAAGCTGGATTGGAACACATGTCTCAATAGTGGGTGATGTCCATATCGGCAAGCATTGCGTTATAGCAGCAAACACTGTTGTGACACGAGATGTGCCGGATTATTGCGTTGTGGCAGGTGTTCCTGCAAGAATGATAAAAAAATACAACATAGAAACAAAAGAGTGGGAGAAATTGAAATGATTATTACAAAAACACCGTTTCGTATGTCTTTTTTTGGTGGTGGAACGGATATGGAGAGCTTTTTTAAAGAATATGGTGGTGCAGTGTTATCAACAACATTTGATAAGTACTGTTATGTTAATGTACGCCATTTGCCTCGTTTTTTTGATTATTCAACAGAGCTTTCTTATTCTAAGACAGAACGTGTAACAAGTATTGATGATATACAGCATCCAGCAATCCGAAATGCGATGAAAATGCTTGATATGCATGAGATTCGACTAACATATGAAGCAGATCTTCCTGCAAGATCAGGTCTTGGAACATCGAGCTCATTTGCGGTCGGAATGCTGAATGCTTTTTATGCTTTGAAGGGCAAGTATGCTGACAAGAAGAAGTTGGCAGATGAAGCTATTTATTTGGAGCGTAATCTTTGCCAAGAAGCTGGTGGATGGCAAGACCAAATAGCCGCTTCTTTTGGTGGATTTAACCGTATCAATTTTAACGCAGATGGGTATGAGGTTTTACCGGTTATTATTTCGCCAGAGAGAAAGAAGCAGCTCAATCAAAACCTAATGATGTTCTTTACTGGGTTTACCCGTTTTTCTTCAGATGTGCAGAAAGCAAATGCAGCAAGTAAACAGGATAAGACTGCACAACTGAAAGAAATGTTAGCATTGGTTGATGACGCAGAGCATGTTCTGACAGATAAGAATGCGGATCTTGATGATTTTGGTAGAATGCTGGACCATACATGGAAGCTTAAACGCCAGACTGGCTCGGCGGTTTCCACGAACAGCATTGATGAACTCTATGAAAAAGGCATGGCTGCCGGAGCACTGGGAGGAAAGTTGCTGGGCGCAGGCGGCGGTGGATTCTTGGTATTCTATGTGCAGCCAGAGCGGCAGGATTCAGTTCGCTGGGCAATGCGCGATTTGATGCATATTCCGTTTGAATTTGAGGATGGCGGAACAAGAGTCATTCATTATACGCCAGAAGCGTATGAGCCGAATGTATGATGGAAAGAGAGTAATAACGATGAGAGATCTTAGTAGTAAATTGAAAAAGCATGTGGAATTGTTGATTTCTAGATATCCTGTTTTAGAGTGCTGTGAAGACAGTATTATTCGTGCATACTTTATGCTTGAGGAAAGCTACGCTGCAGGCCATAAGCTCCTTGTAGCGGGCAATGGTGGTTCTGCTGCAGATTCGGAACATATTGTTGGAGAATTGATGAAGGGATTTAAGCTTGCAAGAAAATTGGATGAAGCAATCTCTCAGAAATTGATTAATGAGAGTGAAGAACTTGGAAAGACTCTTGCTGAAAACTTGCAGGGAGCACTTCCAGCAATTGCGTTGGACGGACATCCGGCACTCTCTACGGCATATATGAATGACTGCGAGCCACTACTTTGTTTTGCACAGCAGGTTAATGGCTATGGGGCAGAAGGAGATGTGTTTTTAGGCATATCTACAAGTGGAAACAGCAAGAACATCTTGTATGCAGCGGTTACTGCACATGCAAAGGGCATGAAGGTAATTGGCTTGACAGGTGCCAAAGATAGTAAACTTGACGTTTTGAGTGATGTATGTATTAAAGTTCCTCAGACAGAGACTTATATGATTCAGGAATTACATCTGCCAGTATATCATTGCCTGTGTCTGATGCTTGAGGATAGATTTTTTGGAAATGAGTGACAAAATAAGGAGTTAAAAGTAAATGAAGAAAATCGGAGTACTGACATTTCACCGTGCAGATAGTTATGGCGCACATTTACAGGCATATGCTACAGTAGCCTTTTTGAATCAAGCTGGATATGAAGCGGAGCTTGTAGACTATACAAATCCATATGAACAACGATTCCGAAAAATTTTTTATTCGGAAAACGGTAGAATGACCGGTTTTCTTACTTCATTTGTTAAGGATGTTGTATTCAAAAAGCGATATTACAAGAGCAAGGCATTTGGCAATATAGAGCAGTACTGCCAAGTATCTAAGAATAAATATAAAACAAAGGAAGCATTGGATAATGCATCTTACGATGTGCTGGTAGTCGGAAGTGACCAAGTATGGAATCGTGAGATTACAAATGGTTTGGATGATACGTTTCTTTTAATGCATGGACAAGCGTCAAAAAGAATATCAATTTCTTCAAGTATGGGTTCTGTAACATTGACTGATGGAGAAAAGCGGATGTTTCGAGAAGCTTTTGAACAGTTTGATGCTATTAGCGTTCGAGAAGAGTTTGCAAAGATACAACTCCAAGAAACAACAGATAATCAGATTAAGGTGCTCATGGATCCTACGTTTCTGATCGATAAAGAAAAATGGATGCAGAATCTCGTTCAAAAATCGATTCAGTACAGGAAGATAAAAGAAAAGTACATTTTGACGTTTTTCCTTGCACCAGATGAAACCTATAAGTCCAGAATGACCAAACTGGCAAATAAATTGAAATTGCCGGTTTGGTCAATTCAATCCATTGCGGTTAAACGAATAGAAAGCGATAAAATAATTCTGGGTGCTACGGTGGCCGATTTTCTTGCATTAATTGCAAATGCAGAAGTTGTGGTTACAGATTCTTTTCACGGGACAGCACTATCTATTAATTTGGAAAAGAATTTTGTGTCATTTAAAAATAAGGGAAATCCTGTGCGAGTTATGACATTACTTGATGCGTTAGGATTATCAAACAGATTGGATATGAATGAAGAGGATTATTGCCCAGTAAATTATGATGATGTCAATCGCATTTTGGAACCACTGAGAAAAGACTCGAAAAAATGGATCATTCGGGCAATAGAGGGAGAGACAAATGGATAAAAAGAGAATTGCGTGGATAACTGCAACTTGTTTTTTGGATACAGATATTTATATTGTTCCTCTGTTGCAAGAATACTTTGATATCAATTGGTATATTCTTCGCAAAGAAAATGAAAAAATTGACTATTCAAATGAATTGGAATTGCTGAAAGACAAAGTTAGTCACTTTGAATATATATTGATAGGACGAAAAAACAGCAGTCCGGATGCATTGATGTGTTATGTTGAGTTTTTGAAATATATAAAAAAAAGCAACTATGATCTGATTTATACAGCTATGGGTAATATGCCTTTTTATACGCCGACATTAGGACTCCTTATAAACCCTAAAAATGTTGTCCTAGGAATTCATAACGTTACAGTACTTAAAGGCGGAAGTCATCCAATCATAGAAAAATTTTATAATTGGTTTGCAATTAATCGCTTTAAAAATTTCCACGCATACTCAAAGGTGCAATATGAAGAATTGAAAAAGCGTGTAAAAGGGAAAAATGTTTTGTATGCTCCATTTTTACTTAAAGATTATGGAAAAGCAATTCATACAAGGGCAGATACAAGAATTACATTTTTAGGATATGGAAACATACGTAGATATAAAAGATTAGATGTTTTGATTGATGCAGCAGAGAAAGCATTTGCGGAAGTGAAGATTCCGTTTAGAGTGATTATAGCCGGATCAAGTAGCAATTGGTCGGAATATCAAGAACATATTATTCACCCAGAGCTGTTTGAAACAAAAATTGGTAGAATACCAAACGAAGATATTCCAGAGTTGTTTGCAGAAACAGATTATGTTGTCATGCCTTATGAAAGCATTGCGCAAAGCGGCGCAATGATGGTTGCAATGAACTACGAAAAGCCGATTCTTGCATCACGTTTAGAAGCATTCGAGGAATATATAGAAGATGGAAGAAATGGGATTTTCTTCTCGCCTGCAGACGTTGATGAATTGGCTGAAAAAATGATTTATGTCTTGAAAAATCACAAGGAAATTTATCCTGAATTTGAAAATAATTTTAAACAAATAAAAAAGTCTAAATTTGATACAAATCAAATTGTAAAAAAACATAAGGATTACTTCGAAAAGGTGATTTCTATGTGTGAAAAGTGAGGAATTTTAGATGAGAATTTTGCATATAGCAACTCAAGCACCAGGGCATACGTCAGGAGGAGAGATAGGAACGCTTTTGTTTTCGTATGCATTAAACAATATTAATGCTGTAGTGGATTATATTGGTCCAGAGATAAAAGATAAAGCTATAGCATCTTGGTATAATAAAACCATATATCTTGAAAAATCTATCAATAAAATTGAAAAAGTATGGACTCTGATGCATTTTTATTTTGATAGACACTATCTTGGATGGAAAAGAACAAAGATAGATTATAATGAGTACCAAGTGATTTTTGTGGAATTCACAAAAATGGATTATTTTATCCGAGATATATTGAAATCTGGATACCGAGGCAAGATTATTGTTCGAGCACATAATGTCGAGCATGATTTCTTTAAAATCAATTTTACAGCACATAAGACTTTTATGAACGGTGCCAAATATTTGATTTCTAAAAAACGCGAAGGTTATATGATTGCAAATAGTGATCTTGTTTTAGCAATTACTGAACTCGATAAGAAGAGGCTAATTGAGCTATATAATGTATCACCTGATAAAGTGCAAATTTTCCCTGTTGCTGTTAATTTGGCAAAAGATACTAAGGTCTTCAATGGTAAAATTAGTGAACGAGTTAAATGCCTGATTACAGGATCTCTTTGGTTTGGCCCGAATGCAGATGCAACAGTGTGGTTTTTGAAGGAAGTTTATCCAGCTGTAAGAAGTATTTGTGATCTTACAGTGGCTGGTTTTAGACCGAACGAGCGAGTCAAACAGTCCTGTCAGGAAAGTGGAGTAAAGCTGGTGGATTCACCTGATAGCATGGAACCATATTTTAACGAAACGGAAATGGTTTTGGCACCGATTTTTGATGGTGGTGGTATGAAGGTGAAAATTGCAGAGGCTCTATCTTATGGCCTTCCGGTTATGACAACAGATCACGGAAATATAGGATATGATTTGATTGATCGCAAAAACGGTTTTATCGCAAATACAGCGCAGGATTTTATTTCAGATATTAAATTTTATTATGGATTAGACAATGAGGCAAGGACTTTAATTCTAAAAAATTCATGGGAAACTTATGTAGAAAAATTCAGTCTGAATGCAGCTACTAAGCGGTGCGATGAAATCATTTGCAATATTACAGCAAAGTAAGAAGAAGGGTTTGTCATTGATTGGCAGTGAGAATGGGAGATAAGGAGAATGAAAATACAAAAAAATGTTAAATTGGCAACCAAGACAACTCTTCACATAGGCGGATATACGAAAATTTTATACCTGCCTGAAAATGAGGAGGAACTCATTCATATTGCTGCCGAATTGTATGAAAAAGAGGGAAAGGTCTATTTGCTTTCTGGAGGTTCAAACTTATTAATCAATGATCAAAGAGAGTTTGAATCTGTAATCAGTATGAAAGAAGCATGTACTGAATTGACGGATTTAGGAAATGGTCGATTCTATATAGGTGCTTCAAATCGTATACAAAAAGTTATTTCATTTGTTAATGAACGAGGGTATGGTGGTTTTGAAGAACTAATTGGACTTCCGGCAATGTTTGGTGGCATTATATGTATGAATGCTGGCATAGGTGGAGAAAGTGCGCCGCTTTTTACAATCGCAGAGTTTGTGAAAAAAGTAAAAGTTTTTAATCTTGAAAAAAAGGACATCGAAGTGATTGTAGCGAATGATTGCGGCTTTTCACATCGAACCTCAATGTTTCAGAGGGGAAAGTATATAATCTTGGGTGCCGAAATTGTTTGTCAGGTAATTAATGATAAAGAGTCTGATAGGAAGAAAAGAGATAGACTTACGTTTTGTAAAGCAAATTTTGAGTATGGCAAAGGTTGCTTTGGTTCTTGCTTTTCAAAATGTAATGGAAAACTGTTGAGGTTGATATCTATTTTATATCCTAAAAATATAGAAGGGGTTCATTTTGGAAAAAACACCTGCAACTGGTTGGTGAATGGTGGAAACGGCACGTTTGAAGAGGCTTATAAAATTATAAAAACAAGCGAGAAAGTTCACAAACTTTTGCATCAGGATATTATGTGTGAAGTTGTGATTTGGAAATGACTTTAATATGAGGATTAAACGTATTTTGCAGAAAGGTGGGAATGAAATTGAAGGTTAGATATAGCTCTATTATTAAATTTAATATTTTCCTGCTATTGACAATGCAATTGGGATATACAAAGCTACTTGGAAATGTTTTTCCTATTTTTTCAACAAGCTATATATCAAATCCGTTAGTAATGTTTTATTTGGCAATAGGGTGTATTACAATTCTATTATCATTGTTTTATTCTGAAATGGGAAGCAGAATGATTTCAATAGAATTTTTGATTATGTTGATAGTGGTGACTATAGGACTGATTAATACATCGGAAAAATATAGTGTCGATTTTATTTTTATTGCTGCATCCGCATTGAATTATTTGTATTTCTTTTTGGCGCTTCCAGTATATAAGATCTTACGATTAGAAAGAATAGAATTTAGAAAATTCCTTAAGATTTTGACTTTCCTATGTGCAGGATCATATGTTATACGAGGAGCTATTTCACTGTATTATGTAGCAACTGGAGTAGATATACTTCCGGCAATCGCATTGGAAGGAGCAGCTGTAGGGTGGATTAGGAATGGAGTGCTCAGAATAAATCCACCTTGTTTGGGACTGATATATTTGCCGATAACGTTTTATTTGTATTCAACCGCTGAAAAATTAAAGCAAAGAGTATTGTATGTCGGAATGATAGTGCTTGGCGTGTGGTATATGACGTATATTACGCAGGCACGCTCCATGATGATTTATCAAATTTGTATATTGATTCTTTTGCTAATGCTTAAAAATAAGCCGAATAGCAGAAAAGGTATCATAGGAACGGCACTGTTAATATGTGTGGTAGTATATTTGATTAATTCACCTGCTGCGGAGAAATTAATCGCAAGTTTTTCTGCCTCAAACACGGAAACAGGTGCATCAACAGTAGCTAGATTTAATGCAATTTCATACTTTGGAATGCAATTTTTACAAAAACCATTGAGTGGGATTGGATTACTATTAGGAAGGGATACGAGAACCCCTATAGGAGGAGATATTTCAGACATAGGACTGCTAAGAAGCGTATACATGCTTGGAGTGGGAATGGCTCTTCTATATCTGGTGATATTTATTAGGGGTGTTTATGTTGCATATAAGGCAAGAAAAGTTGATTCTAATATATCGCTACTTGTATTAGGAATGACTTTGCTTATTATATTAACAAATATTAATATTGATTCTTTTTGGGATATTTTTGCTTTTGCAATGCCGTTTTATATATCAATTGTAGAGTATTCCATGTGTAGAATAAGGATGATTCAAGAAAATGAGGAAGTATAAATGAGCGTTAGGGACATAGTCAATAAGGCGTTGAGAAAGAGCCTATTAATACCATATTGTATAATAAATAAAATGAAAAAAGACGGTACGGACTTTTTTATGTCAGAGGCTTGTCGCATTGCAGAAAATGACCGATATCAATTAGCATATCGAAAAATTCCAAAAAAATTGGATGATGCACACCTGTTTGATTATCCAGCAAGTGCATCATATGCTATTGTTATGCAAGGACCCATTAGAACAGAAGAAAAATTTACCGTAACAACTGTCGCATATTACAAAAAAATGTATCCGAGTGCATATATAATAGTATCAACATGGGATGATGAACCCAAAGAGGCTATTGATCAAATAAAAGCAATGGGAGCGTACGTTGTTTTAAATTCAAAGCCGACTTGTACGGGTACATTGATGGTAAACTATCAATTGACGAATTCACTGGGTGGCATCAAAAAGGCGGCGGAACTGGGAGCAAAATATGTAGCCAAGACGAGAACGGATCAAAAAATTTGTAAGTCGCATTTTTTGGATTATTGTAGGGCATTGATTCAAAATTTTTCTAAAGAGACAGTAGCGGAAAATGAGACAGGGCGAATAGTCGCATTGTCTATGGCATATGGAAACCTTTTTTACCCATATCTAATTAGTGACTTTTTCTATTTTGGAAAAACATCTGATATGTTAAAACTTTTTTCTATCCCTTTAGATACGAGGGAACGCTATGTCGAAATAAAGAAAAATGCAACAAAACGCGAATTTTCTAAATTAATGATTGCACCAGAAGTCTATATAATGAAAACGTATTTTCAGACGCTTGGATATGCAGGTGATGATACAGTTAAAGATTATTGGATGGGAGTTAAAAATAATCTTATTTGTATCAGTATGAAGGATTTAGATATTGTGTGGCCGAAGTATGAAGAACGTTATAGACTGCACCATTATTATGGGGACTATTTTGAAAGCGATTCAGCAGAAAAATTAAAAACAGAAAATTTTGATTTTGAAAACTGGCTTAATCTTTATTCTGGAATATTGCAGTATAGACCGGAATATGAAAGGTATGCAGATGTCATTTTTAAATAGAGATGAGAGGAGTATAGCTATATGGCAGAGAATTTTAGGGTAATTATTCCTAGTGCAAAGCTCGTACCTGAAGAATTACAAAAATTAGGAAAGTTGCCTGCTATTATTTACCCGATTAATCAGAGAATAACATTTGATTATATTTATGATCAATATAAAAATTTACACACAGAAGTAGATATTATCTGTTATGAAAATGCAGATAAAGTTGAAAGACGATTGAGAAAAGTACTTGGAAATGGGATTAAGTTAAAAAGGTTGCCGGAACTTAAGGATCTTGGTTACACTATTCTTTATGCTATTGAAGATATAGATGAGCCTGTTGTAATTAATTTTGCAGATACTATTGTCATGGATCCAATTACTGATATTTGCGGTGATGCGGTTTTCTATCAAGAAGATTATATGTCGGAGACTTGGACATATTTTGATGAAGAAAGCGGGAAAATCACACATATATATGACAAGGAAGCTATAAATGAGGAAATAAAGAAGAAACTATTTGTTGGTGTCTTCAAAATTACTAATACACATGATTTTAGAGAGTGCTTGAGAGATGCAGTTCAAAAAAAGAATAAAAAAATGAACTCTTTTTATCATGCACTAGAACTTTATAGCCAGAAACATCCTATGCAAGCAGTATTGACGCACAATTGGTTTGACATTGGACATGAGGATAAGTACTATAATTCAAAACTTGAGGTGCGCGCTAGAGAGTTTAATCATATTACAATTGATAAAAACCGCGGCATACTGAAAAAGACAAGTGATGATAAGGATAAGTTTATCGGTGAGATTAAATGGTATTTAAAGCTGCCTGCAGATGTTGAGTATGTCAGACCTAGAATTTTTGATTATTCAACATCTTATGTTAATCCATATGTTTCTATGGAGTATTATGCATATCATACTGTCCATGAGTTGTTTCTCTATGGCGATTTGACATTGCAGCAATGGGTAGATATTTTTAATCGAATTCGCTTTGTGTGCGATGACTTCAAACGCTATACGGTGAAGGATGCAAGTATCCGATTGGCACTGGAAGAGATGTATTTGACGAAAACTCTGCAGCGCTTTGAAAAGATGAAGAAAGATGAACGATTTTTAACTTTCTTTGAGTCACCGATAACAGTGAATGGAAAGAAATATCGGCCTTTGGAGAAGGTCATTGTAGCATTAAAAAAGGCAATACCAGAGATGCTATATGATGTGGATACTTTTAGTATTATTCACGGAGATCTGTGCTTCGCCAATATTATGGTGGACTCAAATTTTTCTTTTATTAAAGTGATTGATCCGCGCGGTAAATTTGGCACATATGATATCTACGGTGATTTCCGCTATGAACTCGCAAAATTGTTCCATAGTGTAGATGGAAAATATGATTTTATTATAAAAGATTTATTCGATCTTGATTATAACACCGAGACATCCTGCATTAATTATTGCATTCAAGATCGTAAGAGAGAATTTGATTTGTATAAAGTGTTTCTGGATACGTTTGCGGCAGAAATCGGCAATGATCTCAGAAAAGTCGAACTAATAGAAGCGTTGCTCTTCCTGAGCATGATCCCACTTCATGGTGAGAGCATTAGACACCAAATGGTTATGCTGGGAACTGGATTGGAAATTCTAAATAGAGTGGTTAATATACAGGTTGAAGGAGAAGAAAAGGATGTTTGATGAATATTCGTTTGTTTTTGATATAGACGGGACATTGTGCCCGATTAAGAAAAAAGATGAAAAGTATGAGGACTTAGTTCCGTACAAAGAAATGGTGGAAAAATTGAAATTTTACCATGATAACGGGGCCAGAATTGTTTTATTTACATCTCGAAATATGAATTCCTATAACGGGAATATAGGGCTGATTAATAAAAACACTGCGAAAGTGTTGTTATCGTGGCTGGACAAGTGGGACATTCCATACGATGAAATTTTATACGGCAAACCGTGGCCAGGACATAAAGGTTTCTATGTCGATGATAGAACCGTTCGCCCGGATGAATTCCTAAACTGCTCAGTGGATGAGTTGAATGAAATTTGCAATAAATCTAAATGCAAAGATTGAGAGGAAGAAGCTAAATGGACATTATAATTACAATGGCAGGTTTGGGTAGCCGTTTTCGGAAAGTAGGATATAATTGCCCCAAATATATGATTGAAGCTAAAGGTAAAACTCTGTTTGACTGGTCTATGGACAGCTTGGTTGGTTATAATAAGCATGTCGACAGATATGTGTTTGTTGTCAGAGCGGAAGATCATGCAGAGGAATTTATTAAGAAGCATTGTGCTGCATATGGAATTCATGACGTGAAAATTGTTGAATTGGATCATATGACGGATGGACAGGCAACGACTTGTATGCTGGCAATTCCTTACTGTGACGAGAATGATTCCATTATGGTGTACAATATTGATACTTATGTAGAGCCCAATGAAATGAAATATGAAGATATTTCAGGCGACGGACATATCCCGTGCTTCCATGCAGATGGAGATCATTGGAGTTTTGTAAAGCTGAATTCGGAAGGAAAAGCTGTAGAAGTACGAGAAAAGAAGCGTATCTCTGACAATTGTACATTAGGTGCTTATTATTTCTCATCTGCTAAATTGTACAAGGAACTCTATGAGGAGTATTACGCAGATGAGAGTCACTTAGAGAAAAACGAGAAGTATATTGCTCCTCTTTACAATTTTATGATTGAAAAAGGTATGCCCGTAACAATCAGCATTGTTGATGCAAAGAAGGTTCATGTTTTGGGAACACCGGAGGAACTGCAAGTTTTTTTACAGGAGAATTAAGATGTTTGAAAAAGTAATAAGAGGAGTTCAACGGCGACTAAAGGAAGCTAGAAAAGGAATACAACTTATTTGTTCGGACCTTCTTCAGAATTGGCTTGCTGCAGGAGTGGCATGCCCGATTAAACTCAGACCCATTTTATATCGTCTAGCTGGAAATAGAATTGGGAAAAATTGTTATCTTTCTCCAAGAATCTTTCTGGGTCCCGGACCGGGAAAATTGTCCGTTGGGGGGGGACATTCGTTAATTACAATTGCTGGTTTGATTTAGGAGATGACATTGAAATCGGTGAAAATTGTAATATTGCTATGAATGTCCATTTTATTAATGGAACACATGAAATTGGCGATGAAAACAGACGCGCAGCTAAGGGGATTACAAAACGTATTGTGGTTGGTTCTGGCTCTTGGATTGGCGCTGACACAATAATAATGCCCGGAGTGACTATTGGAAAAGGTGTAGTTGTTGGAACAGGCTCTCTTGTAACAACTGATCTTGAAGACAATGCCATTTATTTTGGAAGACCAGCACGTCTATATAAAAAGTTATAATACTGCAATGAAGAAATGAGGATAGGTGGATGCAACACACAGTAGAAACAATAAAAAATAAGTATATAGGAATGTCTAAACCTGTTAAAGCAGCATTTTGGTTTACCGTGTGTAGCTTCTTACAGCGTGGTATTAGTATGATAGCAACCCCTATATTTACGCGGTTGCTTTCAACAGAAAATTATGGCCTATATAGCACATATCTTTCGTGGGAAACCGTATTGATGATGCTTGTTACGCTTAGCCTGTATAAGGCTATGATGAACTTGTATGTCAAATACGAGAACCAGGAAATGGTTCTGTCAGCAGTATGTGGATTAGAATTAGTATTGTCTTTAACATGGCTGGTTATTGGAATAAGTTTTAGAAATTTGGTTGCAGAATGGTTAGGGTTGTCCCCTCAACTGGTCTGCTGCCTTTTTGCTAGTTTTATTTTCCAAGCTGTTGTTCAATGCTGGTCATTATACAAAAGATATATCTATGATTATAAAACACTCGTGGCTGTTACACTGTTGTCCACAGTTGGCTCGACCCTATTTGGAGTTGTTGCAGTAGTTTTTGTCAGTCCTACTGCAGAAGCGAGAGTTCTTTCGAACACAATTGTAATGGCACTGATAGGAATAGTGCTGTATTGTTCAGTGTTTAAAAAAGGAAAGAAATTCTATGACAAGAAAATTTGGCTGTTTTCATTAGGATTTTGTATCCCGCTGATGCCACACTATTTGTCAGAATTTGTTTTACAAAGTTCCGATAAGATTATGATTAACTATTTATGTGGCCCAAGTGATGTGGCCCTATATAGTATTGCATATTCCGCAGGAAGTTTGATAAACCTTATTACAAATGCAATTAACGCTACTTTCGCGCCATACCAATATCAGAAATTGAAATCTGGCGAATATAAAGTTATGGCTAAGAGAGCGGATCAGGTTTTGTTTTTTGTCGCTGCAATGTTAGCTGTAATTATGCTTTTTAGCAGAGAAATTGTGTTGATATTTGGCGGAACAAAGTATATTGATAGTGTTGATGTAATTATTCCGATTTGTATAGGTGTCTACTTTAACTATATGTTCCAACTGTTTGCAAGAGTACAGGAATATTATGAAAGAAAATTAACGGTTGTTATTCCGTCAATCCTATGTGCAGTGCTTAATTTGATTCTGAATTATATTTTCATAAAACTTTGCGGGTATCAAGCCGCAGCCTATACTACGTTCTTTTGCTATGCATTATTTTGCTTTATTCATTATTTGTTCTACAAAAAGGTGTGCACGGAAGTTTTAAACGGTACGCAGCTTTATGATGTTAAAGGACTTCTTGCAATCTCGATAGGTGTAGTGCTTGCGGGTGTTGTGATTACATTTATTAACAAATTGTTATGGCTGAAATATACTATTTTGATTGTAGCCTTTGTTGCACTCATTATTTATAGAAAACGTGTTTATAGAATAGTAAAATCTGTTCTTGGAAAGTAAGAGGAAGCAAAATGAAAACAGTGATAATGGCCGGAGGGCGAGGAACTCGAATATCTGAATTGTTTCCTGATATTCCGAAACCTTTGATTCCAATTGAAGGTGTTCCGGTTCTTGAACGAGAGATTGTCTCGTTGAGAGATCAGGGATTTAAAGATATCATTATGACTATTTCCCATATGGGAGACAAAATTATGAACCATTTTGGAGATGGCTCTAAACTTGGAGTGTCAATCCAGTACTACAATGAAGTTACACCGCTTGGAAATGCAGGTGCACTTTTTAAATTGCGAGAGCAACTGGGGGATGAACCGTTTCTACTTCTGAATGCAGATGCCGTTTTTGATGTAGATTTTAACCGAATGGTTAGATTCCATCAGGAGCATGGTGGATTGGTGACATTGTTCACCCATCCGAATAACCATCCGTATGATAGCGGGCTCATCATTGCGGAAAAAGATATGTCGGTTCAATCTTGGTTGGCGAAGGAAGATGCTCGCCCGACATATTATAAAAATAGAGTCAATGCAGGTCTGCATGTGATTGATCCTAAAGTCCTTGATATGGTGGCAATTGATGCAGATAAAATCGGCACTGTGGATGAGATAACAGGAAAGACTGTAAAAGTTGATTTAGATCGTCAGCTTTTGAAACCGTTGGCTGGAACTGGTAAGATGTTCTGCTATGATTCGCCAGAGTATGTAAAGGATATGGGAACACCAGATCGCTTCCATCAGGTTGAAGAGGATTTCAAAGCAGGAAGAGTATCGGCTAAGAATCTTTCAAACAAGCAGAAGGCTGTGTTCCTCGACCGGGATGGTACGATCAATAAATATGTTGGGTTCCTTAGAAACATTAATGACTTTGAGTTGATTGATGGCGTGGCAGAGGCAATCAAGAAAATCAATGCGTCTGGTTATCTTGCAATTGTAGTCACAAATCAGCCTGTTATTGCTAGAGGAGAGGTGACGTTTCAAGAACTGGAAGAAATCCACAATAAGATGGAAACAGAACTCGGCTTGCAGGGAGCTTACCTTGATGCAATCTATTATTGCCCTCATCATCCACACAAGGGATATGAAGGTGAAGTACCAGAATTGAAGATTGAATGCGATTGTCGTAAACCGAAGCCGGGAATGCTACTGAAAGCGGCTGGCGATTATAATATCGATCTGAGTCAGAGCTATATGATTGGCGATGGTGAGAATGATATTAAAGCTGGATTGGCGGCTGGATGCAAAGCAGTTCTGGTTAATGGAGATGGAACAGATGCCAAGAATGAAGATTTTGGACATGTAGACACACTGTCCTCTGTACTGGAGTTTACAGAGAAATATCTGTAAGATGCAATGGATAAAGGTATAGAAGTAGTAAATAAGATCATCACAAACATCCTGACAGCTCTTTATGAGCCGTTTGGGTTCTCACTCCTGCTTTCCTTCCTCGCCATGTTTTTCTATCTTTATGCTTATGAATCTATTGGAGCAGGCAAAGGCTGGAAGAATGCCATAGTGACCTGGTATCAGAAGTTCAAAGAGAGCGTGTTCTTCAGAAAACTATTCTTCTTGGCCTTTGTGACTTCACTTATTCTGTTCCGAACCTTGTTAAACCGTCAGCTGTGGATGAATCCTTTATCCGATGTCATGGGTGGCTGGGGCATCTGGGAGACCGTGAACGGCGAACAGAAGCTGACCACCGAGTGCATCGAGAACGTGATCATGATGGTGCCGTTTTCAGCTATAGTGATGTGGACGTTCGGAAAGAAGATAGGAAACAGTTGGAAGAAGATACTGTGGCAAAGCGGTAAGATAGCATTTATCTTTTCTGTAAGTATTGAGATGCTACAATTATTGCTTCGCTTGGGAACACTCCAGCTATCAGACATCTTCTATAACACAGTCGGCGGAGTGCTAGGCGGATTGATGTATTGTGCGTTGATGAAGGCAAGAAAGCGGCTGTAAAACTGGATGAAATTGTGATATACTGGGAGCGGTAGCTCCCTGCGCTGCTCTGATAATCACACACCTCTTCGTGGTGAGCAGTAGGCAACGATCTTATGATCGGCTGAGATGTGAAGGAATAACAATGAGAGATAGAAGGTGAAAAGTATGGAGGTTAGAGAAGTTTCTCGACTACTTGATTCAATGTGTTGGCAAAAAGTGCATCAGGGAGACGCTGTGAGAGTAGCACCTATCGATTATAATGCACTTATGCTAGATGAATTAGAACAGATTGAAAATTTTTCGCCGAATTGTAAAGATGAATTGAAATGTCTCAGCCATTGCATTCGACGATATTTATGGAAAAACAATACAGAAAAGTTGTGGAAGCTGATTACTAGACTGAATATCTTAACGAAGGTTTTAGCGGACATCTTTTCGCCAGAAGAATATTGGAATCAGAATACGATAATTGACTATGTAAAGCATCTGTACAGTAAAAGACTTATTATTGGAGTTACAGATGAAGAAATCTATGATAGAATAATAGATTCTATCCAAATTGCAGGAGCAAGAAGTATAATTGATGAAAAGTGGAGTGAGGTTCTGAAATCTGATGATGGAAGCAGGACGTTCATAGAGCTTTTTGATGATATATTTACAAATGCAATAGAGAAATACGAAGCAGAATTTATCTGTTCACTTGCTGATACAGATGTTCTTTACAGAATGGTTACGGAGACGATGTGTAATGAAGATAGATTTATACCGTGGCCAAACAAGGCACAGAATAGATGGAATCCTCCTGGAAAGACATATCTGTATCTCTCTTACGGAACAGAAGATTTAGACTATAATGCAGAACTCAAAGTAGGACAGTATATATGTCTGCTTGAATGTAAATTGAAGAGTGCAGTTGATACATGTTTCTGTAGATTCAAGGCGGTAAATGGTGGCCGGATTTTAGATTTGTCGTATAATGATATAGAATTGTATTCAATACGGCGTGATATAGAGAGTCAAGCAAATAATCATGTCCATTCTATGCTTGATCTTCTTTTATCGGATGAAGATCTGCTTAGACATAGAGATGATCAAGGTTATGTCAGAAGACGGATTGAGCAAACAATGGAAGCACATCCATTAGATAGATCTCTTATTGAAAAGAATAGTGTGAAGCAAATTCTAAAACTCATTTGTAGTTGTATCTACAAAAAAGTTGATGAAAATGATGCCGATGGTAAAGAAAAAGCCTATAAATCTTTTCAAATTCTGGCTAAATATCTTGAGGGAAAAGGAATAACGGGTATTATCTATCCGTGTACGAGAACTAACAGAATAAAAGGAAAAAATGTGGTCCTTTTCAATATTCATGATGCAGTGCCTATTATTGGAAGCATAACTCAGTATCACTACAATGGCGCAGTATAATGTTGCCCTCATATCCACACAGTGCTATACTTAAACAACTATAAAAGGAAAGAGGTTATCACCTATGCCCAGAACTAAAGGTAGCAAGAATAAGCTCAAAACTGTGACTGCTGATTTTGCAACGCAGATTGCAGAAAAGCAGTCCGCAAAGGAAGCACTCGCATCTGAGATCGCATCCATCACTGCCAACATTGACACTTTGAAGGCTGACCTAAAAGAGAAGAAGACTGCTTTGAAGAAGGCCGAAAAAGAAGTGGCATCCCTGGAAGCGAAGAAGGCAAAGGAAGATGCTAAGGCCGCAGAGGAAGCAAAGAAAGCAGAGGCGGAATCCGTTCTAAAGAAATTGCTTGCCGCGGGCATGAGTGCCGATGAGATCCTCGCTAAACTGAAATAAACAAGAACCCAAGAAAAAAATGCCGTGTGTGGAACACAGGCTCCTCCAGGAGCTGGAGCGCACACGGTATATTTTGAGGGTTGATATATAGTTTATAACGAAAATAAAATGAGAATTAAAGAGATGGAGTGTGAGAATAATGAACTTATCTAAAATACACCACATCGCGATCATCGTATCCGACTACGAAGCCGCAAGGGAGTTCTATGTGAACAAGCTGGGCTTTGCTGTCATTCGGGAAAACTACCGCCCGGAGCGTAAGGACTGGAAGCTGGATCTTCGTGTCAATGAACACACGGAGCTGGAGATTTTCGCTGAGGAAAATCCTCCGAAGCGTGTGAACCGCCCGGAGGCCTGTGGGCTGCGTCACCTTGCGTTCTGCGTTGAGAGCGTGGAGCAGACAGTGAATGAACTGGCGGAGGTAGGCATTGAATGTGAGCCAATTCGTGTGGATGATTACACCGACAAGAAGATGACTTTCTTCCATGACCCGGACGGACTGCCGTTGGAGCTGCACGAGTAAAATGAAGAAAACAAGAAAACCAGGCGGTGGCCGGAAGAAGTTGAAGCCAGAGTACGATGCCGGGAAAAATCTGAAAGAGCAGATGGAAAGTGCTGTGGCACTTTATGATTCTGAGATGTCCTTGCAGGCCATTGCAGATGCTCTAAACCTTAACCCCATCAAAGTAAGAAAGCTGCTCATCACGGCCGATGTGTATGAATCTGAAGTGGCGGAGAAGGTGCAAGCTACCTTTCAAGAATACCGTGAAACACAAGACTACAAAACCTCTATACTCTCAACTGCAAACACTCTGAAACTTTCCAAAGCCTCCGTCACCTCGTACCTGCCATATCGGAAAGGTGTGTACTTCCCAAGCACAGCAGAAAAAGGGAAGATCAGTGTCGGAGCAGAGCGGCAGCGGAGATATAGAGCAATGAAGCGGTGGAGGGATGAGCCAACAGAAGAGAGCTTCTGGGGAGCGGTTCTGGCCTATGCTGGTGTGAAATTCAAAACCTACTCTGGCTTACCATTCTCTTACGAAATTAAAAAAGGTAGGAATGGCGAGTACACAAAAGAGCTGTGGATTGACCGCCGGGAGAAGAGTAAAAGTCTAGCGTGGAGTTCAGTGCTGCTGGCGCTGAAGAATATTAAAGGAGAAGTGGTAGACCGCCCGAAAGCTCTGGGCGATATCCGGGGAGTGACTTACATCTACGGAATATTCTATCGGTTCGGATTGATCGATGTGCCGGATGAAGTGAAGGAGAAGATGGGGCATCCGAAAGACTGCAAAAAATAGGTTGCTATGTGCAAAAGTCTACGGTAAGATGTGCCGTAACTGAGGATGTGAATCTCAGTTGGGAAGGATGGTAGCATTATAGAAAAATTGAAGGAAATGCTGGAGGAGTATTTGAAAAAAACAGAGCCGAAGTATTACCCGCCAGTGGAGAATCTGCTGGATCTGATCTACGAGCATTACACGGAAAACAACCCAGTAGAGAAAAACACAGTTGCCGGGAAGACAGCAAAGGAAAAAGAAAAGGAACTGGAAGAATGGTTGCGTGGCTTGGAAGGTATGGATAGGCTGGTAGATGACTACGTCGGAGATAAGATTCCACTCTGGGAGAAGATTATGGACCGGCAGGGGACGGTGTGCTGCACATGGGAGAAGACCGCTTTTGAGGAAGGTCTGAAAGTCGGAATACGACTCATGATGGAAGTATATAGTTTGTGACGGAAATAAAATGAATTCCTGAATTTCAAAAAAGCCCTCGCTTGTTACGGCGAGGGCGTGTGTTCTTATTTTTCAGGCTTTTCAGCTTTTTTCTTCTTCGGTGCAATTTTGTGGCCTGAGTAGATTGCCATACCCATGCAGACCAGAGAGCCACAAGCGAAATACTTGTGAGCCTGCATCAGCTTTTTGCAGCCCGTGTAGAAGCATCCTGCCATGCAGGCAAGTGCGCCAAGTGACCAATATTTATGTGCTTTCATTTTGTGTGTCCTCCTTATCTTCTTTCTGTATTTTGAGCAATTCCTCGATTTCCGTTTTACTCGCCGGCCGTACTGCCTTTTTATTATCGTGTGCTACCGCTCCGCAGTCGGGGCATCGATCCGGCAGTTTCTCAGCAGAGAAGCAGTAGCGGCAGGAATCGCAAAAGTAGTAGTTCAAGTCATATTCACCCCAATCTCTAATATATCCTCAAATGCAATAATGGTCGGCAGCTCTTTGCCGGTATCATTTATAAATCCTGTGTAAATTCGTAGTTCTTTGTTTATCACATCCACAGCATCCAGTACTCCGGCTATATCTTCATAGTAGCCGTCCGTGAAATATTTTATTGTGATCTCTTGACCTTTCCAAAGCTGGCTGATCTTTTGATTTAGAACTTCCTTACCTTCTTCAGACAATTCGATTCTATTTCCTTTAAGGTGATCTCTGCCCTCGGAAGTAATCTCATCCTCATAGCCTCGTAAGGCGGCAAACGGAGAGAAGATTTTAGCTCGATTTGACATCGGCATACGGGGATGATTATGTGGCGGCTCCGGGCGGGAGGCATGGAGGATTTTGCCATACTTACTTTGGACGGCCCTGCCTTCCGGTGTGTTCTTGTAGTCCATGTTCTCCCTCCTTACTTGGCCTTGTGGCCGCCTATCTGCTGATTTCTTTCTCTCATCGTTGCACCATCCAGATAGTTAGTTCCTTTTAGTACGGCGTTTTTGCCGAACTTCTTCTTGAGACCCAGCATCGCATTTTGCAGCTTTTTCTCTTTTTCCAACTTGGTCGTGTCCGTGAATAGGTCAACTTGGAAGAATCCCTCATCTTTGATCACACGGTTGGCAGCTATTGTGATCCGTCTTACCGTCAGGGTTTTATCAGCTATTCTCTCGAACAGCTCAGTTGTGGCAGATATCAGGATGCTTCCGAGGTTGGTCGGATTATCCAGTTTTGTGCTGCCATGAGCACCTTTCGGAACAGTGCGGCCGTAGTGGTCAATGTGTACCGGACCTCTGTACTTGCCGCTGTCACAGTTTTCACGGTCATAGCCCACATCCAGTGTCAGGCTGTCCGTAACCAGACCTTTGTCCGTCAACTGTAATACTAAGCTGTCAGCCATCTCCATGACAATGATTCTGGCTTTGTCATATGGGTAAGGGCAGGAGAGTACCTGACCTTCGGAGATGCTGTTGGTGCTGGGCTTGTAGGCCTTGATCTCTTTCATACCGCAGGGTTCCAGCCCCCAAGCATGATCAATCAGCAGTTCGGAGTCAACACCGAATTCCTTATATAAGATATCCTGATTGACGGTACTGAAATAGGCCAGCTCGCCCATCGTATGGATGCCGTGCTTTTCTAGCCGCTTGACGGTGCCGGGACCAGTCATCCAGAAGTCTGTGAGCGGCTTGTGATCCCAGAGGAGATAGCGGAAGCTCTCTTCATCCAGTTCAGCGATGCGGACTCCGTCCTTGTCAGGCGCAGCGTGTTTGGCAGTGATGTCCATTGCCAGCTTCGCCAGATATAGATTGGTACCAATCCCGGCGGTGGCAGTGATGCCGGTCGTATAAAGCACTTCCCGGATCATTGTCATGGCAAGGTCGTGTGCGGTCATATTATAGTGGGATAGGTACGAGGTGGCATCGATAAATACCTCGTCAATGGAATATACCACGATGTCCTCTGGCGCGATGTATTTCAGATAGATGCCGTAAATCTGCCGCGACACCTTTTCATAATACGCCATCCGAGGCGGTGCAACAAGGTAAGAGAGTTCGAGTGACGGGTCGGCGGCAAGGGATAAGGAATCATAGGAGGCAGAGGAGAAGGATGGCTTACCGTCCTTATACATAGCTTTTCTTAATCGTACCGCTTCCCTTAACCGATTCGCATTGACCTCTTTGACCTTCTGCACGACCTCGAACAGTCTGGCGCGACCCGGAATGCCATAGGCTTTCAGGGAAGGAGACACAGCGAGACAGATAGTTTTCTCAGTGCGGGAGGAATCTGCCACGACCAGATTTGTGGTAAGCGGGTCGAGGTGACGAGCGGCGCATTCCGCACTCGCGTAATAGCTTTTAAGATCTATCGCAAGATATGTGCGTTGCATCGTGTGATTCCCCCTTTCTATGTGCTCGTGTTATTTTGCTGTTAATGTCCGGCTCTCTCGACGAACCACCGGCCTAACCGACCGTTGAAGCGTGGATCAAGGTGCTCAAAGAACAGGTGCTTTTCCTGCCCTTGGATGAGTACAGTAAAGCAGTCACCGGAGTAACTGTTATCGGCAGTCCCGGCAGGACGGAAGTCGCGCACTGTTTCGATTGGGAAGGTACGTCCATCCGACCATGTGATCGATGTCGGCTGCATATAGCCTGTAGAATCAAAGTCGGAGGATACCTTTACATAGACTCGTTCTTTTGTCATAAGCAGTCACCTCCATGTTTAATCGTAGCTTTTAGAGCAATTCTTCATGGAATCTTTCAGAAAGTTGCTCTTAAGCTCTGGCACAGCAGGAAGTTGGTACCCTTTTGCGGTAAGAATGTTCAGTTTAAAATCAACAAAGTTTTTTTCGATTCCAGCCACCTGTGCGATCTCCTCAAGGGTGGCGAATCCTGTATGCGTGTATTGAAAGTCCTGCAGAAGCTCGTGATATTTCAAGGCACGGTATGTGCTGGAGCAGTGGGGTGGCAGAGAAGCCTCCATCTGAAGCCTGTCAGCGTTGAATTCATAGAAGCCGATTGGTTTCAGTACATCATCATCTGACAACAGCAGTTCAGCAGCAAACGTATTCGCCCTGCGTTCTGCTTTTGCGTTGCTGAGACTATAAAAATATGTATCTTGGAAAGCCTGACCGGATGCCGCATGTTTCCGGTCAAAGATAGCGTGCCCAAGTTCATGAGCCAGTGCGGATCTGCGTTGCTGCTTTGAGCAGTTTGGATTGATGCCGATGTATTCGCAATTTAGAAGCACCGTGTAAAACCCAAGGAGCTCTTCGCAGAACCGGATGTCTTTAATTTTAATGGCGCGCTGGGCAATGATAGCTTCCGGGTCATTGCTTTTGTATCGGCGGCTTACAGCGTCGGCGGCAGTAATAGCAAAGTTGTCCAACAGCGACTCCTTTCCTCTGCAATTCAATTACAGATATTTTTTAGGAGTAAACTTTTTTGCCTCTTCTTTTGCGTCAAGGAAGAGGGCTTCCATTTCCTTAATGAAATTAGCCTGATCTTCTTCGGACAGCTCGCCGCCTGCAAAAAGGGCAGAGGTCTGTTCTTTTATTTTCTTTGCCTGCGCTACACCGCGGGAGCCATACTTCTTACGGACATCAGCGTAGAATTGGTCATCGCTGAGTTCCTTCTGGAAGGTGGCATCATCCATAAAGTAGTCGGTCGTGACACCAAGAGCAGCAGCAATCTTCTGGATTGCGTCCACGCTTGGTTCGCGTTCGCCGGCTTCGATATAGCGGATGGCACGATCAGACATGGATGCTCGTCTGGAGAGTTCGGCCATGCTCATACCTTGTGCGGTTCGCAGAGCTTTGATCTTTTCGCCGTTGGTTGCATTCGGTGTAAGTGCAGTGGCTGCCTCAGCCCGGACATCCTGTGTGTCTAGTAAGTTCGTATCTTTTTTCATGTCATGCCTCCATGTGGGATATTTTGCTGTTTTTTGCCGGAAGGGAAAGTTGCCGGTGAGAAGCAGCAATTTTTTTTGTAAAGCCTACTTGACAAGGAACAACTGTTCCTATATACTAAGAACAACAGTTCGTGAACTTCTGTTCCTATAATACAATAGAAGGTTGTATAAGTCAAGAGGTGATAGCAAAAGATTTTAATATGAAGATAAGTTGTTGGTGATGCATCAAAAACATGATACGCAACACAAGGCAACAATATGCAATAAATTTTGCGTAACATATTGACAAGATATTATCTGTTGCATATAATAAATGTACGCAACAGATGCAACATGAGCGATTGGAGGCGATAAGATGGATGACCAGAAGAAAGTGGCTCTGAGCGAAGAAGAAATCAGCCGGTACCCGGAGAACGTCCAGGAGGCACTTCGTCAGGGGCTACCATTAAATATAATCTATAGGAACTTGGCAACACAGTACAGCCGGATAAAACCACCCGATAAGGATCTGCTGGCAGAGTATGTTGTTAGAGCTAAGGGACCTGAGCGGAGTATGAGGCAGTTTGCAGAGGAAATTGGTGTAAACGCTTCGACTCTATCCAGAATTGTGAACAAAAAAACAGCGGGTGCAAATTCGGATAGTTTAATTGCAGACATTGCGGCGCACGCTGATAAGAATTGTGGGATTACGTTTGAGATGCTGATGCAGGCACATGGAATGTGCTCGTCGGGGAATATGCGGAATCGATTGGCTCATGGCACGGAGATAGAAAGTGTCTATGAGGATATTATTATCAAGGCGCTTTTAAACAGGGGATATAGTGTGGCTCGTTTAGAGCCGGAATATCATAGGACGATTGCAGGAGGTTTCGTCTTTGATATGGAACTCAAAACCGATGCTATTCCGAGGGGAGATGGCATTTGGGGGTTTGAATTTTGTAGAGTGCAAACTCCACCTCACGGAGTAAACGCACATATTGGTGCGATGAAAGCAATGAATGTTATGAGACGATTGTCGAGGGTTGCTGGACTTTTTGCTGATTATCAGTATAAATATGATCGAGTATCAATAGTAGTTAACGATAGCGAGGCGTTCTGTGAGATTCAGAAGAGGCTTGAACAATGCTATTTGAAAATTGAAGTAACAATTATTCTCATCAATTTGGAAACAGGAGACGTAGATGATGAATTTATGGTTCCTTGGATTGGTGAGGCAAAATGTGAGTCAGTATTTACCCCACTACCAGAGCCGGAAGAAAAGGAGACAGATGATGCTGCTTGGTGGGATGATGACATTGATGATCCAGAATAGGAGGACAGTCTATGGCAAGTGAATATGAGATTAGAAATGAAGATGGACAATTATTCTGCAAGTGCCAAACTGGCGATGGTGATGTTCGCCTTGTTACGAAAAATTGTAGCATATCCATGCGGGAATTTATTCTCAAGGTGCATGATCCTATACATGGACATCGGGGGAAAATGAGACGTCACAAAGAGATAAAAGATAGAATTTTTTAATAGCAGATATTCTAGGTGACCCTGCAGTGCGGCCGCAATAGAAGGTAGAGAAGCCCTATCAATTATTGCGCAGGCATGAGCCTTAATCGCACTGAATATCAGAGGAAACCAGATTTATATTTAGCACATCTGTGCATTTCACTGCTGCTTGTGAGCAATACCATGTGGCTTGGAAACCACAAAGAGTGGAGCCGGAGCAGACAGGATTACATACTTACAACTTGGATAATATTTAGGATATAGCAATGCTATACAACCAAGGGATAAGTGTGTCATTCTGTCTGTTCCGGCTTTTTTGTTCTCTAGGAGTAAAAATCACAGCAGAATCGTTAATGTACATAATTCTGACAAAAACCTGTAGTGAAATTGCAGATTTCAGCGCGAAATACGCAATCTGTTTCGATGTCAAAAAAGACACAAACAGGATATTATGAAGTAGAAGCACGAAAGAGGAAGGAGGTGACCTTGTTGGCGAAAGTCTGGAAATCGGATCAGAAAATCATTGGCGAGAACATAAAGAAAGCACGAAAGGCGGCGAAACTGACCCAGGAGCAGTTTGCAGAGGAAATGGGCGGAAGCTGCAGCAACAAGGTCATTTCCCGATACGAAAAAGGTGAAGTCGAGATGGGAGTTCAAACTCTCATCGACATAGCAGAGAATTTGGAGGTTCCGGTTGACTCATTGATGCCGGAGCGGGTGCAGGTACATACAGAGCCAGAAGATGATGAGATGAGCAAGCTGTTCTCAGGATTGAATGCAGAGAACAAGGAGATGCTGCTGAAGATGGCGCGTATGATGGCACAGAACGAAGCATTAAAGATGGCAATATGATCCACACGGTCGAGAAAAAACGGCGGTGTGGATTTTTTTTGCCCATTTTTAGAAGCTCGATAGAAAAATCTACAAATATGTGGATTTTTGAGAGCTGGATTCCTATTTGCAGGGGAGGTGGTTCCCTGCTCATCCTGTTATCATATAGTCAGTTCAAGGGACAAGCCCACAGAGCCAAAACGAAAGCACCTGTCGGCAGTACCTCGGACAAATAAAAAAATATCGTAAGCCCGATTCTAGAGCAGGCGAAGGATACCATAAGCAATCTGACAGCACAGCAGAGCTATTTGCTGGAGCTGGAGGACTGAACATGGGATCATTCTAATCTTCTTTAGAACCGGGCTTTTTGCGCCTTTTGACCGCAGAGTCTGTCCGTTTCATGAGGATGCGGCGAATCTGCCATGTATGTTCTTCAAAGCCAGAGCTTTCAGTATCCTTCCCTCCCAGAAGTCCGGGGGAAAGGACAAAACAATGATGAACATGATGACTGGAGCAGTAGCAATCAACGGTGGAGTAGGTGTGATGGAGATCCATCAACCGCAGGTGGCAGTCAGCCAGATGGCAGCAAGCGCGGCACAGGCTGCAGAGCAGGTGGCTCTCAACGCACATATCACCCTGCGTGAGCTGAAGACAAAGATCGATACTGTGGTGGAAAAGAAACTTCCGACCTTTAAGACCCTTATGGAAAAGGAGCCGGTGGCAGTGGCACAGACAATGGTAAATGGAGCAAAGCTGACTGCTTATGAGAATGGCTATGCGGTGTATGAGGTGGATGGCTCCCATACAGTCATGGCGGTGGATCGCTGCAACGATTACCGCTATGACTTTACGGATGGGACCTACGAGGTGATCCCGGCAGAAGCATTCGAGGATGTTGAGTGGAGTGTCCGTCTGCTGATGGAAGGTGAGCGTCGGATGGAGCATAACCTGAATAAGCGTGTGGCAGATTCAGAAAATGTTTCCCTGGAATGTGACGGCTCTGACTGGTCTGCAGCCGTTATGGTGGATTTTCTGGATGAAGACAATGCAGAGATGCTGGCTGACAGGGAGCTTCGCCGTTTGTACGCGGCTATGAGCAAGCTCACTGAGCGTCAGACCGAGGTGATCCAGCTTTACTTCTATAAAGGTATGACGCTGCAGGAGATTGCAGAAGAGCTGGGGATAACAAAACCGGCTGTCCATTATGCGATGAAGGGTGCTCTCAAAAAAATGAGAAAAAGTTTTTGAAGAACTACTTAACTTTTGCCCCAAAACGGTGGTCTTTATGAGAGGGCCACCTCTCAAGTACATCGACAGGAGGAAAAACCTATGAATGCAGAACGCATGAATATGGCGAATGCAACCGCCAAGATAGAAGGTTCTAAGGAGGCTCGTCCGCCCGGCGGTTTCCCGCTGGCATCAGCACCGAAGAAGATTTTTATCTGCTCGCCGTACCAACCGACGGCAAACGATCCGCCGTGCAGGAAGGCGCAGCTGGAGGCAAACATCCAGAGGGCAAAGACGGCCTGCAGGATTCTTGCCACAATTGGAGTCCTGCCACTGGCTCCGCATCTGTATTTTACTCAGTTCTTAAAGGATGAGGACGCACAGGAGCGTGCGACAGGAATCCGATTCGGAATGGAGTGGCTGGAAGCAGCGGATGAAGTGTGGGTGTTCGGCGAAACTATATCCGAGGGGATGGCGGCGGAGATCAAGAGAGCACATGAGCTGAAGAAGCCTGTTTGCAACCTCCCAGAGCCGGGACGCATGGTCGAACTGCTTTTGAAGAGACTTTCCGAGCAGTATCACATACCAATGGAAGATAAAACCGAAGAGCAGCAGGAAGCTGCAGAAAGTGAGGAAGACAATGGAGAATAAGAACGAGAAGAGCATGACTCTGGAGGAAATGATCAGCGAGATGCTGAAGGATGCCAAGGTGGTAAAGGTTCCGCTTACTGCCAAGGCAGAGGAAAAAACGGAAACTCAGGAGCAGAATAAGCCGATGCCGGCACGCCCGTCTGGTGTTCCGTTCCTTTCGCTCAGCATCAAGAACCTGCACCTCCACATGGATGAGCGTATGACCTCGTACAACTACGGTTTCGGACAGGAGCCGGATGCTGAAGCAGATGACCCGGTAGAGGACATCGACTTCGATGAGATGCTGGCTCACATCCACAAGGAAACCGGTCTGTGCGAGAAGGTCATTCTGGCAGTCCTGAAGGCACAGGCCGATTATCTGGATGACCTGTGGGGGGATGAGGAAGAAACCGGAGAGGAGGCAAACGCATGATGGACGAACTGAATGCTTTGAACGCTCCGAAAAAAGTCGTGGACGGTCTGGTCGAGGTCTTTGACGGTCTGGCGCAGATGTTTGCCGGCGTATCCGAGCAGCTGGATATGCTGGCGGCAAATGCAAAGACGGAGGACGAGCTGGAGCTTCCGGTGGCAGAGCAGCCGGTACTGCCTGTAACAGAAAAGAAAGGCCCGGCGGTTTCGCATCCCCGTAAGAAGCCGGTCAAGAAAATCAAAAAGGTGGAAGAGACGGCTACTTCGGCCATCGAGGAAACCGTAGAGGTGCCTGTGGTAGAAGATTCTGGCGAGGCAGAGGAAGCAGTGAACTCCGAGAGTTCAGAAACCGCAGAGAACGAGTATCCGGTGGATGATGCGGATGCGCTGCCGTGGGAAGAAGATACCGGCCAAAAAGAAGTATCGTCTGATAAAACCACGGACAAGGACACACCTGCTACCAAAGAGGAAACACAGTCTGCGGTGACGATCACCAAGGATGAGATCACGGCGGTCATTGTCGCCAAGATCAAGAAGAAGCGTGATAACAACGAGAAGATCGGTCAGCTTCTGAAGACCTACGGTGTGGCCCAGCTGTCTGACCTGCCTGCAGAGAAGTACGAAGCATTTCTGGCAGATGTCTCCCAGATTTAAGGGAGGTCATCATGCCGGAAGTACATGCAATCCTTTCTGCTTCCAGTTCGAAGAGGTGGCTGAATTGCACGCCATCTGCAAGGCTGGAGCAGAACTTTCCAAATGAATCCTCAGTGTATGCCGAGGAGGGAACTGCCGCCCATGCGCTGGGCGAGTATAAGCTGCGGAAATATCTGCATGAACGGGTGAAGCGCCCAACCTCTGAATATGAGGATGAGGAGATGGAAGCGAACACCGATATCTATGCGGAGTTCATCATTTCCACGGTGGAGCGCATCAAGGAGACCTGTCCGCATCCACTGGTCATGGTGGAGGAACGGCTGGATTACAGCTACCTGGTTCCATCTGGCTTTGGTACCGGTGACTGCGTGATCATCGCAGATGGGACGCTCTACGTTATGGACTACAAGAACGGCAAGGGCGTGTTCGTAAACTGTGAACATAATCCGCAGATGATGCTATATGCCCTGGGTGCTTATCACGCCTACGGATATCTGTACAGCATCAAAAAGGTGTCTATGACCATTATCCAGCCGAGACTGGAAAATATCTCAACGTTTGAATGCAGTGTGGAGGAACTGCTGGACTGGGCAGAGACCTATGTCAGACCGAGGGCAAAGCTGGCCTTTGAAGGAAAAGGCGAGCAGGTTCCCGGGGACTGGTGCCGGTTCTGTCGTGCCAGAACTTCCTGCAAAGCCTGTGCCGATGAAGCAATGGCTCTGGTGAAAGAAGAGTTTCTGGATCTGGATGCCGGCGTGCTGGAGGATGAAACCGAGGAAACAGATGCAACAGCATCCTTTGACCCGGACACCTCCGTGCCGACCTTTAAATCCCCGGCACTGCTTTCCAAGACAGACATTGAGAAGATGCTGCCGACCCTGAACCGTATCGAATCCTGGATCGAAGCTATCTTTGCCTATGTCAGTTCCGAGGCCATCAATCATGGTGTCAGCTGGGATGGGTATAAGGTGGTCGAAGGCAGGAGCAAGCGGCAGTTCCTTGATACGAAATCGGTGGTAGCCGCTGCAGAGAAGGCTGGATACACCGATATTTATAAGACGGAGCTGATCTCCCTGACAGCCTTTGAAAAGCTCATGGGAAAGAAAAAGTTCCAGGAGATTCTGGGAGAGTATGTGGTCAAGCCGCCAGGTAAGCTGGCACTTGTCCCGGATTCGGACCCCAGAGAAGCAGTCGATCTGCAGACTGCGGAAGATGAATTTGCTGTCCTCGACTGAGGGCAGCAGCAATACACAAAACAGATTGATGGAGGATTTTTATTATGGCTAACAAGATTTCCAGTGCAACTAAGGTCGTGATTCCGTGCCGTATCTCTTTCGCAAACATTTTTGAACCGAAGAGCATCAACGGCGGCGAGGCTAAGTATTCCGTTTCCTGCCTGATCCCGAAGGAGGACAAGAAGACCCTGCTGGCGATCCACAAGGCAGTGGAGGCAGCCAAGGAGGATGGCAAGACCCGTAAGTGGGGCGGTAAGATCCCGCCGAACCTGAAGCTGCCTCTGCGTGACGGTGACATCGACCGTCCGGACGATGAGAATTATCAGGAGCATTTCTTTGTGAATGCCTCCAGCAAGGATGCGCCGCAGGTCGTGGATCGTCATGTCCAGCCTGTGACGGACCCGATGATGGTATACTCCGGCTGCTACTGCAACGTCAGTGTGAACTTCTACGCTTTTAACGCCAATGGCAACCGCGGTGTGGCTGCCGGCTTGGGGAACGTACAGTTCGTCAAGGATGGTGACCGTCTGTCCGGCAAGGCATCGGCAGAGTCTGATTTTGACGCGCTGGACGATGAGGATGTTCTGGGCGGCGATGCCGGTGAGGAACTGCCGGATTACCTTCGCTAAGAGAAATACAGATAAGTAACCGTGCCGGGGGATGCCAGAGTGTCCTCCGGCTTTTTACATCGAATAGAGGTGAGATATTTGAAAGAAACGCTGATCGATATTGAGACCTACAGCGAGGTGGACATCGGAAAATGCGGCCTGTACCGTTATGCCACAGACCCCAGCTTTGAGATCCTGCTGGTAGCATGGGCAACCGATGAAGGGGACGGTTTTGGCGAGACCAGGTGTGCAGACCTTGCATCGGGAGAACCGCTCCCGGAAGAGCTGCTGGAGGATTTTCAGTCTGGAAATGTGCGCCTGATCGCCCACAATGCTTCCTTTGAGCGGGTCTGTTTTTCCGTGCATCTGCAAAGACATCTGCCGGGACAGTATCTGAAACCCGGAGAGTTCCTGTCGCCAGACAACTGGATCTGCACGATGGTTATGGCGGCATCGTTGACTCTGCCAATGGCTCTAAAGGATGTTGGAGCCGTGCTGAAGACCAGCCAGCAGAAAGATAAGGAAGGCGAGCGGCTGATCAAGCTGTTTTCCATGCCCTGTAAGCCAACGAAAAGCAATGGAATGCGTACCCGGAATCTTCCGGAGCATTACCCCGCTGACTGGGAGAAGTTTAAATATTACTGCATTCAGGATGTCAACACCGAGGTGGACATTTATAAGAGGCTGAAGAAATTCCCGATGCCGGAGCAGGAGTGGAAGCATTACCGGGTCAATGAGCGTATCAATGACCGGGGCGTAAAGATCGACACGGAACTGGTGCAGCAGGCCATTGCCTGTGATCTGATGCTCTCAGATGCTATGAGTAAGAAAGCCTACGAACTGACCGGGCTTGAGAATCCCAATTCTGTGTCACAGCTGAAGTCATGGCTGGATGAGCGTGGCATCCCGATGGACACGCTTGGCAAAAAGGATGTAGCGCAGATGATCGAGGAACTGGACAAGAACGGAGTGGATGCCGAGGCAATGGACATGCTGAAGCTACGGCTTCAGATGGCGAAAAGTTCTGTGAAGAAATACCAGGCGGCAGAACGCTGTGTCTG
This sequence comes from Coprococcus sp. TM115-187, assembly GCF_027679115.1. Taxonomy (NCBI): domain Bacteria; kingdom Bacillati; phylum Bacillota; class Clostridia; order Lachnospirales; family Lachnospiraceae; genus Coprococcus; species Coprococcus sp. TM115-187. Next base: position 214,260 of record NZ_JAQEKS010000001.1, on the reverse strand, counting down.
CTCAGATGGCAGAGCCAGAGGGCTGTTCCAGTTCTATGGAGCCAGCCGCACAGGTCGGTATTCCGGCCGGAATATCCAGTTGCAGAATCTGCCGCAGAACCATATTTCCACGCTGGATGAGGCGAGGGAACTGGTAAAGCTGGGGTGCTTTGATATGGTCGAGACCATCTACGGCAACACCCCGGATGTGCTTTCCCAGCTGATCCGAACCATGCTGATCCCAAGAGAGGGCTGTGAGTTCATCGTGGCCGACTTCTCCGCCATCGAAGCCCGTGTGCTTGCATGGGAAGCCGGGGAGGACTGGCGGCTGGAAGCCTTTCTGGAAGGGAAGGACATCTACTGTGCCTCTGCTAGCCAGATGTTTCATGTGCCGGTGGTGAAGCACGGCATCAACGGAGAGCTTCGGCAGAAAGGAAAGGTGGCAGAGCTGGCCTGCGGCTATGGCGGTTCTTCCGGCGCACTCATCAGCATGGGTGCTCTGCAGATGGGTCTGAAAGAAGAGGAACTGCCGGAGATCATCGATTCTTGGCGGGAAGCTAATCCGAAGATCGTCCAGTATTGGTGGGATGTGGAGAAGGCGGCAACGCAGGCATTCAAGACCGGAAAGTGGCAGGAGATCGGCAAGCTGGCATTTGAGTTTTATTCCGGTACGCTCTGGATGCTGCTGCCTTCCGGCAGAAAGCTGGCGTATCTGAAGCCGAGACTTCAGCCGAACCGCTTCGGTCGCATGAGCCTGACCTATGAAGGAGTGGGGCAAAACCACAAATGGGCCAGACAGGAAACCTACTCCGGCCGGCTGGTGGAGAATGCGACACAGGCGATTGCCCGTGACATTCTGGCAGAAGCAATGGCCCGGATGGAAGGCTATGGCCTGAATATCGTCGGTCATGTTCACGATGAGGTCATCATCGAAGCACCCAAGGATCAGTACACAGTGGAGGAGGTCTGCAAGCTGATGTCCGTTAACCCGGAGTGGTGCAAGGATCTTCCTCTGAATGCTGCCGGATATAAGGGCAGCTACTACTTCAAGGATTAAAGGGGGAGCAAGATGCCTCATGTTCTGAAAATGAAGGACGGAAAACTTCTGACATCCTTTGGCATCCGGGATCTGCTGGATGCGGTGCAGGACTATGCCGGAGAGGAACTTCGCCGGGAGATCGAGGAATATATCGAAACTAATGTGCAGGATATCGATGATTACGAAAAAGAGTACGACCGCATGGAACAGGAGAAAGAACGCCTGGCTGACCATCAGCGGTCGGTCCTCTGTGACATCCGGGACGAGGTGGATGCTCTGGACACACTCCTGCAAGATACCCGGCTGAACCGTAGACGTATGCAGGGTGCTGTTCGGATCATCCAGCAGATGATCAACCGGGAATTGTAAGCACTTGTAGTTATAAAAACACGGCGTTTTTGTCGGAAGGACACGGACGCATAAACAGGCGTATAAATATGCGCCGCAGAGATAGAGAGGAAAATTGCTATGAAAACAGGAAGAAATTTGCAGGAAGTCCTGGTCGAACTGAACCGTCAGAATCAGGCCAAGCAGGATTTTATCAGCCCGGCGCAGGGAATGCGCCTCCGGGAAGATGGACACACCTTCGAGATCAATCATCTTACAACCAGCCAGCAGGAGGTGTTTGGTACGACCTCGCTGTTCCATCGTCAGGTGGCATCAGCACTGGGTATCCCGGCCAAATACTATGATCTCATGCAGAAAGAAAAGCCGGAACTGCTGGCAGAGAATGTGAACAGCTGGTTTGCGGACAAGCCCAGCTCTTACATGGTCCGCTCTATGGATTACGGTGCCGGACAGGTAGCCCGTGCGCTGCTGTCGGAACGCTATCGCCGTATCGACAACATGGAGATTGCCACAGCTGTCCTGCCGCTGTTTGCAGGCAACGACCAGTACGAGGTCATGTCCTGCGAGGTGACGGAGAACCGTCTGTACCTCAAGGTGGTCAATCACCGTCTGGAGATGGAAGTCCGCAAGGGCGACATCGTCCAGGCTGGCGTGATGATCTCCAACTCCGAGGTCGGTCTGGGAGCCGTGTCGATTCAGCCGCTGGTATACCGTTTGGTCTGCACCAACGGCATGGTGGTCAATGACATGGGCGAACGCCGTCATCATGTGGGCCGGCAGGCAAAAGCAGTGGAGGACAGCTTTGTCCTGTATTCGGATGAGACGATGGAAGCAGAGGACAAGGCATTCCTGCTGAAACTCCGCGATACCACGATGGCTGCCATTGATGAGGCTCGCTTTTCCCAGGTGGTCGGCCGCCTGCAGGAATCTATGGCAGTGCCGATCACCGGCAGGGTACAGGATGTGGTGCAGCTGACTGCCCAGAGCTATGGCATCAATGCCGAGGAACAGGAAGGTATCCTCAAGTACCTCATTGAAGGCGGAGACCTTTCTCTGTACGGTCTGTCCAATGCGGTGACCCGTGCATCGCAGGATGTTGTTTCCTATGACCGTGCTACCACACTGGAGGGCATTGGCTGGCAGGTTGCCACGATGGAGCCGCAGCAGTGGAAGCAGATCAATCAGTGAGGTGACGGTATGGAAGATGTCATTCACTGGATCACAGAACACAAAGAGGAAGGATCTCTGAACAGGAAAGTCAGCCACAGCCACCCGGACCCGACTGCCAATGAAGCTATCGGCAATGTGGTTCGGGAAGAGCGCAGGAAGAAGCACCAGAAAAGGAAACACCCGAAAAGGGAATGTCAGGAAAAGAAACGCCCACGCATCGGTGTCTGGCGGGCAGAGGAGGCGAAGCCGGATGAGGGAGAATGAAGTCGAAAAGCAGTTTGTGGAAGCAGTCAGGGCCGCCGGTGGGCAGGCCCTTAAATTCACCAGTCAGAGCATGAACGGTGTGCCGGATCGACTGGTCTTGCTGCTTGGCAGCAAGTGTGCGTTTGTGGAACTGAAAGCTCCCGGAAAGCAGATGCGTATCCTCCAGAGAAAACGCAGACAGCAGCTGGAGGCACTGGGTTTCCCGGTATTCTGCGTAGACCGCCCGGAACAAATCCAAACTGCTATCCATGCGTTGCTTCGCTGGAAACCGGGTGAGCCTATCCCGCAGGGAATCGGTGCGAATATCCCGGAGATGCCGGAAGTTACGCTGCCACAAGGAAATACACAAAGCGAGGAGCCGGAAACACGGGCACAGGATGCCGGGGAGGAGGTGATGCCCAAATGAAGTTCATTCCTCATGATTATCAGAGTTACTGTACGGAGTATATCAAAACACACCCGGTCGCAGCCCTTTTTCTGGATATGGGCTTGGGTTAAGGAAAGACCGTTATCACATTGACGGCCATCAAAGACCTTATGCTGGAGACCTTCGAGGTCAGCAAGGTTCTGATCATTGCGCCGCTGCGTGTGGCCCGTGATACATGGCCGGCAGAGATCGAAAAGTGGGATCATCTGCAAGGCCTGGATATTTCTGTCATCGTAGGTGATACAAAGACTCGCATTGCAGCACTCCACCATCCGGCGATGATCTATGTCATCAACCGTGAAAATATCAAATGGCTGGTGGAGTATTATGAGAAAAACGGAATGCGCTGGGATTTTGGCATGGTCGTGATCGATGAGCTGTCATCGTTCAAAAACTACCAGTCCCAGCGTTTTAAATTCCTGCGGAAAGTCCGCCCGTATGTGAAACGATGGGTCGGATTGACCGGCACCCCTTCTTCCAATGGTCTCATGGATCTTTGGGCGGAGATCGGGATTCTGGATGGCGGGGAGCGACTTGGCAAATTCATCGGCCGGTACAGGGAGGCTTATTTCAAGGCTTCTTCCATGAATCCTTCCACGGGTGTTGTGTTCCAATACAAGCCCAGAGAAGGAGCAGAGGAGCTGATCTACCAGCGGATCTCGGATATCACGATTTCTATGAAAGCACTGGATTACCTTCGTATGCCGGACTGTATTCCAAGCCGGTACGAGGTGGAGATGAACACGCAGGAACGGGAACTCTACGATATGCTTCGGAAGGACCTGTTAATCCCGCTGAAAGATGGTGACATAGATGCTGCCAATGCCGCATCACTGACAGGAAAGCTGTTGCAGATGAGCAATGGTGCTGTCTACGACGAGAACGGAAAAGCCCGCATCATCCATGACCATAAGCTGGAGGCGTTGGAAGACCTGATCGAAGCCGCCAACGGGCAGCCTGTTCTGGTGGCGTACTGGTTCAAGCATGACCGCCAGCGCATCATGGAGCATCTGGCAAAGCAGAGGATTCCGGTACGGGATATCAAGAGCAGCACCGACATCAGGGACTGGAATGCCGGGAACATCCCGGTTGCCCTGATTCACCCGGCATCGGCCGGACACGGTTTGAACATCCAGCAAGGCGGACACATCCTGATCTGGTTTGGATTGACATGGAGCCTGGAATTGTATCAGCAGACCAATGCCAGACTCTGGCGGCAGGGGCAGACGGATGTGGTCACCATCCACCATATCATCACCAAGGACACGGTGGACGAGGATGTCATGGCGGCTTTGGAGCAGAAGGACATGACACAGGAAAAACTGATCTCAGCGGTCAAGGCACAGCTGGGGAGATAGGAGAGAATATGAAAAAGTATCTGTTTTTGAATGCAGAGGACCGCCGTCCGGCAGAGGAGAGCGATTATCGTTATAAAAAGTCCAAGCCGGTAACGGCAATGAAAGCCAAAAGAGATGAGGAGGGATTCTTCATCCCCTGGGCAATGTTTCGGCCGATTGGCGAAAAGGGACTTCTTTGTGAGCTCTTTGGTGCGAACCCGATCCGCAGGGCAGCAGACCTGCGGATGAACCGTGATCTTCTCATGAAGGAAGCCTATGAGCATGAAGTGGAACTTCTGATGTGCCATATCCGGGCAAGTGAGCTCTGGATGCAGCAGGAATTCTGTAAGGAAGAACAGGCTATGGAACTGTATCAGAAATCCAAGATCCAGAATATGCCCAAGCTCACCCCGGACGGAAAACGAAAGGTCCTGCTGGATGCACTCACATGGAAATACGACTGTGTCCAGCAGTACAAAAAGATCTGTTTTCAGTTTGCAGAGGCGGTCATTGCAAGGGAAAAGAGCCAGAATTTGAGGAATGCGAACCGGGAGCACTTTATCGAGCAGTTCATCAAGAAAGCAAATGAACTGCCGGAAGCAAACCGCCGTTTGCTGGATCTTTTATATGAGACTGCGTGGCACACGATCTATGTTTTCAAGTACGGAACTGCTCCGGAGAAGGTGCCGGCACCATGGTATGACAGGATGGGAGGCGTTGAAAAATGAGCAGAGTAAGAAGTGCTGCAAAAGTTGCTGTCAGTGAAAATACTGCCTGCTATGAGAACCTGGCAAATGCCATCATCCTGCAGGCGGTCAAGGATTATAAGTGGGCGCTTCACCGGCTGGATGTCAATCCAAAGAACCGGGATGCGATGCACGAGAAAGAAAGATTGGAACGATTCTTTCATTCTCCGTGGTATGAGGCGCTTACGGATTTGGATGCAGACCGGCTGATCGAAGGGGTGCAGGAGCGGGTGCGTCAGGAAGCAGCCAAGCGACGAAAGAAGAAAGCCACCGTGGAGGCGTCCAGCTAAAAACCAATTGGATCGGTCAGAAAGGAGGACGAACTATGGCTGAGGAAAAGAATGTGGCATCTGCCGCAAAACCTGAACAGGTGGATTGTCTGGAGCTGGTCAAAAAACTGGCCGATTCCTACCGCTGTTTGATTCGCAGGCGGGAACTGCTCCGACAGCAGTATGAAGAATCCAAATCGTGGTTTTACACGAAAGAAGAGATTATCTATAAACTGTCACAGGGCGCACATGAGGAATCCGAGCGGGTACAGACAAGCGGACTGTCGAACCCGGTGGAACGCACGGTCCTTAATTGCGATAAGGTGCTGGCATCCATGAACCGGGAAGTGCAGACACAGCGCACAGAGCAGTTTCTGGAGCCTTACTATGAGGTTTGTGAGCAGATCGAACTCTTTGAGATCGGGCTTCGCAGTCTGCGCGGCCAGACCCGGCTTGTGGCGGAGCAGTTGTTTGTGGATGGGAAGAAGCAGTCGGAGATTACGGGGGCGGAAGGGAAATTGCTGACCCGGAGAATGGTAGTCCGGGAGAAAGAAAATGCCCTTATTGGAATGGCCGACACAATTGGCCGCTATCAGAGGAGGTGATACGGAATATGAAACAGGAAACAGCAGAGGACATGCTGGATTTTGCAAAAGAAGTCTGCCAGAAATACAGCAGGGTAAAAATGCTGGCGGAGGAAACACAAATGCAGTGGAGGCAGGATCTTGAAATGGCTGCGGATTCTAAATATCCGGGTGAAAAGGAAATGTATGACCAGCAGGCAGAAGAAGGTCTTGCAAGGTATACAGCGGTAAGAGAGTGGCTTAAGCTGGCTGATGCAGCGGCGTTTCGGATCAGAGACAGTAAGGCGCAGATCGTTGTGAGACAGCACTGCCTGGATCGGGTCCCGCTGAAAGCAGTCGAATTTGAGAATGGAAAGCATATGGGAAAAACAGCCGTCTTTTATCATAAGAAAATCGGGCTGCAGCAGTTTTCAGAAGAGCTTTTCTCCAACAGGGAGCAGATGCGGCAGTTGGAAAAAAAGTTCTGCAAAAACTGAACTTTACGAACGGAAACGAACTGTTTTTGAACTTTTCCTTCTTAACTGTACATCGGTTTTTTGCTATACTTTAAACTAGGAAAATAGGAAAAACAAAGGCATAAAGATACTGGAAAGCATCCGGTGTTTTTATGCCTTTTTACATTTACGGCCGCTATGAGGATTCCATCTTCGGCGGCCTTTTTGCTATCAAACTGGAGGTGAGATCCCAATGGGGAGAAAGAAAAAGAATGCCCGGTCAGCAGCACATGGACGGAAGATCCATGTTAATATATACATCAATCAGCGAGGGAAGACCAAGAAAAGGGCAGTAGCCTCCTGTCAGCCGGCACCTAATAGAGTGCCGATTCAGGAGATGCCGCTTACCAGATGGCCAGTACCAAAGATACCGAAGCAGTATGAAATCTGGTTTGCAGAACTGGGGAATCATTATGGTACTTCGGTGCAGAGCGGAAACCGCCCGGTGCTGGTTATCAGCAACGATATGGCAAATCGCAATTCTCCGATTATCACGGTGATTCCGATGAGTTCCAAGCTGAAGAAGCTGGAGCTGCCGGTACACATTCCGGTCACCGGGAGAGACTGCGAAATGCTCCGGGATGAGGGACTGGAAGAATCCATTCTGCTGGTGGAGCAGATCACGACCATTGACAAGATGGTCCTGTGCAACCGGCTCTGCCGTGTGACCTCGGCCAAGAAAAAGCAGGAGATCGAAGCTGCTGTTAAAAAGCAGTTTGCGATGCAGGCTTGCATGGGAAGGGAGGCGCAGGCATGATGGACATCAAGAACATTCCGGGCAAGCTGAAAACGACCTGCAGTTTCTGTGTCTGGAAGTTTGAAAAGCGCAATGGCCAGAAGACCAAGATGCCATTTAACCCGGCAACGGGGGAACGGGCAAGGATCAATGACCTGCGTACATTCTCAGATTTCAAGAATACCCTTGTCACTTATGCAATGGGCGGCTATGACGGTATCGGTATTGCTATTGGCAACGGAATCGGCGCTTTTGATATCGACCATTGTATCCGGGAGGACGGTACGCTGAACGATACGGCGGATACCGTCCTTTCCATCTTTTCTACGGCTTACGTGGAAAAATCTCCATCCGGGAAAGGATTGCGAGGTTTCTTTTGTGTGCCGGAAGACTACGTCTACGACAAGACGGTCTACTACATCAACAACCGTAGCAAGGGTCTGGAAGTGTATATGCCCGGTGCGACCAACCGCTTCGTCACCGTAACGGGAGATGTTTACCGCACAGGTGAGATCCCGAACGATGAAACGGCAATGACAACACTACTGGACACGCTGATGAAGCGAAACAAGCAGGTGCAGCAGACACATTTCCAGCACCATTCGTACCTGGATGATGAGGCTGTCATCGCACACGCCAACGAAGCCAGCAACTCGGAGAAGTTCAAAAAACTCTTTGCCGGTGACTGGGAAGACCTCTACGGCAGCCAGTCGGATGCAGATATGGCATTGCTGTCTATTCTGGCATTCTGGTGTGGCTGTGATGAGGAGCAGATGGACCGTATCTTCCGTACTTCCGGTCTGATGCGTGACAAGTGGGACCGCAAGCAGGCTGGTTCAACTTATGGTGCAATCTCTATCCGCAATACGGTCAATACCTGTGCGGCCATCTATATGCCGGTCAACGCACAGGATATTGTGGATGAAGAGTTTTCCAAGCTGGATGAGGATGACTATATCGAATTCCAGCCGGATCTTACCAAGATCACGATCACGCTGGAAGAAATGGCACCGCACACAAATTCCCGGTATGGCCGAAATGAGATCGGCATGGGCAATATGTTTGCGGATTATTTCAAGCAGATCGCCCGGTACAACAGTGAGCGTAAAGGCTGGTATGTCTATGACGGCTCTGTCTGGCGGCCGGACAAAGGCAATCTCAAGGTATCGGAACTGGCAAAGCTGCTGGCTGACAAGCTGTATGTGTTTGCTTTGACGATCACCGAAGAGGATGCCAGGAAGCGGTTCATCGACCGTGTCCGAAAACTGCAGCTGCGTAAGAATCGGGAAACAATGCTAAGAGATGCCATGTCCGTGTATCCGATCTCCATGCAGGCATTTGACAGGAACAAGTATTTTTTCAACTGCAAAAATGGAACGTTGGATATGAGGACACTGGAATTCAGGGAACATCGGCCGGAGGATTATCTCACAATGGAATCCGGTATTACCTATGACCCGGATGCAGACTGTCCACGCTGGCACTCGTTTATCAAGGAGGTCATGTGTGGAGATGCAGATCTGGCAGACTTCCTTCAGCGTTCTTTGGGATACGCCCTGACAGGAGATACCTCGCAGGAGTGTATGTTTATCCTTTACGGTGCCACTTCCCGAAACGGCAAAGGCACTGCAATGGAAACCTTCCTGAAGATCATGGGCGACTATGGAAAGACATCGAATCCGGATATGCTGGCAGCTAAATTCCGTGGTGGGAACACAGGCGGACCTTCGGAAGAAGTGGCTCGTCTGGTCGGCTCCAGATTTGTAAATATCTCTGAGCCGGAGAAGAAGATCACATTTAATGCAGCTCTCGTAAAAAGAATGACCGGCAACGATACCATCAACGCCCGATTCCTAAATGAGAACAGCTTTGATTTTGTGCCGGTGTTCAAGATTTTTATCAATACGAACTACCTGCCTAATGTCAATGATATGACCTTGTTCCAATCCGGCCGACTGAAGATCATCCCGTTTAACCGTCACTTTGAAGAGGGAGAACAGGACCAGGGGCTGAAGGGGCAGTTTGCGAAGCCGGAGAACCTGTCAGGTATTTTCAACTGGTGTCTGGAAGGATACAAAAAGTTCTGCCAGCGGGGTTTGGAACTTCCGCAGGCTGTCACGAAAGCAACGGAAGATTACAAGGATGATTCTGATCGGATCGGGCAGTTCATTGAGGCGTGGCTTGAAAAAGAGGATGGGTCGGAACTTCGGACGGCAGCAGCATACCAGCTGTACACAAAGTGGTGTGAGGAGAACGGGTATTCCTCAGAGAATCAGAAGAACTTTAAAAATGCTATCGGCGTGCATTTCAAAGTGGTTCGAAAGCGCCCCAAAGGCGGTGGCGGACAGACTACGCTGATCATGGACTGCAAGTTCAAGGAAGTAGAAGCTGGAGCGGAAGACCTAACGGTACAGGACGCATATAAGCCAAAGGACAGTCTTTTGTGACCTTTTTTCTGATTTTGGGTGCTTTGTAGCATGTAGCTGGTTTGTAGCCGAGATTTCATAACCTTTTTTATTATTACTTTCTTTTATAGCTTTCTTATATAAAATTCAGCTACATGGTTGCTACATGCTACATGAGTTGAGAAGAAGAAAGGAAAATAAGAGAATGAACGGAAACCATGAACAGAAACCATGAACAGAAACCATGAACAGAGACAGGGCAGGCAGTCTTTGTGGGAGCCTATTTGTGGGCAAGGGCAAAAACGGCCTGCTTTGTGATACATGAAAGAGAGGACAGAACATGAGTAAGATTATCACCTGTGAACAGGTCAGCAATGGCCATCCCGATAAGATCTGTGACCAGATTGCAGATGCCATTGTGACCGACATTCTTCAGCATGACAGGAACGCCCGTGTGGCGATTGAGTGTCTGCTGAAAAAGAGTCAGCTCTTTATTGCCGGCGAGGTCACCACCGATTACCGGCCAAACTATCAGCAGATTGTCCACGATGTGTTCAACCGCATCGGTGCTGAAAAGCTGGGCTGGAACCTGACCGAGCTTCTTCGCATCGGCATTCTGGTGGACAAGCAGTCCCCGGATATTGCACTGGGTGTGGATAAGGGCGGTGCCGGTGACCAGGGAATCATGTATGGCTACGCCACCAACGAGACGGCAGAGCAGATGCCGATCCCGTATATGGTCGCTACCAAGTTCCTGCAACTGCTGAAGAACCATCCGTCTAAGATGTTCCGTGCAGATGCCAAGGCACAGGTCAGCTACGATTACGACACCGGTCGTATCACCACCTTCCTCTGTTCCGTGCAGCATAGCCCGGATGTGGAGGTCAGCGACTTCCGGCACATCATCGAATCCATGATGGTATTGGCCGCCTGCGAATACGGTCTGGACGGTGACTTTACGAAGCTCGTCAATCCGACCGGTCGTTTCGTGCTGGGCGGCAGCTACGCCGACTGTGGTGTGACTGGCCGAAAGCTGGCGTGCGATACCTACGGCGGTATCGGTCGCATGGGTGGTGGCGCTCTGAGCGGTAAAGATCCCACCAAGGTGGACCGTTCCGCAGCATACATGGCGAGGAAGATTGCCAAGGACATCGTGCAGGCGGGCTACGCTGACAAGTGCGAAGTCCAGCTGGCTTACGCTATCGGCGTGGTGCAGCCGGTGGGGGTGTCGGTGGAGTGCTTCGGTACGGAACACCAGTCCATTGACTTCATCGAAGCCTATGTCCATGACAGCTACGATCTGACCCCGCAGGGGATCATCCAGCGTCTGGGACTGCTGGATGTAGACTACAACAAGGTCAGTGCTTACGGTCACTTCGGTAAGGCTGGTCTTCCGTGGGAGGACTGACCCATGCCATACAGACCAAAGACACCGTGCCATCACCCCGGCTGCCCAGAGCTGGTGGAAGCCGGCCGGCTCTACTGTGAGAAGCACCTGCCTCTCCATCCAGAGGTGACCCGCCCGGCAGCGAAGCGTGGATACAACAGGCGGTGGCAGAAAGTCAGAAAGTCGTATCTGGAAGCTCATCCGCTCTGTGTGCAGTGTGCCAAGCAGGGCAAGTACGTCCGGGCAACGGTTGTGGATCACATCATTCCACACCGTGGTGATCAGAAACTTTTCTGGGATCAGAACAACTGGCAGTCTCTCTGCAAGAGTTGTCACGATAAGAAGACGCTGACCGAAGACATCAACCCGACCTACACCTACTGACACCCCCGCCGGGGGCCGGGGTCACTTCTCTACGGTGAAGTCACACGGAGACCGGTGGCCCCTTTTCTGTGAAAAACCGCAAATTTCATAGGCCGGGGGTCAGAGGATTAACGGCGCAAAATGAAACAGGAAAATGTACAGGCATCGGAGCTTCGGTTTCGGTGCCATTCTTTTTCCCCGAAATGAACCAAAGTGTGTGAAACTTCTCGAAAACAGGGAGCTTTCGCACATTTTAGCTTGTTCCGGGAGGAACGAGGGCGAGCGAGAATCGGCCGCTGCAACAACAATTCAACCGGGCGGGACGGGGCCGATTTCCACTTCGCCGCTTTTCGTATGAATTATGAGATTTTTCTAAGAAACCGCCGAAGAAACGGCGAAAAATGAGAGTGAGGTGAGGGCAGATGGATGATTACACGGCTGAGATGATCAAGGACATGGCATTTGCCTTCTGTCCTCAGTGCGGAACCGCAATCGTGCCGAACCATAAAGGCCGGCCGAGAAAGTTCTGCTCACCGGAATGCCGGTCAAGGTGGAATAACACCCACCCAAAGCCGGAAAACTGGAGAACAGTGCGGTCAAAGATCTGTCCGGTGTGCGGCAGGGAGTTTTCCTACCGGCATCAGTACGGATTGGAACGGAAATATTGCAGTCGGGCTTGTGCCAACCGGGGCAGGAAGAAGGAGGCGAACAGGAGTGAGTAAGAAAATTATCGGTGTGTATCCGATGTTCAACACCGGGGGTATCTGTGTACATGCGATTGACGATGCGGAAGATAAGGTCTTGGCATCTGTGAATGGGGAAAACCCGGAATGGTGCGAGATGGCTGAACAGCCGCAGGAAGATGGAGATGAAATAGAGTCGGGCTTTTTGTTCGGCTCCTTTTTCGTGCCGTTTTCAGGGGTCATTCGCATGGGAATCTGAATTAGGAGGAACCTACATGAAAGCGACTGCTGAACTGAAGATGCTGCCGGTGTCCGTACTCAAGCCGGCTGCATACAATCCCCGGAAAAAGCTGAAGCCGGGGGATAAAGAGTACGAGAAAATCAAGAACTCCATTACGGAGTTCGGCTTCGCAGATCCTTTGGTGGTCAATGCCGACATGACGATTATCGGTGGTCACCAGAGACTGACAGTAGCGATGGAGCTGGGCTACACCGAAGTACCTTGCGCGGTGGTGGACATCGACAAGACCAGGGAGAAGGCCCTGAATATCGCACTCAACAAGATCACGGGTGCATGGGATGATTCCCTGCTGGCTGATCTTTTGAAGGACATTGAGGATTCCAACTTCGATCTTGGAAAGACCGGTTTTGAACCGCCGGAGATCGAGACGCTGTTCAACAAGGTCCACAGCAAGGAGGTCAAGGAAGATGACTTCGATGTGGAATCGGAGCTGAAGCAGCCGTGCTTCTCCAAAGAGGGCGACCTCTGGCATCTGGGTAAGCACATCGTTCTGTGCGGCGATTCCACCAAGCCAGAATGCTACGATACCCTGATGGACGGCACCAAGGCAAATCTGGTACTTTCCGATCCCCCTTATAACGTGGATGTGGAAGAAACGGCTGGCAAGATCCTGAACGACAACATGGGCGATTCGGAATTCTACCAGTTCCTGCTGGCAGCGTTCCAGCAGATGCACGGGCATCTGGCGGATGACGGCTCCATCTATATCTTCCATGCAGATACGGAAGGGCTGAACTTTAGAAAGGCATTCAAGGATGCAGGGTTCTACCTGTCCGGGTGCTGTATCTGGAAGAAGAATGCTCTGGTGCTGGGACGCAGTCCTTACCAGTGGCAGCACGAGCCGTGTCTTTACGGCTGGAAGCAGAAGGGGAAACACCAGTGGTATTCCGACCGGAAGCAGACGACCATCTGGGAGTATGACCGGCCGAAGTCCAACAAGGACCATCCGACCATGAAGCCCATCGGCCTGATGAGCTATCCGATCCGAAATTCCACCATGACCAACGGCATCGTCCTCGATCCGTTCCTTGGCAGCGGTTCTACCCTGATCGCCTGCGAAGAAACCGACCGTGTGTGCCGAGGCATCGAGCTGGACCCGAAGTTCGTGGATGTGATCGTGAAGCGTTATATCGAACACAGCGAGGGTCACTACGATGATGTGTATGTCATCCGTGACAGTCAGAAGCTGAAGTTCGAGGAAGTGGCGACCTTCGAGCCGGAAAGGGAGGTCGCTGATGGAGAATAAACAGCTGACCCTCGGCAGCCTCTTTGATGGCTCCGGGGGTTTTCCATTGGGCGGGCTTTTGACCGGGCAGATCACTCCGGTGTGGAGCAGTGAGATCGAGCCGTTTGCCATCCGGGTCACGACCAAGCGTCTGCCGCAGGTGAAGCATTATGGAGATGTGTCTACTATCAGCGGTGCAGACCTACCTCCTGTAGACATCATCACTTTTGGCAGTCCCTGTCAGGATATGTCCATCGCGGGTAAGCGGGATGGTCTGGATGGTTCACGGTCCAGCCTGTTTTACGAAGCAATCCGAATCGTGAAGGAAATGAGGTGTAAGACCAATGGAGAAAAACCAAGATTTATCGTGTGGGAGAATGTGCCAGGGGCCTTCTCCTCAAACCAAGGACAGGACTTCAAAGCAGTCCTCGAAGCCGTCATCGGTGTTAAAGAACCGTCCGCCTCGGTGCCTGCGCCTGAGAAGAAAGGATGGCCCGACGCTGACTACTACGTGGGAGACGGATGGAGCGTCGCGTATCGAGTTTTTGATGCACAATGGTGGGGCGTTCCCCAAAGAAGAAAACGTATCTACCTTGTCGCAGATTTTGCAGACCAGAGTGCCCAAAAGGTATTATTTGAGTCCGAAGGCGTGTCTCGGTATTCTGCGGAGGGCTTCCGTGCGTGGCAAAGAGCTGCCGCCGGTGCTGAAAGCAGCACTGGAGAGACAGGCTGCAGTGGAGCAGGAGGACGGCTCTGTCTGAACGATCAGGGCGGAGAGAGGATGGATGTGACGGAAGAGGTGACAGCCACCCTCCGTGCGGAGGCACATCATCCGCCGTGTGTTATGGAAGCCGCTGGTTTCTGTACCGAGCATTCCGCAAATGCCAGAAGCATTGGATACGAAGAGGAACGGTCACCGACCCTCCGGGCTGGTGTCGTGCCGGCCGCCATCGCACTGGAAAATCATCCTGCGGACAGCCGGGTGAAGATTTCCGAGGACGGTAAGGTGCAGACACTGACAAGCCGGTGTGGTACGGGTGGCGGTAATGTCCCGATGGTCATGGACGCTGTTGAAAATTCAGTGGAAAGCCCGGTGAAAGAAGTTGAAAACTCTCCGGCGGTCACATTGAAGATCCGTTCCGGGTGTGAAGGCGGTGGCAAGGGCGCTATCTGGCAGGAAGAAAAGTCAGCTACCCTCGGCTGCAACAACGACCAGACACTGTTCGTTCCGAAATGCTACGGTGTCTGCTCTAAAGCCAGCCACTCCATGATGTCCGATAATCCGCATAGCGGCTTCTATGAAGCGGAGACCTCCCGGACACTAGACCGCAGTGGTGGAGATCCGACCTGCGATCAGGGCGGTATCTGCGTGGTAGAGCCGGTCGCCTTTACCCAGAACCAGAGGGATGAAGTCCGGGATCTGGGAAAGAAGTCAGCGGCACTTGCAGCAGAGCCGGGAATGAAGCAGCAGACCTTCGTCCTGCAGGGTAACATGATCGGCCGCAAGGATGAGAACGGTCCGCAGGGGGATGGCGTCAATGAGGATGTCTGCTTTACACTGGATGCCACTGACCGCCATGCAGTCTGCGCACCGGAGGATGTGTATGCCATGACCACCGGCTCCTATATGCAGGTGGCAAAAGAAGTCGCACCGACTCTGATGGCACGGGACTACAAAGACCCGACCACCGTCGCACCGGTGCCGCATCTGAACGAGGGTGTCATGGGAACGGTGGCAACCGGGGCGCATCCAAGCGGCTTCAACGGGCAGGATGCTTTCAATGACCGTCTGGTCATCGATAACCCGGAAGCGCAGCCGACACCTGTGACCTATACCGTCCGCCGCTTGACACCGACCGAGTGTGCCAGACTGCAGGGCTTCCCGGACTGGTGGTGCCGGAACCTTGGAACAGAAGATCCGACCGAAGAAGAGCTGGCGTTCTGGGCAGATGTGTTTGAAACGCACCGCAAGATCGTGACCCACGCCAAGAAGCCGAAAACGGAGAAACAGATCCAGAAATGGCTGGCTGACCCGTATACGGATTCGGCAGAGTACCGTATCTGGGGCAACGGCATATGCTTAGCCAACGCATTTTTTGTTCTGGCCGGCATCGCATGGTGTGCAGGTCTGGAAGAATAAACTGGCCCGCTATATTACTAGGTAGAAAGCGACCTGGTGATATGGTGGGCTTACATATTGGTCCTATTTACACAACAGATTTCGCAGTCCCTTGTGTAATTGGTCGAACATGAAGAATATCGGGAAATGGCCTTGCTATTTGACCGGTTCAGAGTGATATATGTGCTACCGAAAAAAACATCGGGACGTACAAAGACAAAAAACGAAAGGGGCAATGAATTATGTTGAAATTTGAATTGAACATAGCCGACCGCAAGACACTTGCAAATCGCATGGAGGAGCTGACGGGTATCCATCCTTACTACACCAGAGCACCGCTGTATGCTTATGACATCGGCAACTACACCATCGACCGGGACGGCAATCTTCTGGTCGAGCCGGAGAATGCAGATGCCGAGCTGCTGACGACCATGCTGAATGAGGGACTGATCCGCGGCAGCGAGAGCATTGAGAGCACAGATGACCAGCCGGAAAACACAGAGCCGACCGAGAATTTGACAGCGGAGCCTGTGACCGAAGAGGAGCCGGATGATACGGCAGAGGATGGAGCAACAGAGGATGAGCCGGATGCAGAGGAATCGGAAAGCGAAGAGCAGCCGGAAGCAGAAGAGCAGCCGGAAGAAGTGCCGCTGGATCTGGAACTTGCTTTCCCCACCAGCCAGCATAACGGCGTGAGCCTTCGCAATCTGGTCAACCTCATCTACAGCCGTGGCCGACTCATCAGCAAGGCAACGGGCGGGCACTTCCATGTGGAAACCGACCTGGTCGAAACACTGCGGGATGACAGTTGCACCTACACGGTGGCAAACTTCATCGAGGCGCTTAAAAGTTACAAAGCACAGTGCGGAACTGCGATGGAAGGTCTGGTGATCACAGAAGAAAAGGTTTCCTTCACAGGATTCCCGACGGCTTCCGACTATGATCATCTGACGGCTTTCGGTCACCTTGCCATTCTGATGAACCAGCAGGCGATCAGCCAGAAGCGTATCCAGGCAAAGGATGTCAACGATGAGAATGAGAAGTATGCACTCCGCACATGGCTCCTGCGGCTTGGGATGAACGGTCCGGATTTCAAAGAGACTCGCAAGATACTCATGGAGAATCTTTCCGGCCATGCGGCTTTCCGCACGGATGAGGAAGCACAGAAGTTCCTTGCAAGGGAAAAGGCAAAGCGTGATGCCCTGAAAGCCGCGAAACAGGCGGCACAGAACGGCGATCCTGCCACTGGGGAAACGGCCGCACAGGATGCAGCCCAGCCGACACAGCCCGACTGTGGGGCGGATACGGCGCAGATGCTGGAGGCGGGAGCGTAAGCTCCCAAGCCCCCAATGGGGGCCGGAAAATAAGTGAGACCCTCTTCCATTGTACCGATATTAACTCTGAAAATGTACATTATCAAGCGGATAAACCGCAGAAATGTACACGATCATTCTGCCTCATATTTGTCGAATATATGTTCTTTTATATCCTTGCTATTATCCGCACCTGACGGTAATATGCACATACCGAAAGGGAAAACAAGGAAAAAACAAAGGAGAACATACCATGAACGATAAAACAAGAGAGCAGATTGAAGCCATGAAAAACCAGACCATCGGAGTTGAGATCGAGATGAACAACATCACCAGAGAAAAAGCGGCAAGAAAGGTCGCCGAGTACTTCGGAACCAGAGCATGGAACGCCGCCAGCGAGTACGGATATTACAGCTGGGCTTGCAAGGACGGACAGGGCAGGGTTTGGAAATTCCAGAGGGATGTGAGCATCTACGGACCGGACACAGAAAAATGCGAACTGGTCACCCCGATCCTAACCTACGACGACATCGAATCCCTGCAGGAGATTATCCGGCTGCTCCGCAAGGCAGGAGCAAAGAGCAGCCCAAGCCGCGGATGCGGGGTCCACATCCACATCGGCAAGGGCGACCACACCGCAAAGACCATCCGCAACCTTGTGAACATCATGGCGGCGCACGAACAGCAGATCGGCAGAGCCATCCGGATTGACGCGGGGCGCACCGGACATTATTGCCAGGTGGTCAACCACCGCTTCCTTGACCGGCTGAACCGCGAGAAGCCGACCACCATGCGCAAGCTGGAAGACATCTGGTACGAAGGCAACGGTTCAAGCTGGGAAAACCGGAATGCCCACTACAATTCAAGCCGGTACCATATGCTGAACCTCCATGCCACCTTTACAAAAGGAACCATTGAATTCCGCCTTTTCCAATTCGCAGACCCAGCGGACGGAAAGCGTAACGGACTGCATGCCGGTGAGATGAAAGCCTACATCCAGCTTTGCCTCGCAATGAGCCAGCTTGCCAAGATGGTCAGAACGGCAAGCCCGAAGCCCCAGCAGACCGACAACGACAAATACGCAATGCGGTGCTGGATGCTCCGGCTGGGATTCATTGGTGAGGAGTTCGCAACGGCAAGGGAAATCCTTCTGCGGAATATGGAGGGCAACGCAGCATGGCGCAACAAATAAGCGCCAGCTGTACGGGCACCTTTTGGGCGGGCAACCGCCCTTGAGGTGGTAGAAGGAGGTGCAGGTTTATGAAAAGCACGTTAAAAAATGAAAGCACACCGGGCGGCAGGACCTTTAAGGTGACCATCACCGAGACCTACCAGAGAACGGTGACCATTTATGAATCCGAAATGAAAGAGCCGACCGTGGAGGAAGCCCAGCGAGTGGCAGAGGACTGGTGGCAGGACAGCCAGATTGAGCTTGGGACAGATGATTTTCAGGGCGTGGAATTCACTGGCAGGGAGGACGGTGAGGCGGATGTTTGAATTGATCAGCCGAAGCCCATCCAGATATTATCTTGCCTACGGAAGCAACCTCGACATGGAGCGGATGGGAAAGAGATGCCCCTATGCTGTGGTGGTCGGCACGACCGAGATCAAGGGCTACCGGCTTCTGTTCAAAAAGAGCAAGACCGGCTGCTATGCCACCATTGAGCAGGACGCCAATGAAAGCGTACCGGCAGTGGTCTGGAAGCTCTCGGAATATGATGAACTCCTGCTTGACCGGTACGAGGGCTGCCCAAGATATTACTACAAAAAGCAGTTCCAGCTTCCGGTCTGGAACCTGAACGGGAACCGCATGAAAAAGGCAAAGCCCTGCATCGCTTATGTGATGCACGAGGACCGGCGGCTTGGCTGCCCGGATGCCGAGTATTTTGAACTGCTGCGCGGCGGATACAGCGACTGGGAATTTCCGCTGGACACACTGAAGCGTGGACTGACAGCTAGTATCGGAAGGGCGGAAGCCATCCGGTATCTGAAGAAGCAGATGATGTAAGAGTACACGATCAAAAGCAAAAAACATTGTGCAGTATATGATGCTCATCGGCCTTGATAAATCAGGGCAGAAGAGTGATATATACCATACCGCCAGACAAGAGCGGAGAAAACCGAAGGGAGAGATTTAAATGAAGAACAAGAAATATTACATCGCCTACGGCAGCAACCTGTCGGTGGAGCAGATGGCATACCGGTGTCCGGATGCAAAAATTGCAGGGCAGGCGGTGCTGGCAGGCTGGGAGCTTTTGTTCCGGGGCTGCGCCACCATCGCACCAAATCCGAAGAAGAACACGCCGGTTCTGGTGTGGGAGATTTCGGAAAGGGACGAAGGAAACCTCGACCTCTATGAGGGCTACCCGAATTACTACCGCAAGGAAGACCTGAACATCGAACTGCTCCGGGAAGGGGCAGAACCGGAGATGGTGACCGCAATGGTATATATCATGGAGAACGACTTCGGACGCCGCGCACCGAGCCGGTATTACTACAAAGTCCTGCATGACGGCTACAAGGCATTCCACTTCCCGATGCACATCCTCGAAGGTGCGCTGAAGGAATGCATGGATAAGGATGCCGCCCAGCGGATGATTGAGGAGGTGCAGGCATGAATTTCGCAGATCAGAAAATGGTCAAGAAGTTGAGAAAAGAGTTCCCGGTCGGATGCCGGATCGTCCTCGATGAGATGGATGACAGGCAGGCACCGCCCATCGGAACGCAGGGAACCTGCAACGGGGTCGATGATGCCGGAAACATCTTGGTGAACTGGGACACCGGAAGCCATCTTAACGTTGCCTACGGCGCGGACAGTTGCCACCGTGTGGCAACGGATGCCGAGGTCAAGGTGTCGCTCGACCGCCTTGGTAAAACGCGACAGACCGGCCCACGTTGCCCCAGGTGCGGAGCAAAGCCCGACTGCTACGACCATCAGCAGCAGGCACTCAGCCGAAGGGCGGACATCCAGATCTGCAACCGCTGCGGAACGGAGGAAGCATTAGAGGACGTTGCATGGGGCGGACAGCAGAAGATGCATCTTGCAGACTGGGCAATCGTGAAAGGGGGTTGGGTCGAATGAAAGTTCTTCTGATCAAACCGATGGAGCATCCGCAGGTGGTGGACATTGAAAACTCCCTGAAAGAGTTCTATCGCATCCTCGACTGCGACTGCATCACAGCCACCTACCCGTGGGAAGAACGCGCCGCCCTGGTCACCGATGACAACGGGCTGTTCACCGAGAAGTCATTCAGCAGATACATTCCAGAGCTGGAGCAGCCCATCAAGGGAAACTTCTTCATCTGCGGATTGGGAGAGGAAGATTTCGCAGAGCTGCCCCAGGACCTGCTCAGGAAATTCAGGGAACGTTTCTGGGTGCCGGAGGCATTCGTCAGCATGTTCGGGCAGATGGCAGTCATCCAGATGGATGACGGAACGAAGCCGGAATAAGATACCACAATCAGAAAAATACCCTCTCGGCCAGAAAAGACCGGGAGGGCTTGGTTTAACAGGAGGAGCCTATGGGACACAGGAAGATGCCGGCTTATGGCGAGAGGGAACACGGCGGCAGATACATTCTGGATGAATACGAATGGTCGAGAAACCACTGCAAGGCGGTGACCATCCGCAGATGGAAAAGGGACCTGAAAAAGAAAGCCAGAGCGCATAACCGCAGGGTGATGCATCAGGCAATGCAGGGCGAAGCCGATTAGACGGAAAATGGGGGCCTCAAAAGAATGAGAACCCCCTTCCAGTTTACTGTATATTACCTCTGGAAAGCAACGATAGCAAGGAGAACCGCCGCCATAATGTACACAAACATCTGGCAGCGGTTTTGTGTATCATACCAAACCAAAACGGGGGATACGAGGCAGAACCCCAGCTTCTGCTGGGTGAGCCTTTTGGGATTCCTTAGAAGAAATCCCTCATGCTCATGCCGACCTCGTTCAGTCGTTCTTCCATGCTGTGGTAGTGCCAATCTTCTTCCTCTTCTTCGTCCTCTTCCTCAAGCTCTTCTGGGAAGGGGTCGTGCCGCCATCCGGCTTTTTGGTATTCTTCTTCCCGGATGTCGTTGCGGTCGTAAATGTCCAGCTCGTATTCTTCTTCAAGCTCTGCGATGCGGTTTTCGATTGCGGTTTCAACTTCTGTAATGGTCTTTTTCATGATTTTTGTCCTCCGTTTTGGTTTGGTTTTCTTTGCTTTCGTTGTGTGTATAATGCCGCAGAAACACATATATAGCAAGTCAATCAGGGGTTATATATGTACCAAACATGAGGGGCGAAGATCGTTGATAATATGACGTTTTATGGCCTTGCTATCACAGGGCAGTGACGGTAATATACAGCTACAAAAAGCAAAGGAGGACAGCAGAATGACTGATTGGAGAACATGGAAAAAAGGGAGAAAGACAACATGGCACTGGGACGAATTCGATGGAAGCGGAAGCCGAGAAGGAATCATCACCGAGGTTCATGAAGACCACGCGATCATGGAAGCAGACGGCATGCACCTCTGGATCGACGATGACACGGCAGAGATGTTCAGCTAAGAAAACGGGGAGGGAAACCTCCCCGGATAAACACATAAATCCACCAGATCAGGGTGCAGATGATCGTGTACTTTAGCCGCTTGATAGTATCCGGCAGTGACGGTAATATACAGCTACCAAAACGAAAGGGGCAAAGAACATGGAACGCTACACTTACGAGATCACCTTTACACGGCTGGATGGACAGCCGGATGAAATCCAGCAGCACACCAGCGAGGAGCTGGCAAGAGAATGCTTCCGGCTTTTCGATGAGCCGGACAGCGCAGAGATGTACAGCAAAATTGAACTTAGCCGCCATGACTGGGAGACAGGCATGGATGAGATTCTGGAAACGATGACATTTTGAGAGGAGAACAAAAACATGACCTACACAAAAATCAACCTTTATCTTGCAAACGGAATTCCAGAGGCACTCAGCAACCTCTGGTACGGAAGCGACAGTGCGGTGGTCGAGATCAGGGATGCCGTTGAGGATGCGAAGAACGGCAAGGACCTTCTGAACCGCATCCAGAAGATGAAGCTCCTTCGGAAATTCACCCTCGACAGGGAGAACGACAAGCGCATCCGCTTCAAGGGAACGGACTGCTGGGGCAACGTAAGCTACCTCGAAATCATCCGCTAAAGGCAAGACCGACAGGCGCAAGGGGCTGGAAATGACCAGCCTTTTGCTCGTGTCTGTCTTCCGAAAGCTGGCATGAAAAGCACATAAATATGACAATTACAGGATTGAATGATCGTGTAGTTTAGCCGCTTGATAGTGTTTCGAGGTGACGGTAATATACAGTCACCGAAAGGGGAAAACAACAAAAACGGAGGATACGACAATGACGAAGAACGAAGACCGCATCAATAAACTTTTCAAGGAACTGGTACCGGATACGGGCAAGGCAGACAGCCTCGCAGGGGAGCTGGTAAGGGCAATGAGCCGCATCGGATACCGCTTTTACAACGACGGCGACCAGCTGGGCATCGGCTACGGCAAGGAAACCTGCAACCCTGCAGGGCGGTTCCTTGGAGCCAAGGGCAACGACAAAATCGCTAAACTGACTGCAGATGCTTGGGCAGTCTACAGCGAGGAAGCCTACAAAAAGGTTCTGGACATCCTTTGCGGAGCGGTTGCCGACTATGTTGAGCAGAACCCAGACCTTAGAAACCAGCCGACCGAAGATATGTGGGACTTCAAGGATGAGGAAGAAGACCAGGATGACAGCTGGGATGAAGAGGAAGATGACTGGGGCGAAGAGGAAGATTACGAGGACGAAGAAGACTACTAAGCCAGAGAAACACATGGGGCTTGCCGGTAACGGCAGCCCTTTTCTTCTGCTGTAATACGCACAGTTCCGGGCGGCTATCTTTGTGTAGTATAGCCGCTTGATAGTGTGTGACATAGACGGTAATATGCACATACCGAAACGGAAAACCAAGAAAAACGGAGGAAACCACCATGAAGAAGAACATTACCAAGGAAGAAGAAAAAGCCCTGCTGGAGATCGCCAAGCGCCTGATGGCAGCGGTAGACAGCCGGGGCGACCTGGAAGCCCGCGACAATGACAGCGAGGACTTTATTGAGGTTCCGGTCTGGAGCATCCAGAAAGCAATGGAGGAAGCCTACCTGCTGGGACGGATGAACAGATAAACCGACAGCCCCCGACACAGCCCCACACAGGGGCTTGTGCCACGGGGAGGGCAAAACAATCCGAAGGAACCGACAACGCCCCAGACAGGGGCAGATGTGGCGGCGTGGAGGAAGGGGAAGCACACATGGAAGAACGGATGATGGATGTCATCGTGGAAATCTACAACCACATGGATGACAGCGATAAGGATGCCTTCACGCTGGAGGATGCAGAGGATATGGTGGAAGACCAGATCAGGATGGATAAGGAAGCCGGACGGGAACCGCTGGCATACGACCCGCAGTTCTTCTACGACACCATTGTGGAACTCATGGAGCAGGACGCAGAGTGACGTACATTCTTCCTGATATTCCGGGCAGAAGATCGTGTACTTTAGCCGCTTGCTATCCTTTGCACCTGACGGTAATATGCACATACCGAAAGGGGAAAGCCCCAAGGGAAAAACGAAAACACGGAGGAATTCACCATGAAAAAGCATTTGATCGACTTTCCAGAAAACAACATCAGCATCGAGAGTTTCTACGACCGGCTCAGACCTTGCTACGACAGCATCATGCAGTTCGGTGACCGGGTTTTGGTTGCCCAGATGAATTGGAACGGCATGTTGGAGGGAGCGGTATACGGATTTGTGGAAGACCCAGAGGAAGGCTGGTCACCGATTGAGTGCCGACTGGAGCTTCTGAAGATTTCCGATGAGACCTACACGGATGCCGGTCACGCGATCGAGTGGTGCATCAAGAACGCACACTGAAAAAGGGCAGAGCTCCTTCGGGGGCTTTTGCTCGTAGTGGCGGATTCTTCCAGTGTGTAAATACACATAAATCCGACAAAAAGGGGTGTGTATGATCGTGCAGCATAGCCGCTTGCTATGTCCGGGCAGTGACGGTAATATATAGTCACAACGAAGGGAAAAGCCCTACGGAAAACAAAACACACGGAGGATACAGACCATGACGAACAAAGCAAAAACCTACCTTAAGAACATTCAGGGAGCCGATACCGAGAAGAAGCTGATCGCCGTTGAGATCGCCTTCAAGCAGGACATGACCCTCAGCTGCAGCGACCTCGGAAGCCTTTGCAGGGCGGCAGAGGACAGGCGGTACAGCCTGCGGAACAACGAGGAAACGCTGAAGCTGAAGCAGATCCTTTTCTTCCGGACGAAAGCGGAGATGGATGCCTACCACGACATGAGCCGCAAGCCGGAAGACTGGACGGAAACTGAGATCGAGCAGCAGAGAAGCCGCTTCTGCAGCGTCTGGCAGGTCATCGAGGAAGCGGAGCTGGTCGATGAATACGAGGCTTGGAAGGAAGCCAACCCCAACGCATAACAACACCCAAAAGGTACACGCCCCGAAAAGGGGCTGTGCCTCGTATCCGATGTGTTTTGATATCAAGGACTTCTTCGGAGGTCCTTTTTCTTTACCCATTTTTGCAGAAAGGAGGAGATGCCAATGGCTACCAGAGGCAGAAAACCAAAGCCGACCGCCATGAAGGAACTGGAAGGTAATCCGGGCAAGCATCCGCTGAACACCAGCGAACCGAAGCCCAATAAGAAAGCACCGGCCTGTCCGAAGTGGCTGGAGCCGGAAGCAAAGAAAGAGTGGCGTAGACTTGCCAAACAGATGGAAGCCATCGGCATCCTGACCGAAGTGGACATGGCGGCCTTTGCCGGTTACTGTCAGGCGTATGCCCGATGGAAGGAGGCAGAGGAGTTCATCACCCAGCACGGCACCATTGTCAAGACCCCATCCGGGTACTGGCAGCAGGTGCCGCAGGTGTCCATCGCACAGACCTATCTGAAGATCATGAACAAGTTTGCAGAGCAGTTCGGTCTGACCCCGTCCTCCCGAAGCCGGATCATTGCTTCGGACAGCGGTCCTGCGGATGCAGCCGATGAGATGGAGAATCTGCTGGGAGGAGGTGGAAGCTGATGACAGAAACAAGACCAAAAAACTATCCGAAACTGAAGGACTACAAGCCCAGCCGGTTCATGCTTCCGACCTGCCACTACGATGCCGCAAAAGCAGACCGGGCGGTGATTTTCATCGAAAATCTGCGCCACACCAAGGGCAAGTGGGCGGGCAAGCGGTTCTGGCTGCTTCCTTGGCAGGAGCAGATCATCCGGGATGTGTTCGGCATCGTGGACGAAAAAGGGAACCGTCAGTTTCGCACGGCTTATGTCGAAATCGGTAAGAAGAACGGCAAGTCTGAGCTTGCCGCTGCGGTGGCCTTGTATCTGCTTTTTGCCGATAATGAGCCATCTGCCGAAGTCTACGGTGCTGCCGCTGACCGTCAGCAGGCATCCATCGTCTTTGATGTTGCCCACCAGATGGTGCAGATGACCCCGGCACTTTTGAAACGGTGCAAGATCATGGCAGCCACCAAGCGCATCGTGAACTATGGGAACGCAGGATTTTATCAAGTTCTGTCTGCCGAAGTCGGCACGAAGCACGGCTTGAACGTGTCAGGTCTGGTGCTGGATGAGGTTCATGCCCAGCCAAACCGAAAACTCTACGATGTCCTTACCAAAGGTTCCGGTGATGCCCGTGAGCAGCCGTTGTTCTTCCTGATCACCACGGCCGGCACGGACAAGGAGAGCATCTGCTACGAGCTTCACATGAAAGCTCTTGACCTGCTGGCTGGACGTAAGATCGACCACACCTTTTATCCTGTGGTCTATGGACTGACAGATGAGGATGACTGGCATGATGAAGCCAACTGGTATAAGGCAAATCCCTCATTGGGGCAGACCATTCAGATTCAGCGTGTCCGGGATGCATATCAGGAAGCACTGGATAACCCGGCAGAGGAGAATGTGTTCAAGCAGCTTCGTTTGAATATGTGGGTGTCCTCGCTGACCCGGTTTATCCCGGAACACATCTATGACCTCGGCAATCAGCCAATCGATATGGAAGCACTTAAAGGCCGTGACTGTTATGGAGGACTGGACTTGTCCAGCACCGGAGACATCACGGCTTTTGTGCTGATGTTCCCGCCCAGAGTTCCAGAGGAGAAGTACATCATGCTTCCGTTTTTCTGGATACCGGAGGATACGATCCCCCAGCGGGTGCGCAGGGCATCCGTTCCGTATGATGTCTGGTATCAGCAGGGCTACCTGATGGCGACAGAAGGCAATGTCATCCACTACGGATTTATCGAAAAAGTCATTGAGGAGCTGGGCAAGACCTATCACATTCTGGAGATTGCCTTTGACCGATGGGGTGCGGTGCAGATGACCCAGAACCTTGAGGGGATGGGATTTACGGTCGTGCCTTTCGGTCAGGGTTTTAAAGATATGAGCCCGCCTACCAAAGAGTTCTACAAGCTCCTGATGGAAGGGCGTATTACCCACGGCGGCAACCCGGTCATGGCATGGATGGCGGGGAATGTGGTCGTGGATACCGACCCGGCAGGCAATATCAAGCCGACAAAGGCAAAATCGCCGGAGAAGATCGATGGTATCGTCGCTGCGATCATGGCACTGGACCGCTGCATCCGAAACGAAGGACAGCAGCAGGGAAGCGTCTATGACGAACGTGACATGATCGTTTTTTGATATGAAGATTTGGAGGAAAACACAATGAAGTATCTGATGAGTGCAGAATGGTGGAAGGCAGCCGGCATCCGTGCTGCAAAGACGATGTTCCAGACCGGTGCGGCTTTGGTCGTGACACAGATGCCCGGCGGCACGGTGGACTGGGTTGCAGTCGGCAGCGCAGCGATTGTGGCAGGCGTTGCATCCCTCGGTACCAGCCTTGCCGGTCTGCCGGAACTGGAGAAAGGGGATAAGGCTTAATGGGATTCTGGGAATGGATGGGGTTTGAGAACCCAAGGGATTCTCCCAAAACAGAACAGCCAAAAGAAGGTCTGCCGCAGGTCATGGATAACGTCCGTGATTCCGGGCAGACCTTTGTGTTTGGCCGCTCCAATGCCGGGGAGCAGGTGGATGAGAAAGCAGCCATGCAGATCCCGACTGTGTATGCCTGTGTCCGTCTGCTGGCAGAGTCCATTGCGGCACTGCCGCTGCATCTGTACCGGATGACAGACGATAACGGCAACAAGGAAAAGGCGAGGGATCACCCGCTGTATAAGATTCTGTATCGCCAGCCCAACCCGGAGATGACATCCTTTGTCTTCTGGGAAACACTGATGACCCACCTGCTCCTCTGGGGCAACGCTTACGCACAGATCGTCCGGGATGGCAAGAACACGGTGCTGGGGCTGTATCCGCTTTTGCCGGAAAATGTCGAAGTCGACCGAGATGAGAGTGGCGAGCTCTACTATATCTACCACGCCTACACGGATGAAGTTCCGGGAGAGCAGAATAAAGACCTCTACTTTCGCCGGGACGAGATCTTCCATGTGCCGGGGCTTGGGTTTAATGGTCTGATCGGTTTCTCACCGATCGCCATGATGAAGAACAGCCTCGGTACTTCCATTGCGGTGGATAAGTACGGTTCTTCTTTCTTCAAGAACGGCGCACAGCCCAGTGGTGTGCTGGAACATCCCGGCGTTGTGAAAGACCCGAACCGTATCCGGGATAGCTGGGAAGCGGCTTATGGTGGCGCAGCGAACGCCCATCGTGTGGCAGTGCTGGAAGAGGGCATGGCCTACAAACCGATTTCCCTGCCGCCGGAAGACAGCCAGTTTTTGGAAACGAAGCAGTTTTCCGTGACGGAGATCTGCCGCATCTTCCGTGTGCCTCCGCATCTGGTAGCCGATCTGTCCAGAGCCACATTCTCCAACATTGAATACCAGTCGCTGAACTTCGTGATGCACTCCCTGACTCCGTGGCTTGTCCGCATCGAGCAGGGCATCATCAAGGATCTGCTGCTGGAGGAGGAGCAGGATACCTACTTTCCAAAATTCAATGTGGACGGTCTGCTTCGTGGCGACTACCAGAGCCGGATGAACGGTTATGCGACCGGCATCAGCAACGGCTTCCTCTCTCCGAATGATGTGCATCGTCTGGAGAACATGGATCTCATCCCGGCAGAGGAGGGCGGAGATGACTACTACCTGAACGGCGGCTATGTGAAGCTGAAAGATGCAGGAGTGGCACAGCAGAATAAAGCTGCCGCAGTCCAGCAGAATCAGCCCAAACAGACACAGCCAGAGGAACAAGACCCGGAAGAAGAACCTGACAGCGAAAATCGGCTGAGTGAGAGTAAGCCACGAAAGAATGAAAGAAGGAGAACCCGATGAAGAAATTCTGGAACTGGATCAAAAACAGTGACGACACCAGAATCCTCCGGCTGGAAGGTCCCATCGATGAGGAATCATTCTGGGGTGATGAGATCACGCCGCAGATGTTTCGGGATGAGCTGGAATCCGGCGAGGGGGATGTGACCGTCTGGATCAACAGTCCGGGCGGAAATGTGTTCGCCGCTGCCGAGATCTATACCATGCTTAAGGACTACAAGGGCAGCATCACGGTCAAGATCGATGCAATTGCGGCATCTGCTGCATCCGTTGTGGCAATGGCCGGTGATACTGTTCAGATGAGTCCTGTCGCCATGCTGATGATCCATGACCCCAGCACGGTTGCGATGGGCAACACCAAGGACATGGAGAAAGCCATTGAGGTGCTGACCGAAGTCAAGGAGAGCATCATCAATGCGTATGCCGCAAAGTCTGGTCTGACCCATGCCCGCATTGCCAATCTCATGAGCAACGAGACCTGGATGAATGCGAAGAAGGCTGTGGAGCTGGGCTTTGCAGACGAGATCCTCTTTGCAAAGAAAGAGGAGGAGCCGGACAGTGACCCGGCAGACCCGGAGAAACCGGAAGAAGACCCTGACAGTGAACCGGGCGAGGGCGAAGAAAAGAAGCCGTTCCAGAAGGATACGGCAGGGCACCTTTTCTCCAGCCGTCAGATGGATCTAATCGTCCTGAACCGTCTGGGGGTGAAACCGGAAGACGTAGGTCAGAAGCACACTGAGCCGAAGGAGCCGCCTGCTGACCCGAAACCGTCCGCAGAGCCGACACCTCCGGCCGAACCACCTGCCAATTCCGGCCCTGTCCTTGATCTGGACGGCAAGACCGAGGATGGCAGCATCCCCTACAATATCCTGATGAAACAGCTTGAGTGCATGAAGTGATGTGCATTCAGGCTGTTTTTTATATCACCACAAATCAATCTATGGAGGACAAACACTATGAGTAAGATTCTGGAACTGCGCACCAAGCGCAACACTCTCTGGGAGCAGACCAAGGACTTTCTGGAGAAGAACCGCGGCGAGAACGGTCTGGTAAAGGCTGAGGCCGTGGAGCAGTACAACAAGATGGCACAGGAGGTCAAGGACCTGGGTGCAGAGATCGAGCGTCTGGAGCAGCAGGCACAGATCGAGGCACAGCTGTCCGCACCGACTTCCAGTCCTGTCCATGCTGACCCGAAGAACGGTGCCAAGAAGGATGTCAAGCCGACCGCCACTGCCGAGTATGCCGAGAACTTCTGGAACATGATCCGCAACCGTGGCCATTACGGCGAGGTCCGCAATGCCCTGTCTGTGGGTGAGGACACCGAGGGCGGCTTTACCGTTCCCGACGAGTTCGAGAAGAAGCTGGTGGAGGCACTGGAGGAGAACAACATCTTCCGTGGTCTGGCAACGGTTATCCGCACCAGCTCCGGCACCCGTAAGATCCCCATCGCAGAGGATACCGGTGAGGCAAGCTGGATCGATGAGGGTGAGGAGATCCCGGAGAGCGATACTACCTTCGGCCAGACCATGCTGTCTGCATACAAGCTGGGCACTATGATCAAGATCTCCAATGAGTTGCTGAACGACTCCGCTTTTGACCTCGCCACCTATATTGCCCGCCGTTTCGGTGTGCGTATGGGCAACGCAGAGGAGCGCGCCTTTATCACCGGTGACGGTGTGGGCAAGCCTCTGGGTCTGCTGGCTGAGACCGGCGGTGCCAAGGTCGGTGTGACCGCTGCCCAGAAGGATGCCGTTACCTTCGATGAGATCTTCAAGCTCTACTATGCACTGAAGGCTCCGTACCGCAAGAAGGCACAGTTCCTCTGCAACGAAGCCCTGGTGCTGCAGCTGATGACCATCAAGGACAACAACGGCAACTATATCTGGAAGCCGGGTCTGGAGATCGGCAAGCCGGATACCCTGCTGAACCGTCCGCTGAAGACTTCCGCCTTCATGCCGGAGATCAAGGGTGGCAGCAAGGTCATGGCCTTTGGCGATTACAGCTACTACTGGGTGGCTGACCGCCAGAACCGCACCTTCCGCCGTCTGAACGAGCTGTATGCCCGTACTGATCAGGTCGGTTTCCTGACCACCCAGCGTGTGGATGGCAAGCTGATCCTGCCCGAAGCCGTACAGCTTCTGCAGATGGCACCGCAGGGCTAAGAAAGTCTGGAAAGGAGGAGCCGGTTATGGCACTGATTCCGATTTACGAAGCGAAGACCTATCTCCGCGTGGACAGCAGCGATGAGGATGCCCTGATCGGCATCCTTTTATCTTCTGCGGAGCAGATGTGCAAGGACGTTGGCCGTCTTTCGGAAGACCAGTGGGAGGCAGTTAATGCCGCTGACCAGGATGCCGAGAACGGAGTACAGCCCACAAGGGAACTGGAAGCCCTGCGCAGCACCTGTCGTGTGGCGATTCTGTATGCACTGGGGTATCTCTATGAGCACCGGGACGAAGCTGACCATAAGCAGCTGATGCTGACGCTTCGTTCCATTCTGTTTGCTGTGAGGGAGGGGGTGTTCTGATGATCGAGAAACTGAATGAGCGGATCACAATCGAGAAAAGCACGGTTGTGACCGATAAGGTCGGAAACCATCGGAACACATGGGAGGAATATTTCACCTGCTTTGCCTACGCTTCGACCTATCAGGCACAGGAAGAAGAAGGTGAGGTCACAGCCGAACAGAAGAGCGTGGTGTTTACGGTTCGCTGGTGCAGCGAGACCAGAGGATTAACTTCCACTGGTTACCGCATCCGCTTCCGGGAGCAGCTCTACAATATCGAATCCGTTGACCCGATGAACTATCAGAAGAAGATCCTGAAGATTCATTGCAGACTGGAGAGGAGGCAGCCGGATGAGCAGAACCGTCAGCATTGATGAGATGGCTGACGCCA
Organism: Coprococcus sp. TM115-187; assembly: GCF_027679115.1. Lineage (NCBI taxonomy): Bacteria > Bacillati > Bacillota > Clostridia > Lachnospirales > Lachnospiraceae > Coprococcus > Coprococcus sp. TM115-187. The sequence goes on along the minus strand of NZ_JAQEKS010000001.1, from coordinate 182,786 downwards.
TCAACGAAGGCTTAAAAGAATATGCAACGCTTGCTTCCACGCAGGTGAAGAGTGCTGTCCGTAAGTCTGCCAAAACGGTCAAAGACCAGATCTCGGCCAATGCACCGTCCAGAACGGGCGCATACAAAGGAAGCTGGGTGGCGACCAAACAGTCCGAATCCAGCCAGAGCCTTCAGATGGTGGTGCATTCCAAGAACCGCTACCAGCTGGCACATCTGCTGGAAAAAGGTCATGCCAAGCGCGGCGGCGGACGGGTGGCAGGAAGACCCCATATCGCTCCGGCAGAGCAGGCCGGTATCGAGCAGCTCCAGTCTCTCATCGAAAAGGCACTAAAGTAAGGAGGAACCAATGACCCACGAAGAAGTCAAAGCTCTGGTGGAGGAAATGGGGCTTCCTTATGCGTATGACCATTTCGCAGAAGGGGAGAGCCCTGATCCACCATTTATCTGCTTCCTGTATCCGAAAGCCGAGAATTTCGGTGCGGACAACCTTGTGTACCACCACTTCAATCAGCTGGACATTGAGGTGTATACCGATTACAAAGACCCGGATATGGAAGCAAGCATTGAAGAAGTCCTGACCGCACACGAACTTTACTATGAGAAAAGCGAGGTCTGGATCGAAACCGAAAAGATGTATGAAGTCCTGTATGAGCTGACCGTATAAGCCAGCCGCAGGACGATAGGAGGAATAACCTATGTCGAAGCAAAGCAATAAGGTCAAATTTGGCCTGAAAAACTGCCATTATGCCAAGGCGACCTTTGACGAGGATGGCAGCGTCACCTACGCAAAGCCGGTCCGCATCCCCGGTGCAGTCAGTCTTTCTATGGATGCCAATGGCGAGATCGAGCCGTTCTATGCGGACAATATCGCTTACTATGTCGTGAATAACAACTCCGGCTACGAGGGTGATCTGGAGATCGCACTGATTCCGGAGAGCTTCCTCACGGACATCATGCACGAGGAACTGGATGGTAACGGCGTGCTTGCTGAGAACGCCAATGTGGAACTGGAACATTTCGCCTTCCTGTTTGAGTTCGATGGTGACCAGCGTCACATCCGCCATGTGCTGTACAACTGTGTAGCAAGCCGTCCGTCCATCGAGGGTGAGACCAACGAGGACAGCAAGGAAGTCAAGACAGACACCCTGAACCTGCAGGCAACCCCTCTGGCAAACGGTTATGTCAAGGCAAAGACCGGTACTAACACCACGGATGATGTCTATAACAAGTGGTACGATGCGGTCTACGAGCCGCAGGCAGAAGCTGTGGACACCGAAGACACCAGTCACACCGAGGAGCCGCAGGGCTAAGTGACCGACACACACCGCAGGGCTTCGGCTCTGCTTACATTATTATAAAGAGGTATATGACTATGAAGAAGATTTTTCCTTTGTTCGCAGTGATCATCGTTCTGGTACTGGCTGTCTGCTCGTTCCACATCATCCCCACCGGTTACACGGGTGTGAAGACCAGCTTCGGCCAGATCCAGGAGACCACCATCCAGAGTGGCAAGCTCAACTTCTGCATCCCCTTTGTGCAGAGCATTCACAAGGTCAACAACAAGCAGCAGGATAAGCACATCGAAGCACAGGTCTGGGGCGAAGCCTCTGACAAGACCCCTGTGTATGCTGCTGATGTCATCGTGACCTATCAGGTGCTTCCTGAGAAGAGTGCATGGCTGTATGCGAATGTGTCCGACATCAAGAATCTGGTCGGTGACGAGCTGGTGGCATCGGCAATCAAGTCTGCAATGGCTGAACTTGGCCCCAATGAGGTAACCAACCGCACCAAGATCGAGCCTCTGGCACAGCAGAAGCTGGCAGAATCCCTTGTGCAGAAATACGGCGATGATGTTGTGTTTGTGAACAAGGTCGTCATCAACGACATGAATTTCGAGGATGCCTATAACGAAGCCATCCAGCAAAAGTCCATTGCACAGCAGAATGCAGATAAGCAGAAGATTGAGAATGAAGCCGCCATTGCCAAGGCAGAAGCGGATAAGCAGGTGGCGATCACCAATGCAGAGGCGGAAGCCCAGAAGACTTCCATTGCCGCAGATGCACAGGCAGAGGCAAACCGCAAACTGGCAGAAAGCCTGTCCGATACGCTGATCGATTACCAGAAGGTTCAGAAGTGGGATGGAAAGCTGCCTACTGTGAGCGGCGGTAATGCACTGGTCAGCATTGACCCGGCAGAGTAAGAAACACGATATACGGCAGGGCTTCGGCTCTGCCAATTTTACATGAAATTTTGGAGGATTACGATTATGGCAGTTACAAAGAAAATCGAGATCGATGGCAAGGAAGTCACCTTTAAGGCAAGTGCCGCTGTGCCTCGCCTGTACCGCATCAAGTTCGGCCGTGATATCTACAAAGACCTGCGTCAGCTGGAAAAGAGCGTGGGAGAGAATGATGAGGACAATTCCAACCTCGATTTGTTCAGTCTGGAGATGTTCGAGGATCTGGCATGGCTGATGGCCCGCCATGCAGACCCGGCCAATGTGCCGGACAGCCCGGAGGAGTTCCTGGACCAGTTCAACACCTTCTCCATTTATCAGATCCTGCCCCAGCTGATCGAACTGTGGGGCCTGAATGTGCAGACGGAGGTGGAATCCAGAAAAAACCTCGCAAAAGTGAGCGGGAAATGACCACCCCGCTCTTTCTGCTGCGCTGTGTACAGCTCGGTATCAGCATCGCCGACCTCGATCTGCTGACCATCGGGTTGGTCAATGATATGTTCACGGAACGGCAGAACGACGATTATCCGTACAGAGAGCTGGCTTCTCAACACGATATGGATGTCTTTTAGCGACAGATTCTGAAAGAAAAACAGACGACCGTGCTTATATTGTGAATGAAATAAGCACAAACGTCTGGTAATGGGTATAAAAAATCCCCCAGCCGTGCACAACTGGGGGAGAAAGAAGGTGGCCCGAAGGTCATCTTCCCGGTCTCGGACCTCGCAAGGTTACCGAAACCTGATCACTGTTAAAAGTATAGTCGATGTAGTAGTGCTAGTCAAGCAGAAAGAAAACTTAGGCAGTCTTTTTAGAATTGCAATAGTCATAGAGATTCAGAAGATAGTCGGGGCTTTCTCTCCAAATTCCGGTATCATAGTCGAAAAGTGTTTCATATACTTTTGAATTTGTGAAGCGTAACAGTGCATCTTCATAGGAAATAGTATCACGCAAAGCGAGTTCTTTGACCGTATCGCGCATGAGACTGACAGCACAGCTTTCTTTCTGCGTATCTGTGAAGTTATAGTTTGACATCTCCATAGCGGTCACTCCTTATATATTCAAGATGATTAACGGCGTCCTGTGTGCGAAAACAGAATTGGTCTTTTAGGCGATTGGGAAGAAGTTTTTCAATAGCTATTTTGTCTGCTTTCGGTGTACCGGGGATACCAAAGTCGACGCCACCGATATACTGCTGTAAGGTATGGGCTGTTTGGTCATCCGCAATTTTTCCACCGATGATGTCGATGGTGCCGTATTTTTTCAAAAGTTGTGGGAACAAATCCTTTTTTCGGTTTGCTGCTACAAAATGAAGCCATTCAACTGAGGCCCCTTGGAAACAGTAAGCTAATATGTTGGGATCGTAGTGGAATTTGTAAACAGATATCTGTCCGTCTTCCAGGTTGAAATCTTTTGGAACTGTACCAATACGCATCGCTTTCCTAACCGAAAGCTGAACGTAATTGTACGCTTGCTCGTAGGAAGATGTAAGATAAAAACCTCGGCCAAAATCGAGTCCACCAAAGCAGCGATTCAGGTCAATCGCCGAGATACCAATGTAGCTACCGTGGTACAGAAGCATACCATCCTGCAATTCGATCATACGGATACACCTCGATTCTTTAACAAGGTTTCAACATCGTGAAGAACACAGGCGTAACCGTTTAGATGAAGGATGTCATAGCATTCAGAAATAAATCCAAGAATGTCGTATTTCTTAAACAGTTCAGCGCAGTCACTGGGAGACATTTTCCACTTGGACTGAGCCATGCGGAAAACCCAGCACTGCATATCGGCAATGTCAATATTATATTCACTCATAGAGCGTACCTCCTTTGAGTACAATTTCTCAATTTAAGTATAGCTCTTTTTCTGTCGCTTAGCAACGACAGAATTGTAAATTTCAGATTATTTTCTGCCTGTCTGCCCCGTGCAGATGGGCTTTTTTCATGCCTGCAAGGAGGTGGTTACGCAAATGGCATCCAGAATCCAGGGCATCACCGTTGAGATCGGCGGCGATACCACAAAGCTCTCCAAAGCACTGGAAAGTGTAAACAAGTCAATCAAGGGGACGCAGTCCGGACTGAAGGATGTCAACAAACTCCTGAAACTGGACCCCTCCAATACAGAACTGGTCGTTCAGAAGCAGAAGATGCTTAAGGATGCCATTGATGCTACCAAGGAAAAGCTGGCAACTCTGAAGACTGCCGCACAGCAGGCCAATGAGCAGCTTGCCAATGGTGAGATCACCCAGCAGCAGTATGATGCTCTTCAGCGTGAGATCGTGGAGACCGAACAGAATCTGCGATCCTTACAGGACCAGGCGGCTACTACCAATGCAACTCTTGCCAAAATCGATGAAGCCGGAGAAAAGCTCCAGAACATCGGATCTTCTGTGGAGAATGTCGGTAAGAAGTTCCTGCCGGTGACTGCCGCTGTAACGGGTCTTGGTACGGCAGCAGTAAAAACTGCAGCCGATTTCGATTCCGAGATGAGTAAGGTATCTGCCATTTCCGGTGCGACCGGGGATGACTTTGACCAGCTCCGTGCGAAAGCCCGTGAAATGGGTGCAAAGACCAAGTTCTCTGCATCCGAGGCAGCTTCGGCGATGGAATACATGGCCATGGCCGGATGGAAGACTTCTGACATGCTGAACGGCATCGAGGGCGTCATGAACCTCGCGGCCGCTTCGGGTGAAGACCTCGCTACGACTTCAGATATTGTTACCGATGCCCTTACCGCGTTCGGTTTGTCTGCGGCGGATTCCGGGCATTTTGCAGATATCCTTGCAGCCGCTTCCTCCAATGCGAACACCAATGTCAGCATGATGGGCGAGACGTTTAAGTACTGTGCGCCTATCGCCGGTGCGCTGGGGTTTTCGGCAGAGGATACCGCAGAGGCTATCGGTCTGATGGCAAACAGTGGTATCAAGGCTTCACAGGCGGGTACTTCCCTTCGTACCATCATGAACAACCTTTCCGGTGAAGTGACCTTTGTCGGTAAAAACATCGGTGAAGTTACGATTGCCACCAGCAATGCAGATGGCAGCATGAGGAGCCTGAATGATATCCTCGCAGACTGCCGTGTAGCATTCTCTGGCTTGACCGAATCTGAAAAAGCATCCAATGCAGAGGCACTGGTCGGCAAGAATGCGATGTCTGGTTTCCTTGCCCTGATGAATTCCAGCGAGACGGACATCAACAAACTGCGTGGTGCCATTGAAAACTGTGACGGCGCATCCGAGAGCATGGCAGAAACCATGCAGGACAACTTAAATGGTCAGCTCACCATCCTGAAATCTCAGCTGGAGGAGCTGGCTATTTCTTTTGGCGATATCCTGATGCCCACCATTCGCAAGATCGTATCTGCCGTGCAACAGTTCGTGGACAAGCTCAACAGCATGGATGAGAGCACCAGGGAAACGATCATTAAGATCGGGCTACTGGCAGCATCCATTGGTCCGCTGCTCATTGTGCTGGGTAAGACCATATCGACCGTCGGCACAGCAATGCGGGGGTTCAGTTCTCTTGCAAAGGGTGTCCGGCTTCTCATCACCCATGTGGGCAGTGCCAGTGGTGTGTTCAGCAAGCTGGGTGTGGTTCTGGGTGGTCTGTCCGGCCCGGTTGTAGCAGTAGTGGCGGTCATCGGTACACTGGTGGCGGCCTTCATGAACCTCTGGAACACCAACGAGGAGTTTCGTACTGCCATTACCGGCATCTGGAACGACATTGTTTCCAAAGTGAAAGGCTTCTGCGACCAGCTGACACAGCGAATCAACGGACTGGGCTTTGACTTTAAGGATGTCACAGAGGTACTGAAGGCAGTATGGGATGGTTTCTGTCAGGTGCTTGCACCGCTGTTTGAGGGAGCGTTCCAGAATATTGCCACCATCCTTGGCGTCGTTCTGGATACACTGCTCGGTCTATTCGACGTCTTTTCCAATGTGTTCTCTGGCAACTGGAGCGGTGCATGGGAAGCAGTGAAAGGCATCTTCTCCAGCATCTGGGAAGGTGTGAAGTCCGTATTCTCCACGACTCTTACCGCACTAAAGAGCGCACTGGATGTGTTCCTTGGTCTGTTTGGTACGGACTGGCAGACGGTCTGGGGCAGTATCAAGAGCTTCTTCGAGACCGTGTGGAGTGGAATCAGCAGCTTCTTTTCAAATACAGTTTCTGCTATCCAGAGTGTGGCAACGACTGTATTTACAGCAGTGTCTGGATTTTTTACTACCGTCCTTACGAGTATCCAGACGACCTTCATCACCATCTGGACTGCCATTTCCACAGCAGTTTCTTCTGTGCTGAATACGATCCATACCACGGTGACAACTGTGTGGACGGCGATCTCGACCGCGATCTCTACGGTCATGAACACCATCAGCACGACCATCACTTCGGTGTGGAATGGCATTTACAACACCATCAAGCCTCTGCTGGATGCGTTCAAATATCTGTTTGAGACCATCTGGCAGGCGATCCAGATCCTGATCGGCGCAGCACTGACCGCAATTCAGACGAAGATCACTTCCATCTGGAACGCCATCGTTGCCTTCGTGACTCCGATGCTGACTGGATTGCAGACGACTTTCTCTACAGTTTGGTCAGCGATTCAGACAGCTATCTCCACGGTGCTGACTGCGATCCAGACTGCAGTGACGACGGTGTGGAATGCCATTGTATCGTTCCTGTCTCCGTTGTTGACTGGCATCCAGACCCGGATGAGTACGGCATGGAATGCGATCAAGACGGTCATTTCGACAGTCCTTTCTGCGATCCAGTCCACGGTTTCTTCCATCTGGAATGCCATCAGCAGCAAGATCTCCGGTGTGGTTAACAGCATCAAATCGGTGGTTTCCTCCGGCTGGAATGCCATGCAGTCTACGGTTTCGTCCCTCAGTAACAGCATCAAGAGCGCGGCAACCACAGCCTTTAACTCGATGAAATCCGGGATTTCTTCTACGATTTCCGGTATTAAGACCACCATCACGAACGGCTTTAACAGTGCAGTTTCCTTTATCAAGGGTCTGGCTGGACAGGCGTTCTCGTGGGGCTCTGACATGATCGGCAACATTGTGTCCGGTATCCAGTCGAGGATTCAGGATGTGGCAAGTGCTGTATCGGGAGTGGCAGACCGTATCCGTTCCTTCCTGCACTTCTCTGTGCCGGATGAAGGACCTCTGGCAGATATGGAAAGCTGGATGCCGGACTTTATGCAGGGTCTGGCAAACGGCATCACGACCAACACCAGCCTTGTGACTGCGGCGGCAGAGAACCTGTCCACCACGCTGTCTACCTCCATCACCAACTCCATGAGGGGAGTGGAGCAGGCATACAGTAAGAGCTGGGCAACTATCAGCCAGACGGTGAAGACCGGAACGGCAGGTGTAAGTGCCGCGATGAGATCCGCATGGAGCTCCATTACGACCAGTACCACGAGCACGTGGAACAGCATCAAGACCACCATCCAGACCAGCTTTGCGGCGGTGAGATCCAATGTGACCTCTGCGACAGCCGCAGTGAAAACGTCCATGACCAGTGCATGGAATGCCGCGAAGTCGCTGACGACGACCAGCTGGAACGGTATAAAAACGGTCATTACCACCGCGTGGAACGGAATCAAGTCTCTGACTACTTCTGCGACTGCTTCTGTAAAATCTTCCATGACAAGCGCATGGAACGCAGTGAAAACTCTGACGAACACCAGCTGGAATGGTATCAAAACAGTCATCACGACTGCATGGAACAGCATCAAGTCTCTTACGACTTCTTCTGTCACAGCCGTCCGCAGTACGGTCACGAGCGGCTGGAATTCCCTGAAATCCACCACGACCTCTGCTTTCAATGGCATCAAGTCCACGGTGTCTTCGGCAATGTCCAGTCTGCGCAGCACGGTTTCTTCCGGTGTTGCAAATATCAGGAGCAGCTTTAACTCACTCGGTTCGATTGCTTCTTCGGCATATCGCTGGGGCGCAGATATCTGTTCCCAGATGGCAGCAGGTGTCCGGGCAGCAGCCGGTTCCGTGATCGCTGCGGCAGAAAATGTCGCAAGCAGGGTCAGAAGTCTGCTGCATTTCTCCGTGCCAGATGAAGGTCCGCTGTCTGATGCAGATACCTATATGCCCGACTTCATGAAGCTGCTGGCGACCGGCATTAAGAAAAATGTCAAGTCGGTAGTGAAAGCCGTGCAGGGGCTTGCCGGGTCTATGAGCAGCAACCTCACGACCCCGGTAGATTCTCTGGGCGACTGGATGGATTCCGTGGTCGGCAGTTTTGCTACCACGATCAAGAGAAGCCAGAGCGGTATCGGCAGTGCTGCAAAGGATGTGGGAAGCGGTATCCAGTCCCAGCTGATGTCCGGGCTTTCCGGGCTGAAAACACAGTTCCAGCAACTCTGGACAGACCTGCAGGGTATCACCAAAACTGCAGTCGGCAGTATGAGCGATGAAGTGAAGCAGGGCTTTACGGATATGAAGAATTCCATTGGAGAGCTGAGTTCTCAGACCAGTTCCCTTGGAAATGCGATCCGCAGCCTTGGCGATACCTTCAACTCGGATTTTCTAAAGAGCCTGGGCAGTGGCATCAGCAAGGTCGGTGACACGGCCAATACGGTCACCGGTCTTGTGGACAAGCTCGGATCCATGAAGAACACCATCGGAAACCTTGGTAATACCATGCAGAACCTCGGTAATGTCCTCGGTACAGAGAACGGTGGTGGCCTGCTGTCGAATATCGGCAGTTTCCTGTCGAAGATTGGTAATGCTGATGGCGCACAGATCGTGTCGAAGTTTGGCAACCTGATCTCCGGGCTGACCTCCAAAATGGGTGGTCTGGGAGAGGGAATCTCCGGCATCATCTCGAAGCTGGGAAGCCTTGGCTCCAGCGGTGGGGGAATCCTGTCGAATCTGGGCGGGCTGCTTTCCGGTGTAGTGTCGAATATCGGCGGCTTAGGCGGCAGTCTTTCTGGGCTTCTGTCTGGTGTGGGTTCCACATTGGGCGGAATTGCTGGTTCTGCCGGTTCCGCAATCGCAGGACTGTTCGGCTCGGTTGGCACGACCGTATCCGGTCTGGCTGCTGGTGCGGGATCGGCTCTGGCTGGTATCGCTTCCTCGGCCGGAGGAGTGCTTGCTTCGGCAGGTACAGCATTGGCCGGTCTTGCCGGTCCTGCAGGTATCGCAGTGGCAGCAGTTGGTGGCATCGGTCTTGGACTGACGAGCCTCTGGAAAAACTGCGATGGCTTCCGGGAAGGTGTCACAAATATCTGGAACAAGGTTACGTCGGTATTCTCGAATGGAGTAAACGCCATCAAGAACGGTATTTCTAATGCGGCTTCTGCTATTGGCAATGTGGCATCGTCCATCTGGGGCGGTATCAAGAACGTGGCTTCTTCGGCAGTCAGCTGGGGCAAGGACATCGTTGGCGGTATCGCGGGCGGTATCAAGAAAGGCGTGAGCTGGGTCGGCAATGCGGTCAAGAGTGTGGCAAATGGCATCCGCTCGTTCTTGCACTTCTCTGTGCCGGATGAAGGACCGCTGGCAGATGCCGACACCTATATGCCCGACTTCATGAAGCTGCTTTCCGGCGGCATCAAGAAAGGCGAAGGCGGACTGATCAGCCAGATCAGGTCGATGGCAGCAAAGGTACAGCAGGGTATGGAGGGCATCAGCTCCTTCAGTCTGCCGGAACTGACCTTGCCACATTTCGATGGCTCCGGTTGGAACTTCCCGCAGGCGGCTCTGGCCGGAGGTGGCACCACCCGGACGACCAACCTTGGCGGTGTGTATATCACAGTCAACGGTTATAATGCCCGGAACGACGATGAACTCGCACAGACCGTTGCCGATAAGATCAACGGCATGATCCATGAGGATGATTCGGTCTTCAAGTAAAGGAGGAGATGCGTATGGGCTATAACACCCCCAAGCAAACAGTATCACAGTTTCAGTTAAAAGACAGATATGCCAGACAGTATCTGTCGTTTGCTGGGAAGTCCAGCAAAGACTTCCTATTATATTTGTCTGGTCCCGGTGTGTATGATTCCCCGGCTGCGGATGTGGAGAGCACCTCCGTACCCGGCAGGAACGGAGACATCCTTACCGAGAATGCAAAGGCAGGCCGCCGCAGGTATCAGAATGTGGATATCAAGTATAAGGCATTTTTCTTCAACGGACTGCCAGCTAAGACAGCAGCAGTCAAGGCATGGCTTCTGTCGCCGGTGGGGTATCAGAAATTGCAGGATACCTACGACCCGGATTTCTTCCGGATGGCAGTCTGCAAGGATGCCCTTGCCTTTGATGTGACTGCTCAGAAAGCCGCTGAGATGGAGCTGGCATTTAACTGTAAGCCCCAGAGGTGGAGCGTGGACGGGCAGCGGACGATCCGGCTGGATGGCAGGTCGACCTTAAAGAACCCCTTCGCTTTTCCTGCACAGCCCATCTTCAAGGTTTACGGAGACAGCGGCGGCGAGCTATATGTGGGGGAAGAGAAGATCACCATCCACAGCATCAAAGACTATGTGCTGCTCAACTGTGAGACGCACAATGCTTACAACGCTTCCGGCTTCTGCAATGAGACCATTCTTTCGGATGACTTCCCGGAACTGCCGGAGGGAAAGACACAGATCACATGGACAGGCGGTATCACGGCGGTGGAAGTCATTCCCCGTTGGTGGACGCTCTGAGGGGAGGTGCAGCCAGTGATCCCATGTTTATATGATTCCAGAGAAATGAAATTTGATAATAACGGCATTGGAAAGCTGGCAGATGCACAGTCTTGTACCGTGACTGAAAAACGAAACGGCAGCTATGAGCTGAAGCTCATCTGTCCGGCAGATGGCATCCACGCTGAGATGCTAGAGGAGGGAAACGTCATCCTTGCCAAACCATCTGATACGATGCAGCCGCAGCCGTTCCGAATCTACAAGATCACGACTCCGATCGATGGAAAGCTGGAAGTTCAGGCACGGCATATTTCCTATCAGCTCAACTTTATTACAGTTTCCCCGTTCTCAGTGAGTGGGTGCGCAGGAGCGGTGCAGGGGCTGAAAAGCCATGCGGCTTCCGACTGTCCGTTCTCAGTTTGGACAGATGTGGTATCCAGTGCGATGTTTACTGTGTCCGTTCCGGCATCTTTCCGTAACTGTCTTGGCGGTATGGATGGCTCGGTATTGGATACTTTTGGAGGAGAGTTCGAGTGGGACCGCTACACAGTCAAGTTTCACAGAGCCAGAGGTGCGGACCACAACGTTCATATCGTCTACGGCAAAAATCTGACGGATTTCAAGATGGAGAAATCCATCGAGAATACCATTACAGGAGTGCATCCGTACTGGGTAGACAACGAAACGCAGGCGGTTATGGAACTGCCAGAAAAAGTGGTCATGGTCAGCCGAAAATCTGTGCCGTATCAGAAGATTACGGTGCTGGACTGCACCAGTGCCTTTCAGGAAAGGCCATCGGAAGCGGCATTGCGAGAGTATGCACAGGACTATATTGATACGACCAGCCTGACAGAGCCGGAGGTCGACATTAAAATCGACTTCATTCAGCTTTGGAATACACCCGGATATGAGGATGTTGTACAGGCAGAACAGGTCTCGCTTTGTGATACGGTTCATGTGTATATCTCGAAGCTGGGCATTGAAGCCAGTTCCAAGGTTACAGAAACCGAATATGACTCGCTTTTGGAACGATATAACAGCATCACGCTGTCGAATTCTACGGTCAGCAGCCGAAATTCCTCCCTGACAAGCTCCCTTAACAGTATCCGAAATACAGCAACCGCCGCATACGATACCGCAGTCCGTGTGGAAACAGCAGTGGGAGAGCAGATGGGCGGCATTTCGGCCTCCATTATCTATGATGGTGCGTTGTTTGCTGCACTGTTCGGCCTTCATTATAAAAATGAGACGGACAGTAAGGGGAATACGACTCGGTACGCATTCAACGCAGCAACTCTGAAACAGTCAACGGTTGCGTGGAAGAATAGCCCGGCCGGATTTTTTGTTTCCACAGATGGCGGGAAGACATGGGGATATGGCTGGGAGTCAGATGATTCCGCAGTCAAAACAGCAATCCTGCTGGAGCAGACACTCAAGGAACTGGACGACCGTTACAAGAAAGCAGCCGAGCTTTCCAAGGAGTTGCTGGAGGAACTGGATGAGCGGTACAAAACAGCGACCGCTATTTCTGTAGAACTTCAGAAAACGCTCGATCAGCGGTATGAAACGGCAAAGAAGCTGTCCAAAGAACTGTATGAGGAACTGGACGCGAAGTATCAGCCGTATATCCCTGTGTCCGAAAGTGCGCCGGAAGACCCGGCAGAGGATTCCTTCTGGGTCGATAAGAAGAACCTTCGGTTAAAACTGTGGGACGGAGAACAGTGGCAGACGATTGGATATGAACCGGAAGAACCTGATCCAGAGCCAACGGAACCGACCACACCGACCGAGCCTGAAACCCCGGATACCGAAAAGCCGGGTAGTGAAGATAAGGATACGGAAAACAAAGAGAAAACAGATAATAAGGAGACGGATCAGGAAGGAGGGAGTTCGTAATGGTCACAGGCATTTATCAGGAAGTGGAATTGTCGCTGACGGAGAATCTGATCCCGGTGACGGTTCCGGTCAAGCAGTATGACAACAAGGCGAGAAAAGTTCGCTGTGTTTTGTATAACAACTCTGTGGAATATACCGTGCCGCAGAATTGTATTGTAGCCTGTTCCGGTACCCGTCCGGATGGTACGATCTTCCACTACACGAGTGAAACTGCGCCAGACCTTGTATTCGTTGAGAAGGGGGCAGTCCTCTTTACGATCACGACCTTCATGACGGCGCAGGCCGGACGTTTTCCGTTGGATGTTGTTATGCTCAGCACAGAAGGTGATGTCCTTGGCTCATTCTCTCTTACGTTAAAGGTGGAGAGGGCGGCCATCAATAATGGCAAGATCGCCACTTACACATTTGCAGCATTCCTGAAAGCTGTTCGGGATGGCATCCGAAATCTGTTTATAGACAAGGCAGGCTGCTTTGGCTTTGAGTCGGATGACGGTCTGGGACTGAGTGATAGATCGGAGTCCAGTTCCGTAGAAAAGCTGTGCCGTGAGATCGTGGAAGGATCGATTACGGAGGAGGGCTATTTTGCATTTGAAACAAAATGCGACCTTGGGCTGATATTCACAACCGATGAAGAAGGACATCTGGTCGTGGAATATGGCGAGGATGATGTGTCAGTGTAAGGCTGACAGAAAGGGGTAATATGGCAAAATACACAGGCCGCCGGATCGTTCCCAAACATGCAGGCGAATGGGACATCCGGAAAGAATATGAAGAGCTGCAGATCGTACTGGATGCAGACAGCGGCAACAGTTTTATCTCCAATCTTCCAGTGCCGAAAGGAACGGCTCTGAGTGATGAGAAGTATTGGAGCCTGTTCAGCCTGCATAGTGAGCAGATCGCAGAGGCAGAGGAGCATCTGACCCAGACGGCCGAAGATATCCGCTCAGAGCTTTCGGAAACAGAAAACCGGATCAACAAAAATGTATCCGACACGGAAGGCCGTATCAATGAAAGTCTCTCCAGCACAGAAAGTAAGGTAAACACCAGCCTGTCCGAGACAGAAAACCGTGTGACTGCGCGTGTGGAGAATGCAAAATCGGATCTGACTGCAAAAGTCGCAGCGGCAGAGCAGCAGATGAATCAGAACGCCCAGAATGTCGCACAGACAAACAAGGCTCTGAATGCCCGGATGGACCAGATTGCAAAAGGGAGAACCTCTGACACAGAAGTCCTTGATGCAAGAGTGGATTCGGAGGGGAATACCTTTGAAAATCTTGGAGCAGCGATCCGTTCCATCTATCCGAAAGCAAAAGAAGGGCTGGATGCACTGCAGGAATCCAAGGTGGATGCAAACTATGATGCGACCGGCGAACTGACAGAAGGCATTACAGTCAACACGATCAACGGAGAAACGCAGAAGTTTGAGCATGTCCAGACGACAGCACTGATCCCGGTAGATACCGCCTGCCAGAAGGTCTACTATACCGGGCAGGTGTTCAACTGGATTGGAGTTGCAGGCTATGATGCCAATGGTACGTTTGTGGCATCCATTCTGGATTCTAGGGACACAGAACAGCCGCAGGAGTACAAAGAAAAGGAATTGGAGATCCCGGAAGGGGTATTCCAGATCCGGGCAAGCTCCTATGCGAAGGACCTGAGCCTGAAGGTGTGCGGAGAGTCTGCAAAGCTGTGGAATCAGGTTCAGAGGGAGCGACAGAATCAGAAAAAGATGGCAGTCGAGATCGAAGCACTGCGAAGTGCGGATGATGCGCTGGCAAAGGAAACGATGACCAGTTTGAACCTGCCCTTTTTATATGACGGTGTCAGCAATATCTGGGAAGGCAGCAGCCCGGTACTCCAGACCTACTATGTGCCGCTGACTGTTCTGCGAAGTGTGTTTATACAGGAAATCCAGTTCACACTCCGAACCATTGGGGAGACGACCCTGACTGCCATGCTTGAATCGGAAGACGGCGAGGTGTTCCGCCAGTCGGTAGAACTAGTGAAGGGAGATAACAGGATCACCCTGATTCTGCACCGATTTATAGATGAAGGAGCATATAAACTGCGTGTGCGCAGTACAGACAAGGTGCTCTATTATCCGGTGCGCCCGAATACCGGAAAAGAAATCCGTAACGATTTCTTCAGCAATGAACCGTCCGGGAATGTGGAGTATGATTACAAAAACCGTCTGATCGTCTTTATGGGCAAGATCCTGATTGGTACAGGTAAGGTGGATACGACGCTATCCTATTCCGGCATGGCTGCGGATGCCGCCATTGTAGGACAGGCTTTCAAGGAAGAGCGGGAATACACGGATACCCTGGCATCCGGCAAGCTGGATGCAGTCCGTAGCCGGAACCTGCTCGACCCTTCCAGGTACCGTCCGGGATGGTTTGCTTTTGTACACTCGTCCATCATTCAGTATCATGCAGACAATCTCCGATATGGTTCTACGGATTATATCCCGGTCAGCGAGAAAGGCCTTGTGACAAAAGGCTCCGGCACGAACGGTGTAACCAGCCAGGTCGTGTTTGACAAAGCGAAGAAGGCGCTCCGTTATGTAGATGCCAATGACCAGTACACCTATCAGGAAGGCGATGCCTATGTGATGTTCTTCTATATGGCCTCTTCCGGACAGAAGCTCTGCGTTGTTGAGGGAACGGAGTATGTATACGAAGCATACACGGATTATAAGCCGCTGGATGATCTGAAACAGGAATTGAACTCCCTGCAGACGGAGGCGGATAACCAGAAAAAGCAGCTGACAAATCTGACGGCCCGGCTGGATCAGCTGGTGGCCGTGCCGGAAAAGAAAGACCTTCGCCTTGTCCCGGCGGCTCCGGTGTATACGGTCTGCAATAACCTTTCGACCGCCAGAAACTATCATGTTTCAGTCTGGGTGGACCATCTGATCGCTGAGACAGGCTGGAAGAATAGAGCGGCTGGTTTTGGTACGGAGATGGAGGAGCGCTTTGACCTGTACTCACCGTTTACCAACACGGCAGTCAACAGCGGGGAGGATGTTCTGGAACAGACGGTAGAGAAATCGTTTGTGTCAGATGTCTATAAGACGCAGAAACTCAAATTCAAGCACCGCAGCACCTTGGCCAGTATGGGAAAGAACCAGTTCCCGAAGATCCTTGTTATCGGTGACAGTGTGACGGATGGGTATCTGGCCGGTGTTGGGAAAACAGATGCGGATCTTCCGACCCACTATTGGTCGTGGGTGCGCTACCTGTTTGATCTGGACCGCAAGGACGCGAAAGCGGCAGAAACCGAATACCGCTGTCTGATGGTCGGCATGCCGGGAACAGTGAATGGGAAGCATTACGGCTCCTCGTCCTCGTTCAAGCTGGATGGAAAGACGGTTGTGAACTATGCGATGGGTAAGGGCGGCTGGAGTGCAGAAGATCTGAACCTTGCAACTTTTGAGAGCGCATCTAATATTAACCCGTTCTACGATGAAAAGACGAAGGGCTTCTCACTGAAGGCTTGTCTGGATAAATACAGGACGTTGGCGGATAACGGCATGACCCGGCTTATCCCCGGCGAAACCGCAGGCACGGAAGTAAAAGATGCCAACGCTTATGACCTGTGCACGCCGACCCATGTGGTGATCAACCTGAACCATAACAGTTCCCTTGCAGAGTACAAAGCCAATATCCCAGATATCGTGAAAACGATCAAGCGTGAGTATCCGGATATTATAGTGATCCTCATGTCTATTGATGAGACCGGCACTTACTTCCCGGCAAAATACCCAGAGTACCGGGCTTCTGAGATCACGCTGGGAGGACTTCACAGCAAGAATGTGAGCATCTACCAGTATTTCTGCGATGAACTGCAGGATGAGGCAAACGGTGTCTATGTATGCAGTGGGCATCTGATCCAGCCTGCCGTGGAGAGTTACCCTACACTGGATTATGCGTCTGCGGATTCGGTCGGCAGACAGAGTGGCAGGGTACTGCACATGGCATACGGTCGGGGTCAGTACGGAGGCCCCAACTGGCATCCGAACAACTACGCACACTGCGCATGGGGCTATCAGCTGTATGCGTTGGTCAAGTATACACTGGCACTACAGGATATGAAGTGATGCCGGGAATATCCCGGAGAAAGGAAAAGCTATGATGAACCGTAATAATTGTCTGAAAATTCGGGGGGGGGGTATCGGATTATCTGACCTGTGCAGTAATCTGATCTCTTCTGTGCTGAGGGGAGGTGTGTTCTATGCCTAAGTATGTTGGCAGACGCATCGTCCCGAAGCATGGCGGCATCTGGGACAAGACAAAAGAGTACGAGGAACTGATCATCGTGCTGTGTCAAGAAACTGGTGTCAGCTATATCTCCAAGCTGCCGGTCCCGGCTGGAACGGAAATCTTTAATGAACACTACTGGTCTGTATGCAGTCAGTTTAGTGAGCAGATCAGGCTGGCAGAGGATCATCTGACTCAGACAGCAGAGGACGTTCATACGGAACTGACAGAAACAGAAAGCCGCATCAGCAAGAATGTGTCCGAAACGGAAGAAAGGGTCACCCAGAAACTCACGGATACGGTGCAGAACGTGAATGACAGCCTGAGTGATACGACCACAACGCTGGCGAAGAAGGTGACAGATGCACAGAAGCAGCTGGAGGATGGACGGACGGCCATGCAGCAGAGTGCAGCATCCCTGAATTCCAGGATGAACAGCATTGCATCCGGTAAGACTACGGACAAGGAGACTCTGGATGCGCGGGTCGATTCGGCAGGGAAGACCTATGACTCATTTGGTGCACACTTACGGTCCAGAGCCGATAAGTTCTATGCCAACGGTATGCCTTTCTCTTATACAGGAGCAGTCAATCTGAATACCACAGAGCATCAGCTGGAGTTTTCTGGGAACTTTATCTATCTGGGTGCGAAGGGGAATAAGCTGCTTACGAAACCAGAGCCGGTTCCATATAACCCGGATGCTCTTTTGACCTATATCTCCTACGATACAGTGGAAGGGACGTTGGTGACAGCGGACTGGTCGGATTCTCCAAAAGAGAATGATATCATCGTTTTTGTAGTGGACTGTAAATATCCGGAACGGTCTTATGGCTACTTTCCGTTCAAGGTGGATGGCAGGATGCCGTTTGGCGACCATACACTGTCCGGCACGATGCTTCTGGATAAATCGGTGGACGGACAGAAACTCCTGGATGCTACCGTTACAAAGGATAAACTCGCAGATGCCTGTGTAAGCGCGGCAAAACTTGCACGGGATGCGATGATGTCACAGAGCCTTGAAGTTCCATTCCAGCCCTGTGTCTTTTCAAAAGGAAAATGGGAGATCGTAGATGAAGGAGCAACTATCCATCATTTTTTGACGGAGTATGAGAGCGGGTATTATGGCGGCGGCATTAAAGTTCCCCGTGCGGAGCGGTTTGATAAGCTCTATGTCGAGATGGATTACTGCAACGACCAGCTGATGCACTACTATGTGGTTGGTTCAAAGCTGGTAAACCTTGGGTCGATTGCTTCTACAGATGGAAAACCAAAGAGGATCACGCTTGAAATCCCATCCAAAAAGCTGGAAGATGCCGGGTATAAGGATGACTATATCCAGATCGTGTTCACGAAGAACAACACCTACGATATGACCATGTCCAACGTAAAGGCACATTACTTCAATGTGAAGGGCAGCTACTTTGGGGAAGATTACAGCCTCCTTCATGAGCAGGCTGACACCAATACAAAGGAGCTTGCTGCCTTGTCGGAAAAGGTCAGTATAAATGCGGATGCGATCAAAACAGCAGATGCGAATATGCAGAACCTTTCCAAAACGATCAGTTCCGTGTCTACGGATATGCAGGTGGTCATGAAGCAGAAATCTGCGTTCACCGGAAAGAAGATCCTGTTTTTGGGAGACAGCATCACGGCACTGAACACATCGGAGCGTGGCTGGGTAAGATACTTCAATGAGATCATCCAGCCGGAGCGGTTTGTAAACCTGTCGGTATCCAGTGCCAGATGGTGCGATTATGAGGACAGCGTTTACGATGGCAACCCGGTCTTTTCCGGACCGGATCAGAACCACAACAATGTCATGGGCAATCAGGTGGAAAAACTCATCCGAGGCAAGGACAAGACCAGCCCTCACTACAAGGAAGTGACTGCCTACGCCGACTTTGATATGATCCTGATCGCCTGTGGTACGAATGATGGTGTTCCTTCCGGCGATATGGAAGGCTCTTTTACTTCAGAGAATGAAATGGTCGCCATCGAAGAGCTGGACCGCAGGGCGTTTGCATCAGCATTCCGGTACAGCATCGAAAAACTTCAGCAGCTGTACCCGGCGGCGAAGATTTATATTTGTACGCCGATTCAGGGCTATATCACGACCCGGAGCTATGCACAGTCCAAGGCGAAAGGCGATTATCTGAAACTTCTTGCCGGCAGGATGTCTCTGGAAGTCATTGATACTTTCTGCTGTGGTATCTGTGACATCTACGAGAAAAAGAATGCCAATGGCCGCTACCTGATTGATGGTCTGCATCCGAATGCGGCAGGCGCAAAGAAGATCGGAGTGTTCAATGCCAGTGCAGTGATTGCCAGCTATCGATAATCAAATCCCACGGCTTGTCCGTGTTTTTATATATAATCCATATCAAAGGGCAGCTTCGGCTGTCTATTTTTATTGCCCGGATACGGGCGGAAAGGACGGAATTATGCAGAATGTGATCGACAAGATTGAATGGATGTTCGCAGGCCTGGGTGGTTTCCTGGGCTGGTTCTTCGGCGGGTTTGACGGCTTCCTGTATGCACTTGTAGTGTTCGTGGTCTGTGACTACTTCACCGGAGTGCTGGCGGCAGCAATCAAGCATGAGCTTTCTTCTGAAGTTGGCTTTAAGGGTATCGCCAAGAAGGTATGTATCTTTGTGCTGGTTGGTATTGCCAATATCATTGACACACAGATCCTCCAGAATGGAGCCGCCATCCGCACCGCTGTGGTGTTCTTCTATCTGGCAAACGAGGGTCTGAGCTGTCTCGAGAATGCAGCAGTGATCGGTCTTCCGGTGCCGGAGAAGCTCAAGGAGATGCTGGCACAGCTGAAAGACGAGCGCGATCAGGACAAAATCGACAAGCAGTAATCAACCGGGAGGGGCGATAAGCCTCTCCCACATTTTATTTAGGAGGAACGGACCATGAGTATGAAAGAATATCCCGCAAAGCTGACGACCGGCTACTACCGTGTGCGTGAGGACTGGGAAGATGAAGCATCCCAGCTTGGCGCATACCGTCTGCTGGCGAATGCAAAAGCCAAGTGCGATGAGAATCCCGGCAGCCGTGTGTTTGACAATGACGGCAATGTGATCTACCCGGAGGAGGCTGTGCCGGTGACAGGTGCAGAAGAAGCGGAGGAAAAGCCGGTTATGGACGAGCCGGAAGGGAAAGCACCGGAAGAGGAATCTTCGGAAGAGAAGGACACCCCTGTGACGGATGAGCAGAAAGAGGAAGCCGGAAAGGAAGAGTATCCGACTGCAGAGGAACTCCCGGCAGCGATCGCCTATGGCAAGCTCAAGACTCTTATGAATATCCGGGAAATGCCGGATACCAGTGCAAAGGTTGTGACCATCTATAAGAAGAATACGCTGATCGAGATCGTGGAGTTCTGTGCCGGCTGGCTGAAGATCAAATGCCCGGAAGCGACGAGCGGTCTGGCCTATGTTCTCAACAGTGCGGATACCTATGCCTTTACCGCCAGCAAGATCTACACCGTTGTTCCGGGCGACAACCTCTGGAAGATTGCAGAGAAGGAACTGGGGGATGGAAGCCGTTGTGCCGATATCCGTGCACTGAACGGTCTGACTTCCAATGCCATCCGGGTCGGTATGAAGCTGCTGATCCCGTAAACGGTGCATTTCGACGCTTTTTTAGGACTTCAATTCCCAACAGCATAACTGTATACTAGGGCTGAGGTGATGAAAATGAGCGAAGTGCTCATGGCAGAAGATGTGTTAAGACCGTATGGCATCACATTGTATTACAAGGGCTGCGAATATCTGAGGGATGCAATCATCCTGCACTGGCATCAGCCGAACCTGATACCAGGCCAGCTCATACAGCTTGTTGCAAATCAAAAAGGGGCTAAGAAGAGTAGTGTCCTCGGCACCATTTCTACGATCGCAAACGTAGCGTGGAAAGTCAATGGGACAGGCGGCGAAAAACCGATGTCTGCCATGAAGTTCGTCTGTAGGATGCTAGAAGAAGCGGATGGGATTATAAAATAACAAAATAACCACAGCACGAGACTCGGAGTGATCCGGGTCTCGATTTTTTTAGGAGGAATCGATATGGGATACACCAATAGTCCACTCGTTGTTTACACCAAACTCTCCCCGAACCATTCCGGGCAGAGAACACACAGCATTGACCGCATCACGCCGCATTGCGTGGTAGGCCAGCTTTCTGCAGAGAGCATTTGCGGATGTTTTACCAGTCCGACCCGTCAGGCCAGCTGCAACTATGGCATTGGCACGGACGGCCGTGTTTCTCTGTGCGTGGAGGAGAAGAACCGCAGCTGGTGCTCGTCTAGCAATTCCAATGACCAGAGAGCAGTCACCATCGAATGTGCCAGCGACATGAATGAGCCGTATGCGATGAACAGCGCCGTATATAACTCGCTCGTTAAGCTCTGCATCGATATCTGCAAACGTAACGGCAAGAAGAAGCTCCTGTGGCTGGGCGACAAGAATAAAACCCTCAACTACGCTCCGGCAGCAGACGAGATGATCCTGACTGTTCATCGCTGGTTTGCCAACAAAAGCTGTCCCGGAAACTGGCTGTACGCCCGTCTGGGTGATCTGGCAGCAAGGGTGACGGCGGCACTTGGCGGTTCATCTTCATCCGGCCTGCAGGCATCTTCCCTTAAGAACCTGTCTGAAGCAGAGGCAGTGGCAGAGATCGGTCCATTGTTTACCGAAAACCAGAAGCAGTCCGGCATCCTTGCCTGCGTGTCGATGGCGCAGTTTATTCTGGAGTCCGGCTACGGTAAGAGTGAATTAGCACAGAATGCTAATAACTGCTTTGGCATGAAGACCTCGCTTTCCGGGAACAGCTGGAGCGGCAGCAGTTGGGATGGCAAGTCGGTCTATACCAAGAAAACGCAGGAGCAGAATGCCGATGGCAGCTATGTCACGATCACCGCTGATTTCCGAAAGTACGCCTGTGTGGAGGACTCCATTGCCGACCATGCGGCATATCTGCTCGGTGCGATGAATGGCAGCAGGAAACGTTATGAAGGTCTGGCAGGATGCACGGATTACAAGAAGGCTGTGCAGATCATCAAGGATGGCGGCTATGCCACCAGCCACACCTATGTGCAGAATCTCTGCAATATCATCGAGCGCTGGAACCTGACACAGTATAATGTTGCAACCCAGAACCAGGGGAGTACCATCCCTGGTTGGTATCGTGTGCGTAAGAGCTGGCAGAATGCAGCTTCCCAGAAAGGAGCGTTCCATGATCTGTCCTATGCGAAGCAGTGTGCGGATGAGAATCCAGGGTATACGGTCTTCGATCCGGCCGGCAAGGCGGTTTATCCTTTGACCCAGACTGCATCTGTGCCGTATGCGGTTCGCGTGTCCATCAATGACCTCAACATCCGTAAAGGACCGGGCACGAATTACGGTAAGACCGGTTATTATACCGGAAAGGGCGTGTTCACCATCGTGGCAGAATCTGCTGGTGCCGGTTCTGTGAAAGGCTGGGGCAAGCTGAAATCCGGTGCAGGCTGGATTGCACTCGACTTCGCAGCGCGTATCTGACCTTCATGGGCTTTCCTGAAAAGGAGAGCCTTTTTACATACAACGCAATCGTCAGTTCTGCCCGATTATAGGGGGAGATATTCTACGATTTATAGTTCGGATATCACTTGCTATAAGTGCCGGATAGAGCAAATATGTCACTACCCGAAGATAGGAAAAGGCGGTGGCATTACCACACGTTTTCCTTTCGGAAGGAAAATCTGACGAAAGGAGAGGACGATATGGATTCAAATGCTTTTCTGAATGACTTGATGTCAAAGATGAAGCTGCCGGAAGCAAAAGGAAAGAAAAAGGCAGAACAGAGTGAATCGGTGGCGCAGATTCTTGCCGTCATGCAAAAGGTCAAGACTGAGAAAAAGAAGCCGCCTGTAACCAGCTATGCACCAGTAAAAGAAATGCCGATGAATGAGCCGGAGAGTATGGAAGAATTCTCCCAGCTCGCATCCGATGTGATGCAGGAATGCCGGCCGGCAATGCCGACGGTGTCAGCAGCAAGCCAAGAGAAGGCTGTTCGGGTCGCCGCATATATCCGTGTTTCCTCCACCAATCCGGCACAGGAAGATTCGTATGAAATGCAGGAACGCTACTTTATGTCACTCCTGGCAGGAAATGCAGGGTGGACATCCGCCGGCATTTATTCCGATCATGGCATTTCAGCAACAAGCAGGGAAGGACGGACAGGTTTCAACCGTTTGCTCCGACACTGCAAGCAGGGGAAAATTGACCGTGTGATCTGCAAGTCCATCAGCCGTTTTGCCCGAAACACGCAGGACTTTCTTGTGGCATTGCGGACCTTAAAGGAAAACAATGTCACGATCCTGTTTGAGCGGGAAGCGATGGATACAGCGGATGCTTACAGCGAGTTCATTCTTACTACGCTGGCTGCCATTGCCCAGGAAGAGAGCCGTTCGATTTCAGCAAACATTGCATGGAGCAATCAGAAACGGTTTCCGGCCGGAAATGTCTGCAACAAGGATATCTACGGATACGAATTCCGCAAAGGGGAGTATACAGTGAACGAGAACGGATACCGATACCGGGCAGTGTTCATCATCCCGGAAGAAGCAGAGATTGTTCGGATGGTGTTCCGGCTTTTTACAAAAGAAGAGCTGAGCTTCACACAGATCGCCCAGAAGCTGGATGCCCTGCATATCCCGCCGCCGAACAGCGGATGCAGACAGCGGCAAAAGCGGAAGCCGACTGTGCTGCCAGCTGGCGCACTAAAGGAAGAAGATAAGCGGGGGTGGACGGCAACGGATGTTCGGTACATGATTGCAAATGTTCGTTACTGCGGTTCCGTACTTTGTCAGAAGACCTACACCGATCACAGGAATGGGCATAAACAGAAGGTCAATAAGGGGGAAAAGCCGAAATACCTGATACGAAATCATCATCCGGCTATCATTTCGGAAGAATTGTGGCAGGAAGCACAGGAAGTCTGGAAGGCATACACGGCAAAGTATAGGGGCATCGAAAAGGGAAGAAACGAAAGAAACTATTCCAAGCTCCTGCTGTGTGGAGAATGCGGACGGTATTTTCAAGGCCATTCCACAACAAGGACAACCATCTGGCGGTGTGCGACGAAGCTCGCCCAGCAGGGACAGAAGCGCTGCCGAATGGAACCGATTTATGAAGAGCAGATCCAGACGCTGCTTTGCAAAGCATTTGCCGAAAAATTCAAGCTGGGTGAGAAGATGGATGCAGAAGTCCATGAGGTCATGCAGATGATCTCCAAAGCACCCATTGATAATGCGAGAAATCAGGCATTAAAGAACCTGACTGAGAAGCTGAGAGAGATCCATGATTTCGACCAGATGGAGCAGGAAGGGGATTTTCTGAAACGCCAGCTGTCTGCAGTGAACTATAGCATTCGGGATGTCCACCAGCACATCCGGGATATTCAGGCGGAAAAAGAAGCATTGAAAGTGCGATGTGAGGTGCTGGGAGAACCGAGAGATAAAGAAGCAGTCACAGAGTTAGAAAACCGACTTCTCAATGAAGAAGAACAGCTGGAGAAGCTGGAACATGAAGCCCAGCAACAGGCCGAACAGGTCCGGTACATGGAAGATTACTGGAAGAAGCTGGAGCAGACCCATGAAATCCGGGAGAAAACGCTGCAATGGCTGGATTCTCTGGTGGGAGGGACGCAGATGTTTCTGGATGAAGCAGTTGGAACGTATGTGAAAGCCTTTGTGCTTTCCGTTACCATTTTTTCACCGAAACATTTTAGAATCCACTGGTTTGATGACACCTGTACGGAAGTGGAGTGTGACAGCGTATTTGAGGGCTATCAGCAGCCTGGCATGATAAGGAGGAAGTATTGATGAACAGACAAATGACACAAGGGACGGTTGCAAACAATGTGCAGGTGATTCCGGCAACGAAGCGGAGAGTGTCTGCCGGCGGTCAGCTGAAAAAGGCAAAGGACATCCGGGTTGCCGCTTACGGCCGTGTTTCAACCGATGAGCTTGCCCAGCAGACTTCGTATGAGGGGCAGAAAAGCTATTACACGAAGCTGATCAATGAAAAAGAAGGCTGGACTTTTGCCGGAATGTATGCAGATGAAGCAATCTCCGGCACCAACCGTAACCACCGCACCGAGTTTAATCGGATGATGCAGGATGCGCTGGACGGAAAGATCGATTACATCATTACAAAGTCCATTTCCCGATTTGCACGAAATACGGTCGATACGCTGAACTGCGTGAGACAGCTTCGGCAGTGTGACCCGCCAATCGGTGTATACTTCGAAAAGGAGAACATCGACACGCTAGATGCGTCTGGTGAACTGCTCCTGACCATCCTTTCAGCATTGGCACAGGAAGAGAGCAATTCGATCTCCAAGAATATCAGCTGGAGTATTCAAAAGCGGTTTCAGGAAGGGATTGCCTTTGGAAATCCACGGTCGGTCTACGGTTATACGGACGGTGAGACGAATAAAGACTGGGTCATTGTAGAAGAACAGGCCAAGGTGGTGCGGTTCATCTTCGATGAGTTCCTTCTGGGAAAATCTTCTTACAAAATCAGCAATGAACTGAATGAAAAGGGAATCCCTTCATCAAAAGGGACAAAATGGCAGAGCGAAAGTGTGGATTTTATCCTCCGGAATGAAAAATATGTTGGTGACTGCGAAATGCAGAAAACGGTTACCGTCGATTTCCTGAGCCACAAGACGATTCCAAACAATGGAGAAGCCCCGAAATTTTATGTGACGGACCACCATGTCCCGATTATCAATCGCGCGGTATGGATGCGGGCACAGGAAATCCTGGCACACAGAAAGAAAAACCGAACGAAAAAGAAGGATGAAAAGCGGGAAAAACGAGTGGGCAAGGATGTCTTTGATAACCTGGTATGCGGAAAATGCGGAGCCCCCTTTTACCGCAGAACCCTGCAGGCAAGAGCCACACACTTCGAGGATGACAGGTGCCTGGATGCCTGCCGCAGTGAGCTGTTGG
Organism: Coprococcus sp. TM115-187; assembly: GCF_027679115.1. NCBI lineage: Bacteria > Bacillati > Bacillota > Clostridia > Lachnospirales > Lachnospiraceae > Coprococcus > Coprococcus sp. TM115-187. The sequence goes on along the minus strand of NZ_JAQEKS010000001.1, from coordinate 156,740 downwards.
CACAGGGGAGTTCGCCGGATGACTACTATGAACGGTATTATTACACCTATCCCGTTTGGCGGTGCTCAAGTCTAAAAGATACCTCACCGACCAACGATGGGCCATTTATGGGAAAAGCAGACCCGGATGTTGCCTGGCATCCGATTTATATTGGCGAAGGAGATGCAAAGTGCCCTTCCCATTTTGTATACGAGACGGCGGTCAAGCAGAGCTTCATGGAAATGTTGTACGCCATCAAGCGCGACCATGAAGAAAACGGGGAGAACGCATGGATCGATTCGGAATTCCGGATGGTCTACCAGAAGGTGCAGGAGCATGTCGCAGAACGGGATTCTTCCAGAAAAGCAGAACTAGATGAGCAGATTCTGAAGTTAGAGGAAAAAATGGCTCAGATGCAGGGCCGGCTGAAAGAAGCGGTAGAGCGTGGCCGCCAGAAAGCCAGCCCGGAGATCGATACCTATGAAAGACTGGTGGATGATCTGCGGGAGCGTTTGAATGAGAAAATGGACGAACGGCAGCAACTCAGCCAGGAAGAACAGCTTCTTTCGGAGATGAAGCACAACTACGACTTTTTCATCCGCTGTCTGGAAGCCCTGCCCGAAATCAACAAGGCCGGCATGAAGCTGAATGTCAATGGACTGGATACAGATGGAAGCTGCCTGCGTGACTTTGGCGGCAAGGCAAGGGGCAAAATCCTGAGTGACATCCGGCGCGGAAAAAGAAAGATGAGTGCAGACCGGGTAGTGCAGGCTCCGGATTTTCTGGAATTTGAAAAGGGCGTTTACTTCGCATTCATCAAGGAAGGAATCGTTGACGGTGATGTGATCACCTACACGACGAATTTTGGAGTCAAGCTGACCAGCACCGGCAACAGCCGGACACTGATGGCTTTCATCGGATTCCGCAGATGCAATCCGAATAAAACGGTCGAGGTGCTGATGGACGGCTGGCAGGTCAACGGACTCTGCATTCGGTACCATAGAGAAAAGAGAAAGGAAAAAACGGCACACACGCTGATGATCCGGAAACGGAAAGCACAAGAGCGAGCATTGCTGGAGCGGGAAGCGTGATTTTGGGAACCCCACTGGATGAGACATTTCGTCTTGTCTGGTGGGGATTTTTTTGTTTTTGGAGGATTTTTCTTCCGAATCCATTGCTATGTGCAAAATTCTGCTATATGTTGAGAGTACAGAAATACACATAGCAGGAGAGAACGACATGAAGAGATTAGCATGGCTTTCAGTAGAAGATTACGCAGCGACCAAGATAGAACTGGTGGTCGTGAGTGCAATGAAAGGGTATCTGCGACGGATGCCGGAGAAGGAGGCGCTTAAAAAAGTAGAGACTATCCTTGACCCGAAGGTGATCCGGTTAGTCGGTGATGATGGTGCACCGATGCCGGCACAAAGCAATGTTGACGGAGCAAAGCTCGCCGCGTTCATTGATGCGGCCGTGGCAGACAGCATAAGGGAGCTGGAGAAGAGAGAAGATGACCTGTCAAAAGCAGGTGTGACCATGCTGGGAAACGTGGATGGCAAGAGCATGGTGGAGCAGATGAGTCCCCAGTTTTTGGAATTCGTGCTGGATGCGTATCGGAGCTTGAAATACAGAAAATAAAAACGAAAAAGGCGTTGATAATTTCTGGAAAATAGGGTATAATGAATTTGATGGAAAATAAAAACGTGAAAACCGTTTTTAGAAGGGGGAATGCTGCATGAAAATACTTCGTATTACAGCACAAGGGCTTCCGTTGTTTAAGGAGGACTTGGATATTTGCTTTTACACTCAGCAGCGTGTGAGTGAAGATGACAAGAATAATTTGTACAACCTGATTGATAACTATTACCTTCATTCTGCATGTGCGTTTATTGGAATCAATGCTTCTGGTAAAACCTCTGTGTTGAAAGTCATCAATTTAGCACTGAACATTATAAAGAATGAGCCAATCAATCATGTGGAGGCAAAAACCATTCTTGGAGGATCAGAGAAAGCTACGATTCGCACATACTTTTATGATAAGCGCAAATATATCTGCTGTCTTGAAACCGTGATTACAGCGAAAAAAGCAAAGACAGGCGAGTATGTGTATTCAATCTTGTCTGAAAGCCTATGGGAGAAGCCGATTGCAAGCGTTAAGTCGAAAAAATATTTGACGGATTTCGATGGAATAGAGCCTGTTGATTCACGTAATAGCAATGAAGCTTATCTTTCAGATGATGTCAGCTTTATTATCGCTCATAATAAAAAGGTAAATGACGCTGTTGATGTGTTTAGCCTTCTTTCTTATACGAATGTGAATGTTTTGCCTTTTACAGAAGATATTCCGCTGGAAGTGATTGCTTTTCTTGACCCGACCATCGAGAAGCTATGTTTTGAGCAGGCGGAAGGAAAAACATTTATTCATCTGAAATTTAGTGATGAAGATGAGATAATCTTGAATAATGCGGTAGATCTTGAACAGTATTTGTCCTCTGGTACAATTAAGGGCATTATTACATTTTCGATGGTGAAAGAGGTTCTTCAATCTGGAGGATACCTTCTGGTAGATGAAATTGAAAATCATTTTAATAAAGAAATTGTAACTACTCTGATGCGCTTCTTCATGGACAGCCGACTTAACAAAAGAGGCGGAACGCTGATTTTTACAACGCATTATCCGGAACTGCTAGATGAATATGACCGAAATGATGGGATTTGTATCGTAAGAAATCGAAATGGCATCACAGTGGAAAACTTGAGCTATATTCTAAAGCGCAACGATATTAAGAAGAGCGATGCATATCAAAGCGGATTCCTGGAAGGAACAACTCCAGCGTATGAAGCATATATGCGTTTGAAGAAAAATCTGGCCGCTTCAATTAAATAAGGGGGGCGGTAGGATGAAGTTGGCACCATATATAGCGTGTATATGTGAAGGATCAGCAGAAACTGCAATTATTGATGTTCTAGTGGATAATAATCTTTTGATTTTTACAAGAGAAGATATGCTTGAAGAAAATGTTATTCGCTGCAGGAGTGCTAAGACATTTGAGGAACGCTTCTTGCGTAAAGGATTTAAAGATCAGATCTCTGTCATAAGGATTCTTGACTCTCGGAGAGAAGAGTTTAGGCTTAGCAAAGCCTATGAGAAGAAGGTTGATGTGATCAATGTTATTACTGCTCCGGAGATAGAGATGCTGATTATTCATAGCGAAGGAGCTTATGAGCGATTTAAGCGTTCAGGAAAGAAACCTAGTGAATTTTGTAAAGCAGATCTTCGTATGCATAATGTGAAATCGTATGATTTTGTGATAGATTATTTTAGTAATCCACAGACATTAGTTAATGCAATAAAAGAGTATCGTAGAACCGCAAATATTCCTAAAGGTGAATATAGTTTATCAGATCTGTTAAAATAAAGATTTGCCCACTGGCGTACTGTGTAAATCCTACATGGTACGCTGGTGGGCTTCTTTTTTGCCTCATTCCGCATGAACCACAGACAGCACCCCGGCATGCTCCGAAGTGCAGTTGTGGCTTATGCGGGCTTTTTTGTTATGTGGTCAACGAGTTACAAAATCATACTCCCAATCCGTATAAAATCGCTTTCAGTTCCTTTACCATTCGGGTAAGAATCTCCTGCTCAAGTGCGTTGCAGTCCAAAAGCAGACGGTGAATCTCGGAATCGGCAGTGGAAGCCGAGTGTGTCAGACTGTCTACGAGAAGGTCGTCTGCTGATACGTTCAGTGCATTTGCGATATCAACCAGAGTATCCAGGCTCGGACGGTTGATAGCTGCTTCAATAACACTGATGTGTTTTCGGGTCATGTTAAGCTGTTCCCCAAGAGCCTCTTGCGTGATACCAGTTTGTCTGCGGGCGTTTGAAATACGCTTGCCCAAAGCTTCATAATCTATGGCCATGTGTGGTCCTCCTTATGTTTACCCGCATAAGGCTGTAACAATTATCCCGTAGAGAAAAATACATAGCAACTGGTTATAGAAGAGTTTAAGACCGCAAAAGCTCACACCCCTATCTGCTGTGTGGTCTTAGCCCATTTTGCTACCTGCTATGTAGCAGAACATGAAACGTGCTACATGATAGGTAGCAGTCAAATCATCAATCAAACCTTATAATATAAATGTAGAAAAGACTGCACATGGAAAGGAACGATGATGACGAGCAAAGGAGAAAAAGGGATTCTTACATTATATAGTGATGTACAGGCGACTTCTGTTCGTTGGCTGTGGTATCCGTTCATAGCAGTTGGGAAGATCACATTGCTGCAAGGCGACCCCGGCGATGGTAAGTCCACAATGATGATGAATCTGATAGCAGAGTTATCTAAAGGCGGAAAGCTGCCGGATGGCAAAGCAGTTGGATTATCGCAGAGGGTCATTTACCAGTGTTCAGAAGATGGTGTGTCAGATACCATCAAGCCCCGGCTGGAAAAGTGTGGGGCAGATTGTGGGAATGTGGCTTTTATAAATGAAGAAACATACAGTGACCTGACACTGGATGATGAACGCATCCGGCAGGCTATTATAGAATTTCGGCCACGGCTTGTGGTTATTGACCCGATACAGGCATATCTCGGAAGTGATTCTGACCTTCAGATTGCAGGCAGAGCAAGAAAGCTGATGCAGCGTCTTGGAATGTGGGCATCTGTATATGATTGCGCCATTGTGCTGATCGGTCACCTCAACAAAAAAGAGGGAACAAAAGGCCTGTATCGGAGCCTTGGCAGTATTGATGTGGTGGCGGCTGCCCGGAGTGTCCTGCAGGTGGAGCGAGATCCAAAGAACACAGATGTCCGTATCGTCCGGCAGATAAAAAACAGTCTGGCTCCGTCAGATGGAGAAATCAAATTTTCGATAACAGCGGAGCAGGGCTTCCAATGGCTGGAATGTGAAATAGCACAGGACCCGGCAGCAGAGCCGGAAACACCAGTATTTGAATCAAAGTCTGAAAAAGCAGCCTACCTGATTAAGAAGCTGCTTTCAGAAGATGATATGAGATCCAGAGAAATCTATATGCGGTTGAGCGATGAAGGTATTAGCCGTAGAACAGCAGAAAACACAAAGAAAGAACTCGGCATCCGAAGTTATCGGAAGATGCGCCAGTGGTATTGGAGCATAAAACCGGGGGAATGAGAGGAACTATAGAATGAGCAGTGGAACAGAAGCGATAGATCGTAAGCAGAGAATTAGAGACCGATATAGAGGCGTGGATACTTCCGAACTGGAGGTTATCCCGGCCAAAATTGTGGAGGGGCTTGGAGAAAGCACCTCTATTCGTCGTGTCGCTGCCTATGTACGTGTTTCCACTGACAATGATGAACAGACCTCCTCGTATGAGCTTCAGAAAAATTATTATACGGATTACATTAAGGCACAGCCCGGCTGGGAATTTGTTGGCATCTATGATGATGAAGGCATTAGTGGCACTTCGCTGGCACACCGCAAAGGAATGCAGCAGCTGATCGAGGATTGTAAGGCGGGAAAGATTGACCTGATCCTTACAAAGTCCATCGCCCGTTTTGCCAGAAATATCGTTGACTGCCTTTCTGTTATCGAAACGCTGAAAAATCTTGACCCGCCTGTAGGGGTGAAATTTGAAGCGGACAATATCTACACCCTGGACAGTAACGGACGCATGATCCTGACGATTCTGGCATCCGTGGCAGAGGAAGAATCCCATTCCAAATCAATTATCATGAACTGGTCGATTGATCGGCGGTTCAGCCGTGGACTTTTCCTTACGCCGGCGTTGCTTGGATATGACCAGGATGAGGATGGTAACCTTGTGGTGAATCAGGATGAGGCCCAGACAGTAAAGGTTATTTATTACCTGTACCTGAATGGATTTTCGCTAAAGGATATTGCGGAACTTCTGACAGATTACGAGCGGAAGACGAAGCTGGGAAACACGGAATGGAATCCGGGCACGATTGCCGGCATCATTGCAAATGAACGCCATTGTGGGGATGTGCTGGCGAGAAAGACTTTCACACCAAACTTCCTTACGCACAAGGCAAAGAAGAACAACAATGATCGAACGCAGTACCGTCAGCGGGACCATCACGAGGCGATTGTTTCCAGAGATGTTTTCAATGCGGCCAATCATCTGCGCGCATCCCGGACGTATAAAAAGAAAAATCATCCGTTGCCAGTTTTGAGTGTGGTAGATGATGGCGTCCTTCGCGGATATGTGCCTTTTGATAAGGATTGGACAGGTTTCTCGGCAGAGGAATACCGGGAAGCATCCGAAAGCGTCATGCGGGAAAAACAGTCCAACACGGTAGAAGTAAGGAAGCGTCTGGATCTTACTGGCTATGAAGTAGTTCGGGCACAGTATTTTGCAACCTTGCAGAATCCGGCGATGACGATTTCAAACGGAAGGCTGCGGTTTAATGCTGCCTGTCTGAAAAAGTTTGATGATGTGGAGTATGTAGAATTGCTTCTGAATTCGGTTGACAGATGTATTGCCATTCGGCCGTGCGAAAAGAGCAATCCGAATGCAATCCGCTGGGGTAGATTGAAAGAAGGACGCTGGTGTGCAAGTACCCTTGGGTGTCGAGGACTGGCAAAGGCTCTTTTTGATATCATGGAGTGGGACGAAGATTTGAAGTACCGCTTCCGTGGGCAGCTTGTGGAGCAGGGAGGCGATAAGCTGATGCTCTTTGAACTGGATGAGCCGGAGATGATCAAGGTGGAGGAAATCGTCCTGCCACCTAAGGAGGAAGAATCGGAAGGCGAAACAGTTAAAAAGACGATTTATATTTTCCCACCGGAATGGGCGGGGACTTTTGGCCAGCCAATCACGAGTGTCGCACAGATTGGTATTTTGCAGCAGGAGCATTATGCCGGCAATTGGGATGTACTTCGGCCGGCATCAGAAATTAAGGAAATGAACATTTTTACCGCAGATGGTCTAAATACACTGCTCCATGAAGCGGAAGAAATAATGGAAGGATGGATTGACATAGATGGAGGAAAACAAAACGTTAATGCCGCCGAAGGAGCAGGCATTGGAGACTGAAAGAGATGCAAAGGCTGAAGAACTGGAGAGCACTTTTTCATATGATGGATATCAAGTGGTGCGAAAAGAACTGTTCGCTCACCTCCGGGACCCGGCAATTGTGATTCGAAAAGACAGCATCACATTTAACACAGCCTGCATCAGTGGGCTGGAAGATGTGGTTTATGTACACGTCATGTTCAACAGTGATTTGAAGCGCATCGTTGTACGCGGCTGTGATGAAAATGATAAGGACGCTTTGCGCTGGTGTATTGCGAAGCCGGACAAGCGGAAGAGCAGAAAAATGTCCTGTAAGCCTTTTTCAGAATTGGTTTATAACGAGATGGGCTGGGATAGTGACTGCCGCTATAAGATACTGGGGTATCGAATCAACTTTGAAGGGGAGACCTTGTATGTTTTTGACCTGCTTGTGCCAGAAATTTTCCACGAAGGTCAGAAACGGAAGAAAGGGGAAAGTGCGCCGCAATCAGAAGAAACAAAGCCTGTGAATACCAGAAAGGGATTTTACCCGGATGATATTGCGGGTACTTTTGGCGTGCCTGTAGAAGAACACCTGAAAGAATCAGAAGTGAAGCAAATAGATGGATATGTGTCGATGGGCATCCTGACGGGGACGGCCCCCGGTGCCAGTGCGGATTAGAATGATAAAAAGAAACCAAGGGGGAAGTGCGCCCATTTTTAGGAGGAGGTGAGTAGATTGCAGGAACAGAAAATATGGCACGCCGGTGTTCTCGGTATGACATTAAACGTGGATGAAGGACGGATCACCATTTTTCGCAGCACACTTGAAACGCTCGGCTGGCCGTCACACTATCGGTTTTTATACAATCCCCAAATGAATCAGATCGCCGTTCAGGTATGCAGTGCGGCAGATGCAGGAGCTCATCGAGTGGGAAAACTGAATGAGTTCAGCAGCTGTGAGATCAAGTGCGTGGCCTTCGTGCGAATGGTTTATAAAAATGCCAAATGGAATAAATGCAGATCTTATCGTATGATTGGAAATCTGTTCCCGGAGCAGAGGTTGGTCAGCTTTCAAATTCAAGAAGCACTGCCGATTGAAAATGGGAGAGTGCTGGACGGAACAGTAAGCCCCACGTTTGCCCTGTGTCGGGCAGAAGGCTCTCCATCGCAAAACAATCCCACCCCGGAAGAAAAAGCCGACAGTGGGGAAATGTGAGGGGCGTGTGGCGAAGCAAAGGAAGAGCCCAGCACTGAAAAATAGAATATCCGAAATTAAAGAAGCCCACTTGGTTACCATCCGGCTTGCTTAAAGCATAGCAGGCAGGAACGGAAACCAGGTAGGCTTTTTTCAATAATCAAATAAGTGAGCTTTTTGCACCGATATTTAGGTCATCAATTTTCGAGTTGATGGCCTATTTTTTGCGTCTAAAAACGTAGAAAGACTATATATAGTGGTTGATGAATATTTTATACCGACATATTGTATTTTTCCGAAGAAATGAGTAGTAAAGGAATCTCCTCTAACCGAACGCAGGTAGTGAGATGTACATATTCTGTATTGTAGGCTCTGTTTTTGTTTGTATGCGCTATGGTATTGCAAGAGGAATATATTCTAATGAAGCAGGACTTGGTACGGCTGCAATGGTGCATTGCGGAGCAAAGGTAAATGATCCGATTGAGCAAGCAGTATGGGGACCAGTTGAAGTATTTCTGGATACGGTTTTTATTTGTAGTGTGACAGGTATAGCAATTGTTCTTTCTGGTCTGTGGAATAGCGGTCTTGATGGTGCAGTACTTACAATGCGGGCATTTGATCAGTTGCTTCCTGGCGGTATTGGTGGATTTATTTGCTTGGCATCAGTTGTTCTTTTTGGCTTTTCCTGTTTGATTAGCTATTACACTTACGCTGAAAGAGCAGGTGAGTATATCTTCGGAAAAAAGGTGAAACCCGTGATTAAGATTTTTTGGGTTATTGTCATTTTAATTGGCTCTCAAAGTACACTGGGGTTCGCATGGGATAGCATTCATCTTCTCGATAAGCATTGAGATGTTGCAGTTGTTGCTTCGCTTGGGAACATTCCAGCTATCAGATATCTTCTATAACACAGTCGGTGGGATGATTGGCGGATTGATGTATTGTTCAGTAATGAAGGCAAGAAAGCGTCTGTAAAACTGGATGAAATTGTGATATACTGGGAGCGGTAGCTCCCTACGCTGCTCTGATAATCACACACCTCTTCGTGGTGAGCAGCAGGCAACGATCTTATGATCGGCTGAGATGTGAAGAATGAGCGATTGACCTCATGGGAGGTACGATATGGATACTTTAGAAGAACTGAAATATTACTGTGATGAACCACAACCTGTTGGAGCACTGATGCTCACTGGTGAGTGGGGATGTGGAAAAACATATTTATTAAATAATAGCTTATCAAATGCGCTAAAGGATAAATGTGTGTGTTTGCGTGTGAGTCTATTTGGCATGGCATCGATAGAAGAGGTAAAGAAAGAAGTAAAGCAATGCTGGCTTAGAACCGTAGCTGAATTAAATACTCCAGCTTCTGGATGGGCTGAAAAGGCTCAAAAGTATACTGGAGTTTTTAAGACAGTTGCGGATAAAGGTGCTGAACACCTTCCAGAGCCTTGGAAAAGCATTGTGAGTGGAGCATTATCTTTTAATGTTATTGATTTTGTAAAAGTCGAACCTAAAATGGGAGATAAAAAAGTAATCTTGATATTTGATGATTTGGAACGTACTGATATTCCAACGTCTGATTTATTAGGCTGTATCAACGATTATTGTGAAAATCTTCATATTAATACAATCGTAGTGGCAAATGAGGAAAAAATACAGTCAAGTGAAAAAGATAAAATTAAATATAGTGAAATAAAGGAAAAAATTATTCAAAGAACGATACATTATGTACCGGATTACTCTTCAGTGGTTTCTAATGTAATTGATAGTATAGAGTGTAAGGATGATGTGGTTTCTCAAGAATACAAAGCACTCCTTGTAAAATATAAGGAAATTATTAGTTCTATTTTTTCAGGTGCATCAGTAGAAGGAATACCACTGGAACAGTTGCTCTCAAAGAAATATTCTGGAAATTCAAGAGCGGAACTCGAAAGTGAAAAAGACAAAATTCAGGAGTTGCTTAAACATAGACCGCATAATATCCGAAGCCTTAAATGTGCAATTCAAGATTTTAAAAGAATATATGTATTACTTAATGAAAAGCATATTGATAATAGAGAAAAATGGCTTTTTACATATCTTTCATATGTACTGTGTTTCCGGGCGGGATTGATTCCAGAAAGTGTGCGATATGGAACGCTTTTTTCTGATGAAAAGGTGTCTATACTTTACCCTGGATTTTATGATGATAAATTCATTACAGGTGGAATTAAGCAATGGATTAGGCATGGAGAGTGGGCGAAAGATACTCTTGATGCAGAATTTGATTATATCATAAATAGAGACAAAGCTATTACCCCGGAAGAAAAAGTGCGAATGAATAGACTTTTAGATTTGGATGAAGTTGATATAAGGGACGGATACCCAATACTTTTGGAAGAAGCATATACTGGCACATTGGAGTTAAATGATTATGTGAATTTGCTGTACAATAGTTGCTGGGCTAGAAAGTATAATATTCAGCTTCCAGACATCAAGTGGGAAAAAATTAGCGGTGGAATTCATAAGCAGATTGAAAAAATGATTCATACCGGAGAAGAGCAACCACGCCACCGTATGATTATTGGTGATGACAATAAGGATTTATTTTTGCCGGAAGAATGGAATGCATATAAAATAATTAATGATTTTTTGAGTTCAAACACATTGATGTTTGAAAAGAACAAAGCTCTTTATGTGAACTTGATGAAGAAAGAACCCTTGAATGCATTGGCTCAAACGCAGAATAAGCGGTTTGATATGTTTGATGTCGAGATGGCCGAGGCTACAGCGGATGGGTTCGAAAAGGTGACAAATGCAGAAAAAAGTAGCTTTGTAGATTACTTTAAGAGAATGTGGCAGGTTAATATATGCACCCAGGACTATAAGATTAAGTTGCCAGAAGAGGGATTCCAAACCTTAAAACGGCGTATATTGCAGATTTTGGATAAATGCCGAGTTGAATCTTTACCAATATCTGAGGCGCATGCAAATAGTTTTCTTGAAGTAATCGATAATTTGATTGTTGAACAGAAGCAAAAGCTACAAGAAATTCAAAATAAAGAGGAAGAAGATAGAATAAAAGCTGAGGAAAAGGCATTGGCAGAGAAACAAGAAGCGGAACAAGCGAAGAAGTCTGAGATAGACGATGTGGTTGAAAAGATGCTGTCAGATGGTGTAAGTGCTGATGATATTCTCGCTAAATTGAAATAATATTTCTGTAGTGTTATACTTAAACAACAATAAAAGGAAAGAGGTTATCACCATGCCCAGAACGAAAGGTAGAAAAAACCATCCTAAAACCAATATCACCAAAGACTATGCATCCCAGATCGTAGAGAAGAAGGAAGCTATTGCGTCTCTGAATACCGAGATCGCATCCATTCAGAAAGCGATTGAGGAGCAGAAGAACTCATTGAAAGAGAAGAAGTCTGCTCTGAAGAAGGCCGAAAAAGAAGTGGCAACGCTGGAAGCGAAGAAGGCAAAGGCAGAGGCTGTGCTGAAGAAGTTGCTGGCAAGTGGCATGAGCGCGGACGAGATTCTGGAAAAGCTGAAATAAACAAGAAAACCAATAACAAAAATAAATGCCGTGTGGACAAACTGAACTCCAGGAGTTTACACGGTATTTTTTGAAGGTTGCCGTATAGTTTATAACGAAAATAAAAGAAGAACAAAATTTAAAGAAATGGAGCGTGAGAAAATGAACTTATCAAAAATACACCACATTGCAATCATCGTATCTGATTACGAAGCTGCAAAGGATTTCTATGTGAACAAACTGGGATTCTCTGTTATCAGAGAGAACTACCGTCCAGAGCGTAAGGACTGGAAGCTGGATCTTCGTGTTAATGAATACACAGAGCTGGAGATTTTCGCTGAGGAAAACCCGCCGAAGCGTGTGAACCGCCCGGAAGCATGTGGGCTGCGTCACCTTGCTTTCTGTGTAGAGAGTGTGGAGCAGACGGTGAATGAGCTGGCGGAGGTAGGTATTGAATGTGAGCCGATTCGTGTTGACGATTATACCGGCAAGAAGATGACTTTCTTCCATGATCCGGATGGTCTGCCGCTGGAGCTGCACGAATAAGCATGGGAAAGAAAAGAGCGTATAAATCTCGGAAGTCAGGTGGAGGCCGAAAGAAGCTGAAGCCAGAGTACGATGCTGGGAAAAATCTGAAAGAGCAGATGGAAAGTGCTGTGGCACTTTATGATTCTGAGATGTCCTTGCAGGCCATCGGCGATGAACTGGGATTAAATCCAATCAAAGTAAGAAAGCTGCTCATCACGGCCGGTGTGTATGAATCTGAAGTGGCGGAGAAGGTGCAAGCTACCTTTCAAGAATACCGTGAAACACAAGACTACAAAACCTCCATACTCTCAACTGCAAACACTCTGAAACTTTCCAAAGCCTCCGTCACCTCGTACCTGCCATATCGGAAAGGTGTGTACTTCACAAGCACAGCAGAAAAAGGGAAGATCAGTGTCGGAGCAGAGCGGCAGCGAAGATACAGAGCAATGAAGCGTTGGAGGGATGAGCCAACAGAAGAAAACTTCTGGGGTGTGGTTCTGGCCTATACTGGAGTAAAATTTAAGACCTACTCCGGGTTGCCATTCTCTTACGAAATTAAAAAGGGCAGGAACGGCGAGTACACAAAAGAACTGTGGATCGACCGCCGGGAGAACAGTAAAAGCCTGGCATGGAGTTCAGTACTGCTGGCACTGAAGAATATTAAAGAAGAAGTAGTAGAGAGACCCAAAGCTCTGGGCGATATTCGAGGCGTGACCTACATATACGGAATGTTCTATCGGTTCGGGCTAATCGATGTGCCGGACGAAGTGAAGGAGAAGATGGGTCATCCGAAAAAACGCAAAAAACAGGTTGCTATGTACAGAAGTGTGCGGTAATATGTGCCATAACTGAGGATGTGAATCTCAGTTGGGAAGGATGGTAGCCTTCCTATTGAGCTGAGTGAAATCGGCCAGTGGTGGGGGACAGACCCGAAGAAGAAAAAGCAGATACAGATTGATATCGTCGGAACTCCTGTTGAGGGCAAAGACTATATCATCGGTTCATGCAAATACCGGAATGAGAAAATCGGTGTGGATGAACTCGATTTGATTCGGGATTATGCCTCAGTTTTTGGAAAGGGCAACAACTATCACTACTATATCTTCTCGAAAGGCGGATTCACAGATGGGCTTTTCTTATGCCTGCGAGGAGGTGGTTACGCAAATAGCATCCAGAATCCAGGGCATCACTGTTGAAATCGGCGGCGATACCACAAAGCTCTCCAAAGCACTGGAAAGTGTAAACAAGTCAATCAAGGGGACGCAGTCCGGACTGAAGGATGTCAACAAACTCCTGAAACTGGACCCTTCCAATGAGAAGCCTGAACGATATCCTTGCGGACTGCCGTTGGAGCTGCACGAATAATCATGAGAATTGTTCTCTCCAATCTATAGCAGATTCTCTGGACTTAAATCCAATCAAAATAAGAAAACTGCTCATCACGACAGGTGTGTACTTCCCAAGTACAGCAGCCAAATTATTCTGCTGTTCAAGCAAAGGTAAACGAACTTTTACATTAGTAACCTGATAGAAACAAAAGAGTGACAAACACATCAGAAAGCCTTACAATATAGGAAACACAGTTATCTTGGAACTATCAAAACAGTAATTTGGATTATAAATTACAATATAATTAAAGATTATGGAGAATAATAAACAGCTATGTCGATTAAAGAACGAGAAGAGTTTTTATTTCAAAAATTAAGAGAAAAAGATGCCAGTATTGTAGCCGATGGAGTGATCTGCGAGCAGGAATTTTTAAATGCCAGATATAAGATCGTATATATCTTAAAAGAAGTAAATGGCGGAAAAAGCTGGGACCTGCGGGATTTTGTTTATGAGGGTGGAAGATCACAGACATGGGATAATATTGCACGCTGGACGGAAGGAATTCTGTCCTGGGAAAAAGAATTTCCGTGGTCTGAGATGGAGATAGACAATGAACAGAGACGCTTGAGGGAGTTGAAGAAAATAGCAGCGGTCAATTTGAAGAAAACTTCTGGTGGACATACTTCAAATAATGGTGAAATTTACAGGGCAGCAGTTGATCATCATGACATTATCAAGGAGCAGATTGATTTGTATAAAGCAGACTTTATTATTTGCTGTGGCACGAAGTATGCTTTTATGGATGCATGTTATAAGGACAGAGAGGTTGACTGGAAAATGACTTCAAGGGGAATCTGGTATTTCAGAGATGGCAAATCTGTTGTCATCTCATTTTCGCATCCGGAAGCAAGAGTGAAAGATGCGTATTTGTTTTATGCACTGACGGATGCGGTGAAGGAGATTATGCGTTGTGAAGAGTTTGAAGAACAACTATAAGGAATATAAGAAAAAAGAAAAAGCCTTTTGTGGCGGTTTGGTGTGATAAAAGTGTCGGAAAATACAGCGAAGAAAATGGAGATCAGATGAGAACAGCAAAATGGATTATTTTCGGAATGCTAGTGGTGCTGCTTGCAGGATGTTCTGGAAAGAAAACAGCAGAAACTTCTGCGGATGCAAAAAATGCGGAAAGTACAGATGAGAAAAATACGCTTGATTTTGTAGATGCACACGGAGAGCGTTATACGGTGGAAATCAATGAAGCAGTTGCGAAGAATCCGTATGATAAAGCACTTTTTGTAAAAAATGAAAATAAGATCAGCTATGAGGATAAGAAATATACTTCAAGGCTGGGTGTAGATGTATCTGTTTTTCAGGGAGATATTGACTGGGAGCAGGTGAAAGCAGCAGGTTATGAGTTCGCAATTTTGCGGATTGGATATCGTGGCTATGGTGAAGAAGGTACGTTAAATGCAGACGAGAAGTTTGAACAGAATATGGAAAATGCCCGAAAAGCTGGAATAGATGTGGGCGTTTATTTTTTCTCGCAGGCGGTAAATGAAGAAGAGGCAAAGGAAGAGGCTGATTTTGTTCTGGAACATTTGAAAGGGCAGGAGCTTCAGATGCCGGTTGTGTATGATCCAGAGCATATTCTGGAAGACGAAGCACGGACGGATGGTGTAACGGGAGAACAATTTACCCAAAATGCGAAGGTATTTTGTAAAGAAATAGAAAAAGCCGGTTATGATGCCATGATTTACAGCAATATGCTGTGGGAAGCGTATGAACTGGATCTGGAAAAGCTGTTGGATTATCCGGTCTGGTATGCAGATTATGAAGAACTTCCGCAGACGCCGTATAGGTTCAGTATGTGGCAGTATTCCAGTACAGGAAGCGTGGCGGGGATTGAAGGAAATGTGGATCTGAATATCCAATTGCTTAAAAAATAAAAAATCTATAGTTGTAATCTTGTGGTCGGCGAAAAAATATAGTATAATCGGAAAGAGAACATATGTTCCCCTGAAAAGTGTTAGGAGGTGCGGCGAATGCCGGAGCAGACACGCAGTTATGTAGCAATTGATCTGAAATCTTTCTATGCTTCGGTGGAGTGCAAGGAACGGAATTTGGATCCGCTTACGACGAATCTGGTTGTAGCCGATCCGGAGAGGACAACGAAGACGATCTGTCTTGCTGTTTCTCCTGCGCTGAAAGCATATGGGATTCCGGGAAGGGCAAGACTTTTTGAGGTTGTCCGGAAGGTGAAGGAGATCAACGACGAGCGAAAGCGGAAAAATGGAGGACATGAATTTACCGGGCAATCCTGTGACACCGGGGGATTAAAGGCAGACCAGAGCTTTGCACTGGATTATATCACGGCGGTTCCGAGGATGGCACTCTATATGAAGTACAGCACCCGGATTTATGACATTTACCTGAAGTATGTTGCACCGGAAGACATACATGTCTATTCAATCGATGAGGTTTTTATGGATGTTACCGATTATCTGCATACTTACCGGCTGACACCGGAAGAACTTGCAGGAAAGATAATGCGGGAAATTTATGAGCAGACCGGGATTACGGCGACAGCTGGAATTGGTACGAATCTGTATCTGGCGAAGATTGCGATGGATATTATGGCAAAGCATAGCGAACCGGATGAGAATGGTTTCCGGTTTGCAAGTCTGGATGAGATGAGTTATCGCAGATCTTTGTGGAATCACAGACCGCTTACGGATTTTTGGCGTGTGGGAAGAGGCTATGCGAAAAAGCTGGAACAATGTGGATTGTATACCATGGGAGATATTGCCAGATGCTCGGTTGGAAAAGAGAATGAATTTTATAACGAAGAGCTTTTGTATAAAATGTTCGGTGTGAATGCAGAACTTCTGATCGATCATGCCTGGGGGTGGGAACCGTGTACGATTGTGGATGTAAAAGCGTATCAGCCGGAGCATAACAGTGTTGGCGCAGGCCAGGTACTACATTGTCCGTATGATGCCCAAAAGGCGAAAATTGTGGTTAAAGAGATGTTGGATCTTTTGACGCTTGATCTTGTAGAAAAGCATCTGGTTACGGATCAGATCGTGCTGACTGTCGGATATGATATCGAGAATCTGACAAGTGGAAAAGGTTATACAGGGGAGGTGACAGTGGACCGGTATGGAAGAAAGATTCCAAAGCATGCACATGGAACAGCGAATCTACGAGAGTATACAGCTTCTGCAAGAATGATAACCGATGCAGTGATGGAACTGTATGACCGGATTGTGAATCCGCATTTGATGGTGCGGCGGATTTCGATGGCAGCGAATCACGTATTGGATGAAAAGAAAGCGGCAGATAAGACAGAATTCCGGCAACTGGATCTGTTTACTGATTTTACCGGAGGTAATGAAAAGAAGCAGCAGGATGAGAAGCTTGAACGGGAGAAGAAGATGCAGGAGGCAGTGCTTTCGATTAAGAAGAAGTATGGGAAGAATGCAATTCTGAAGGGACTTAATTTTCAGGAAGGAGCCACTACCAAAGAGCGGAATGAGCAGATCGGAGGGCATAGGGCATGACAGGATACGAGGATATCATTCATTTACCGCATCATGTATCGGTCAGACATCCGCAGATGTCAAGGCAGGACAGAGCGGCGCAGTTTGCCCCGTTTGCAGCGCTGACCGGACATAAAGATGCAATCAGGGAGACCGAAAGACTGACCGAGCGGAAACGCAGACTCAGTGAGGATTGCAGACAGATACTGGATCTGTATTTACGGGAAGTATGCCAGAGTCAGAAGCCACGGGAAGTGGATTTTGAATATTTTGTACCGGATCAGAAAAAGGAAGGTGGCTCTTACCAGAAGAAGTCCGGTTGTATCCGGAGGATTGACACTTATCTGAATGAAATCGTACTGCAGAGCGGGGACCGGATTCCGCTTGATGAAATCGTAGACATTGATGGAGTGATTGCCGCGGCTGACGAAGTGTGATAGAATAAATTTTATAATTTCATGGACAAATGCCCATAAATTCAGAAAAGATACAGAAAACCAGGCAGGGAGAATGGAAAGAATGAAACCAGTTTACGAAAGATTCATCGAAAATCCGGATTTTACAAAATCAGAATTTGTCGAATTGATAAAATGTGCAGAAGATCCGGAGGCAGTCCGGAGACTGAAAGAGGAAGCAGTCCGTATCCGGGAGATTTATTACGGGAAAAAGGTATTTACCAGAGGGCTGATCGAATATACCAATTATTGTAAGAATGACTGCTATTACTGCGGAATCCGTAAGAGTAATACGAATGCAAAGCGCTACCGTCTGACAGAGGATGAGATCATGGCATGCTGTGAGAATGGGTATGAGCTTGGATTCCGGACATTTGTGCTACAGGGCGGAGAAGATGCTTATTATACGGATGACCGGATGGTGGCGATTATTAAAAAAATCAAGGAGGCATATCCGGAATGTGCACTGACTTTGTCTATCGGAGAGAAGTCTTATGAGAGTTACAAGAGATTTCGGGAAGCCGGAGCGGATCGTTACCTGCTTCGTCATGAGACGGCGAATGAAGAGCATTACCGGAAGCTACATCCGGAGAAAATGAGTCTCGCAGTCCGGAAAAACTGTCTGTATGATCTGAAGAAGCTTGGTTATCAGGTGGGGGCTGGCATGATGGTTGGTTCGCCTTATCAGACGACAGAAGATCTGGCAGAAGACCTGGTATTTTTGAAAGAATTGCAGCCGGAGATGGTGGGAATCGGACCGTTTATCCCACACCACGATACGCAGTTTGCAAAAGAACCGGCAGGAAGTGTGGAGATGACACTGTTTTTGCTCGCTGTGATCCGAATCCTGCTGCCGAAGGTACTTCTTCCGGCAACGACAGCACTTGGGACGATGGATCCGTTTGGAAGAGAGAAAGGGCTGCAGGCAGGAGCCAATGTCGTGATGCCGAACCTTTCTCCGGTGAAGAACCGGAAGCAGTATGAGCTTTATGACAACAAGATCTGTACCGGTGAAGAGGCAGCAGAATGTCGCGGATGTATGGGGAGACGAGTAGCAAGTGTTGGATATGAGTTGGTAACAGAGCGTGGGGATGCAGTGTAGAATCGAACGGATTTTCTGTAAAAAATCACTAAAATCCTGTTTCTGATTTTAAACAGATATTACAAAGAAGAAAATTTATTTTGAAAAATTAAAAGGAATTCGGAGAAAGAAAACATTTTTCGATACATTTCGGTGGATTTCGCCAGCTGTCAAACCGGTATTTTCAGTAGCAAAAGAATCTCCCTTTTTACCACTAGGAAAGTACACCGCAGATATGCTACTATATAGAAGTCGACAATACTTATACGCGTAAGAACAGGAGGAACTTGATTTAGCCGTTTCTAATAAAAGACCGCAAGCCTTTCTTGTAACATGCGGTATCAGAAATAGAATATTTTATTTTGAAGCATATGGAAATTGTATATAGATAACCATATATACAAACCGGACACCGGGGAATGGAACCGTAAAAGGTTTCGTTCCCCGGTGTTTTGCTGGAGAATGGAAGGTATCGTTTGAATTTATGGGTGAATTTTTGTTTCAGGCTTCTGTTTCAGGCTTCTGAATTTTATCCCTACCGAAATTTTCAGTTTTATGGTATGATGAAAAAGTATGTAATCATTGCAGAAAAAGTCGTTTATGATAAAAATATGAGGATTACATGAAAGAGGAAGCTAGCCTGGAAAAGGTTTTGTTTCCGATTCCGAATTTGGGGAGGAATATAATTTGAGTAAGAAAAATGAGTATCAGGGACATCTGATCCGTGAGGTTTACCCGGATTCAATTGCCGAGGCGATGGAGATCGAGCCGGGAGATGTCCTTCTACGAATAAACAACCAGAAAATAGAGGACGTTTTTGATTATCGTTACATGATCAAGGATGAGTATGTAGAAGTGCTGATCCGCAAGCCGGACGGGGAAGAATGGCTTCTGGAGATCGAGAAAGAATATGACGATGACCTTGGCGTAGAATTTGAAAATGGTCTGATGAGCGACTACCGTTCCTGCAGCAACAAGTGTATTTTCTGTTTTATCGACCAGATGCCGCCGGGAATGCGTGAGACCTTGTATTTTAAAGATGATGATTCCCGTCTGTCTTTCCTGCAGGGCAATTATATTACCCTGACGAATATGAAGCAGAAAGATGTGGACCGTATTATCGAGATGCAGCTTGCGCCGATCAATATTTCTGTGCAGACAACGAACCCGGAACTGCGCTGCAAGATGCTCCACAATCGTTTCGCCGGAGAAAAGCTGAAATTCCTGGATGATCTGTATGCCGGACATGTGGAGATGAATGGGCAGATCGTACTGTGCAAGGGAGTTAATGATAAGGATGAGCTGAAGCGTTCTATCGAAGATCTGATGAAGTATCTGCCGTTTATGCGGAGTGTGTCAGTGGTTCCGGCAGGACTTTCCAAATACAGGGAGGGACTTTATCCACTGGAGCTTTTTGATAAAGAAGAAGCGGAAGAGATCATTGATTTGATCGAGAGCTATCAGAAGAAGGCGTATGACGAGTTTGGACTTCATTTTATCCATGCAAGTGACGAGTGGTATATCCTTGCAGAGCGGGATTTCCCAGAGGAAGGACGTTATGACGGATATATCCAGCTGGAAAATGGTGTTGGCATGATGCGGCTTCTACGGGATGAATTTTACCATGCCTTTGAAGAGCTTCAGGAAAGTGAAGAATATCCAAAGTTAAAAGAAGGGATCGCACGGACATTTACCATTGCGACTGCAAAGCTTGCGTATCCGACAATTCAGGAATTTGCAGACAGGATCACGGAAGCATTTCCAAAAGTAAAGATCACGGTTGTCTGCATCCGTAATGATTTCTTTGGTGAGACGATCACCGTATCCGGTCTGATTACCGGACAGGATCTGGTGGCACAGTTAAAAGAGAGAAAAGAAGCAGGAGAGGACCTGGGAGATACTCTGCAGATTCCGATCAATATGCTGCGAAGCGGAGAAGAGGTCTTTCTGGATGATCTGACGGTGCAGGACGTGGAAGCGGCACTTGGCATGACGGTGAAGGCAGTGGAGTCCGGTGGTAAGGATTTTCTTGACGCGGCACTGAATTTGGATTATCATACAGAACGAAACAATGAAAATTTTGTATACATCAAAGCATACGACAGAGAGGATGAGTAACTTGAAATTTTCAAAACAGATGTCAGAATC
Source organism: Coprococcus sp. TM115-187 (assembly GCF_027679115.1). Taxonomy (NCBI): domain Bacteria; kingdom Bacillati; phylum Bacillota; class Clostridia; order Lachnospirales; family Lachnospiraceae; genus Coprococcus; species Coprococcus sp. TM115-187. The sequence continues at coordinate 135,969 of NZ_JAQEKS010000001.1, read as the reverse complement.
AATTAAACTTGGTGTGATCCTTGCGATTGCCGGTGGATTTATGGATGCCTATTCCTATATGTGCAGAGGAAAAGTATTTGCCAATGCACAAACCGGAAATATTCTGCTTCTTGGAATCAATATTTCAGAGAGAAACTGGCATATGGCACTCCACTATCTGGTTCCGGTGCTGGCATTTGCCATTGGAATCGCCCTTGCGGATCTGGTGAAAATACGGACGAAAAATCTGACACTTCTGCACTGGAGACAGATTTCGGTATTCTGTGAGGCAGTGATCCTGCTGAGTGTCAGCTTTATCCCACAGGATTTTAATCTGGTGGCGAATGCACTCACGTCCCTTGCGTGTGGGATTCAGGTGGAAAGCTTCCGCAAAATCCATGGAAACGGAATTGCAACCACCATGTGCATCGGAAACTTACGAAGTGCGACCCAGCATATGTGCAGTTATGCGAACACGAAGGATAAAGAGTATATCAAGAAAGGACTTTTGTACTATGGAATCATCTTCTTCTTTGTGATCGGCGCAGTTATCGGAAATGCCTGTGTGGAAATGTTTGCTGAAAAGGCACTTCTGATCGCTTCTGCAATTCTGGCAGTTGCTTTTGTGATGATGTTTGTTGATGGAGAAAAAGAACAATGCAAATAAAGCAGATCGCGTATATAAGATCTGATTTTGTGGAGAAATTCGGGATTCCGCGACAGAGTAATCTTGCGGATACCCGGGCAGAAATCCATTTTCTGCCGGAATATCAGAATGCGGATGCACTGCGGGAAATCGAGGCGTATGATTATCTGTGGCTGATCTGGGAATTTTCGGAATCTATCCGGGATACCTGGAGCCCGACGGTACGTCCACCGCGGCTTGGTGGTAACAGACGGGTGGGAGTTTTTGCCACCCGTTCTCCATTTCGCCCGAATCCGATCGGACTTTCTTCCGTAAAGCTTATTGGGGTAGAATTCCGGGAAAAAGAAGGTCCGGTGCTGATCGTGGAAGGTGCGGATCTTCTGGATATGACGCCGATCTACGATATCAAGCCCTACCTTCCATACGTGGATAGCCACCCGGAGGCAAAAGGCGGTTTCGCGGAAGAAAAGAAAGATTATAAATTGGATGTGAATTTCCCGGAAATGTATTTGGAACAGATTCCGGCTGAAAAAAGAGCAGCACTGATTCAGATCCTGGAGCAGGATCCGAGACCTTCTTATCAAAAGGATCCAGTCCGGATTTACGGCATGGCTTACGCGGGAATGGAAATTCATTTCCGGGTAGACAAAGAAACACTTTATGTGACGGAGGTAGAAAGGTTATGAAAATCTATCTGGCGCCAATGGAGGGCATTACAGGTGAGGTATACCGCAGGGCGTATCACACCTTTTTTGAACCAATGGATAAATATTTTACACCATTTTTAAATCCAAACCCGAAAGGCAAATTCAGCAGACAGGAATGGAATGAGATCCTTCCGGAAAATAATGAGGGCATGTATACCGTTCCGCAGATCCTGACCAACCGCGCCGAGGATTTCATCCGTCTGGCCCGGCAGTTGAAAGAATTCGGATATGAAGAAGTCAATCTGAATCTCGGCTGCCCCTCCAAAACAGTCGTCAACCGGAAAAGGGGATCCGGTTTTTTGTTTTATCCCGATGAACTGAATCATTTCCTTGCCGAAGTTTTCGATCAACTCGATATGAAAATCTCTATCAAAACAAGAAGCGGTAAATATGATCAGGAAGAGTTCGAAGAGCTTCTGGATATCTATAACCAATATCCTCTGGAAGAACTGATCCTTCATCCAAGAGTCCAGCAGGATTACTACAAAAACAAACCCGACTGGACCACTTTTGCCTACGCCTGCCGGAACAGCAAAAATCCTCTGGTCTATAATGGAGACATTTTTTGTGCGGAAGACTACAAAATTTTCCAGGAGAAATTTCCCGAAGCAGAATGCATCATGCTCGGAAGAGGAATTCTGATGAACCCATTTCTTCCGGCAGTTATAAAAGGGAAATCTACATTTGACACCAAGAAGATTGCTACATTCTGCGATCATCTTCTTGATGCCTATATCGAAAAATCTCCAGAAGAAAAAAACGCAGTAGTCAAAATGAAAGAACTCTGGTGGTATCTTGGAAAAAACTTTAAAAACAGCGAAGAATATCTGACGCAAATCCGCAAAAGCCAGACCATCCGGGAATACCGGATGGCGGTTGAATGTTTATTGAAAGAGTGCCCATATGAATAAAGCGTATCTTCAAGAAACACCTTCCACCTGGAACAACGGTCAAGCGCCCCTCCCCCGGTTTTATCAATTTCTCGTACTGTGGAAAAAGAGTAAATTTTAGTCGAGTGTCTAAGTCCCAAAAAGAATGGGGCAGGACTCTTTTTGGGACGCATCTTGCGACAAAATCCCCCTATTTTCTAGTAAAATTGCATAAAACCACAGGCGTTAGCTTTGACTAAGATTCACAAAAATCTGAAAAACATTAGAATTTAAACTAATTTTCTGATAAAATAAAGAAGTAGAGATTCGGCAAGTTTAAGAAAGAAGGAAGAAAATGTACGAAGTAGGAGATTTGATTGTTTATGGCCGGACAGGAATTTGTGAAGTGACTGAAATTACGACGCTGAAAATGGACGGAGTGCCGAAGGACAAACTGTATTATATTCTGCGACCGGTACGTGAAAAGCATGGAAAAGTATTTACACCGGTAGACAATGAGAAGATTGTCATGAGAAAAGTCATTTCCAAAGAAGAAGCAGAAGAATTGATCCGTGAGATTCCACAGATCGAAGGACTCTGGATCGGAAGCGAGAAGCAGAGAGAGGAAAAGTACAAGGAATGCATGAAAAGCTGCAAATGTGCAGAATGGGTGCGGATCATCAAGACCCTTTATCAGCGGAAGATGTCCCGCCTGAAGCAGGGAAAGAAGATCACGGCGACTGACGAACGTTATCTGAGGATGGCAGAAGGCAACCTGTATTCGGAGCTATCCATAGCACTTGGGATTCCGGAGAGCGGAATGGAAGCCTATATCACGAATCAAATGAATGAGACAGAGGAACCGGTACTTTGCTGATGCAAGGAACCGGTTCTTCCGGGTATAATGGATGTGAAAAAAATGGTGGTAGCAGCGAAAAAGGGTGATTTTACAGAACATTTGCCACTTTCTGTTTTTTGTGAAAAATGGGTTCTTCAAATAGAGATCATTCTATGCTATACTGTTTTAGATAAAACAAAAAATGAGGTGTAATCATGGATAAAGAATTAGAACTTGTGGAGCATAAAGCTTCAATCCTGATAGATGCATTACCATATATCAGAGACTTTAATCAGAAGACAGTAGTTATCGAGTACGGATGTGCCGAGTGGCTCAGCGGAGTGGAAGAGCAGAGACTGATGCAGGATATCGTTCTTTTAAAGAGCGTTGGTATGCGTCCGATTGTGGTACATGCTACCCGTATGGGACTGGACAAATTCCGTGAAAATAAGCGGATTGCCAAGCTCCTTGAACTCTGTGGAGTTAAGGCAATCGGTATCTGCGGTGTGGATACAGAGACGATTGGTCTGATGCTGGACAATGATTATATTCCGGTCATCGTGCCAAATGATATCGACAACGAAAGCGAATATATTGATCCAAGAGAGACTGCACTTGAGATTGCAGAGAAGATGCAGGCGGACAAGCTGGTTTATCTGTCAAAATATCCTGGAATCTACAAAGACGAAGAGAGAAAAGATATTTATTATAAGATTACCGTCCCGGAAGTAGAAAAACTGCGCAAAGAACGTAATTTCCCGAAAGAATTTGACGAGATCATCGGCTATGGTCTTCAGGCATCAAAAAATGGTGTCAACCGTGTACATATTCTGGACGGAAGAATCCGTCACGTTCTTCTAATCGAATTCTTCAGTGTAAACGGAGCCGGAACGATCTTCATTGAAACAGAAGCAAAATTATATCTTCACGAACTTGGCAAATAGGAGACGGCTCGATGAAGAAAATGACAGGAAAGAATACACTGATGCTCTTTTTGACCGCATTTATCTGGGGAACAGCTTTTGTAGCACAGAGCGTGGGGATGGATTATATCGGGCCATTTACATTTACCTGTGTACGCTCTTTGATTGGTGGGATTTTTCTGATTCCATGTATCTGTTTCCTGGACAAATGGCGTGCGAAAAATGACGGAGCAGAAAGACAGAAAAAAACAGATAGGAAAGAAGAAAAAAAGAATGTCATCCTGGGTGGAATCTGTTGTGGACTGGCACTTTGTGTGGCAAGTAACCTGCAGCAGATCGGAATACAGTACACAACGGTAGGAAAAGCCGGATTTATTACAGCACTTTATATCGTGCTTGTGCCGATCTTTGGAATTTTTCTGAAAAAGAAAGCCGGAGTGAGAATCTGGATAAGCGTGGCAATTTCTGTCGCAGGCTTGTATTTGCTGTGTATTACCGATAAGCTGGTACTTGCAAAAGGAGACATTCTGGTACTGCTATGTGCGGTTGTATTTACCATCCACATTCTGGTGATCGATTATTTTTCACCAAAAGCAGACGGTGTGCGGATCGCCTGCACCCAGTTCTTTATAACCGGAGTTTTGTCGGCAATTCCAATGTTTTTATTTGAAACACCACGGCTGTCAGATATTTTCGCAGCAGCAGTACCGGTACTTTATGCCGGAGTTCTCTCAAGTGGTGTAGCCTATACCCTCCAGATCGTGGCACAAAAAGATGCCGATCCAACCGTGGCATCCCTGATCCTCAGTCTGGAGTCCGTATTCTCTGTCCTCGGAGGCTGGGTGATATTAGGTCAGAAACTAAGTATCCGAGAAATAGCAGGATGCATTCTGATGTTCAGTGCCATCATCCTCGCCCAGTTGCCAGGAAAGCCAGAAAATAAAGAAGCATAGTTCCAATCATTTGCACATTCTGCGTCAATTCCTCCAATTCTACAAAATTTTGCGCTACCCACCCTCAATGTAATAAACTTAGAACTTCCATTTTAAACCCAGGTATGCTATACTAAATCCAGGTATGCGAAAGTATCTTAAAAACCAAGAGACAGGAGCAAAGACAGATGAAAAGAGTTCTTTTAAAATTAAGCGGAGAAGCACTTGCAGGAGACAAAAAGACAGGTTTTGATGAAGCAACATGCATTGGCGTTGCAAAGCAGGTAAAGCAGATCGTAGATCAGGGAATCCAGGTTGCAATCGTAACCGGAGGCGGTAATTTCTGGAGAGGAAGAACCAGTGAGACGATCGACCGTACCAAAGCTGACCAGATCGGAATGCTTGCAACGGTGATGAACTGCATCTATGTATCCGATATTTTCAGACATGTAGGCATGAAGACAGAGGTTTTCACTCCATTTGTCTGTGGAGCATTCACTTCCCTGTTTTCAAAAGATGCAGCAGTGGAAGCACTGAACGAAGGAAAAGTAATCTTTTTCGCAGGTGGCACAGGACATCCGTATTTTTCAACAGATACAGGAGCTGTTCTCCGTGCAATTGAGATTGAAGCAGATGCAATGCTTCTTGCAAAAGCAATTGACGGAATCTATGACAGCGATCCGAAGGTGAATCCGGAAGCGAAGAAGTATGATGAGATTTCTATTCAGGAGATCATCGATAAGAAGCTTATGGCAGTAGATCTGACCGCATCGATCATGTGCCTTGAGAATAAGATGCCGATGCTGGTATTCGGACTGAACGAAGAGAACAGTATCGTAGAGACAATGAGCGGTAATTTCAACGGAACAAAGGTGACTGTATAAGCAGCACCCATTAAGGGAGGATAACATATGAACGAAAAATTAAAAATATACGATGAAAAGATGCAGAAAACCATTCATGCACTGGATACAGAGCTTGCTTCTATCCGTGCAGGACGTGCAAACCCGAATATTCTGAACAAATTAACGGTAGAATATTATGGAACACCGACACCAATCCAGCAGGTAGCGAACATTTCTGTTCCGGAAGCACGTATGATTCAGATTCAGCCATGGGAAAAGAAGATCATCAAAGATATTGAGAAAGCAATCCTGATGTCTGATATCGGAATCAATCCAACAAACGATGGTACTGTTATCCGTCTGGTATTCCCGGAACTGACAGAGGAACGAAGAAAAGAACTGGTGAAAGATGTTAAGAAAAAAGGAGAAGCATCCAAGGTTGCAGTCCGTAACATCCGCCGTGATGGAAATGATGCATTCAAGAAGCTGAAAGGCACAGACGTTTCAGAGGATGAAATTCAGGATCTTGAAGATCAGATTCAGAAGCTGACTGACAAATACATCAAGGAAGTTGATGCAGCAGTCGATGCAAAGTCAAAAGAAGTTATGACAGTATAAGAAGGAAAGATAAGGGGCGGCGAGATGTTTGGCGCCTCTTTTCCTTTTTTATATCAGCAAATTTAGTATCAATCAAGAGAGGGTTAAAAGATGAATGTACCGCAGCATATAGCCATTATCCTTGACGGTAACGGACGATGGGCGAAAGCAAAGGGAATGCCGAGAAACTACGGGCATGCGCAGGGCAGCAAGAATGTGGAAAAGATCTGTGAGGCTGCTTATAAGATGGGTGTCAAATATCTGACGGTCTATGCGTTTTCCACAGAGAACTGGAGTCGACCGAAGAGTGAAGTGGATGCACTGATGAAGCTTCTTCGTAACTATATGAAAACCTGTCTGAAGACGGCGGAAAAGAACCGGATGCGTGTCCGTGTGATCGGAGATAAGACAGGTCTGGATGAAGATATCCGTACCAGAATTAAGGAACTGGAAGAGGCATCAAAAAATAATGATGGACTGAATTTCCAGATTGCGATCAATTATGGAAGCAGAGATGAGATGATCCGTGCCATGCGAAAAATGACAAAAGACTGTGCAGATGGCAGATTTGCACCGGAAGAGATTACAGAAGAACTGTTTGAAGGATATCTGGATACACATGGGATTCCGGATCCGGATCTTCTGATCCGTACCAGCGGAGAACTCAGGCTTTCCAATTATTTGTTATGGCAGCTTGCTTATACAGAATTTTATTTTACAGATGTTCCGTGGCCGGATTTTTCAAAAGAAGAATTAGAAAAAGCAATTGAGCAATATAATAGCAGAGACAGAAGATACGGCGGAATCAAGGAGGACGAAGAAAATGTTTAAGACAAGATTACTCAGCGGAATTGTACTGGTTATCATTGCATTTGCAACGATCTTCCTTGGTGGGAATGTATTGTTTGCAACACTTCTGATCATCAGTCTGATCGGAGTTTCCGAGCTTTACAAGGTTGTAAAGATTGAGAAAGCACCACTCGGAATCGTAGGCTATATAGGTGTAGTTGCTTATTATTTTTTGATCCGTGCACAGAAAAAAGAAGATCTGATGATGTTTGCAATCATTTTGCTGATCCTTGTAATGGCAGTTTATGTATTTGCCTTTCCGAAATATGTGTCTGAACAGGTAATGACTGCGTACTTTGGCGTATTTTATGTGGCGATTATGTTATCCTATATTTATCAGACACGTCTGTTGAAAGACGGACTTTTCCTCGTGGGACTTGTATTTTTATGTTCCTGGGGATGTGATACCTGTGCGTACTGTGTGGGTGTACTGATCGGAAAGCATAAGATGGCACCGAAGCTCAGCCCGAAGAAATCCATAGAGGGCGGAATCGGTGGACTTGCAGGCGCAGCACTTCTCGGCGCGCTTTACGCTCTTGCAATCAATAAATGGGGTGGTGCTTCGGCAGGAGTCGGCGAATATGCGCTGATCTGTTTTGTTGGTGGAATCATTTCCATGATCGGGGATCTTGCAGCATCTGCGATCAAGAGAAATCATGAGATCAAGGATTACGGAAAACTGATTCCGGGACACGGTGGAATCCTGGACCGTTTCGACAGTGTGATCTTCACGGCTCCGGTGATTTATTATCTGGCAGTTGCACTGATGTAATCTGACAGGAGGTTTCAAATGAAAAAAATAGCAATATTAGGTTCAACAGGTTCGATCGGAACCCAGACACTTGAGGTGATCCGTGAGAACAAAGATATCGAAGTGACAGGGCTTGCGGCAGGGACAAATGTGGATCTTCTGGAAAAACAGATCCGGGAATTCCAGCCAAAACTTGTGGCAATGTGGACAGAAGAGAAGGCAAAGGAACTGAAAAGCCGGATCCGGGATCTGGATGTAAAGGTTGTTTCCGGAATGGATGGACTTCTGGAGATTGCCACGATGGAGGAAAGTGAGATCCTTGTAACGGCGATCGTGGGTATGATCGGCATCCGTCCGACAATTGCAGCGATCAAAGCCGGAAAGGATATTGCCCTCGCAAATAAAGAGACACTGGTTACGGCAGGGCATATCATTATGCCGCTTGCAAAGGAATGTGGTGTGAAGATCCTTCCGGTGGACAGTGAACACAGTGCCATTTTCCAGTCTCTGCAGGGAAGCCATGGAAAGAATGAATTGAAGAAGATCCTGCTTACGGCATCCGGTGGCCCGTTCCGTGGAAAGAAGCAGGAGGATCTTCTGAATATCCGTGTGGAAGATGCTTTGAAGCATCCGAACTGGGCGATGGGACGTAAGATTACGATCGATTCTTCGACCATGGTCAATAAAGGACTGGAAGTGATGGAAGCCAGATGGCTTTTTAATGTGGATATTGATGATGTGCAGGTGGTTGTACAGCCGCAGAGTGTGATCCATTCTATGGTAGAGTATGTGGATGGAGCAGTGATCGCACAGCTTGGTACTCCGGATATGAAGCTGCCGATCCAGTATGCACTTTATTATCCGGAAAGAAGATTTCTTCCGGGAGAACGTGTGGATTTCTGGAGTATCGGACACCTTGATTTTGAAAAGCCGGATATGGATACCTTCTACGGGCTTGCACTTGCTTACGAGGCAGGGCGATGCGGTGGAACACTTCCAACGGTATTTAACGCAGCAAATGAATTTGCAGTCAGCCAGTTCCTGAACCGGGAAATTAAATATCTGGAAATTACAGAGATTATCGAAGACTGCATGAAAGCACATAAGACAATTGCGAATCCGACTGTGGAACAGATTCTGGACACAGAGCAGGAAACGTATGACAGAATCAGAAGCAGGAGGTAGCAAATGGGAATCGTACTGGCGATTTTACTTTTTGGATTCATCGTTTTTTTCCATGAACTGGGACATTTTCTTCTGGCGAGGATTAATGGAATCAATGTGTATGAATTCTGGATCGGAATGGGACCGACACTGGCACACAAAAAGATCGGAAATACAGACTACTGTCTGAAAATACTGCCGATCGGCGGTGCGTGTGTGATGGGGGAAGATGAGAAAGAGGATCTGTCAGAGGGAAGCTTCAACAGCAAATCGCCGTGGCGCAGGATCTCGGTCATTGCCGCAGGTCCGGTATTTAACTTTGTTCTTGCCTTTATTGGTGCATTCATTATTATCTGCTTTGTCGGTGTAGACAAACCGGTCATAGGAACGGTAAATGCAGGAACGCCTGCAGCTGAGGCAGGGCTTCAGGCAGGGGATGAGATTGTAAAGATCAATGATAAGAACATCCATATTTTCAAGGATATTTCTACTTACAATCAGTTTCATCAGGGACAGACGATGAAGATTGTATACAAAAGAAATGGCGAAAAAAATACGGTTTCCGTTACCCCGGAGAAGAATGACAGTGGATATTATCTGATTGGAATTACGAGCAGCAATTATGTTAAGACCAATGTATTTGAGACTGCCGCATACAGTGCGTATAATGTTAAATACTGGATCAATCTGACGATTGACAGTTTGAAACAGCTTGTGACAGGACGGATCGGAGTGGATCAGTTATCTGGACCGGTGGGCGTTGTGAGCGCGGTGGATACCACGTATAAGGAAAGCAAATCTGGTGGAACACTGTTGATTTTCCTGAATCTTCTGCAGATGACGATCTTGCTTTCAGCGAACCTTGGAGTGATGAATTTACTTCCGCTTCCGGCACTGGATGGAGGCCGTCTGGTATTTCTGATCGTGGAAGTGATCCGCGGAAAGCGGGTACCTCCGGAAAAAGAAGGGTATGTACATCTGGCAGGAATGGCACTTCTTCTTTGCCTGATGGTATTTGTGATGTATAATGATATCCGGAGAATCTTCTTTTAGGGATATTGGAAAATTTTACGAAGCACTTCGATTGGCTACAATTGAGGTGCTTTGTGTTAGGTGCATCAGTGGATGCATATTTTGATGGAAATTATTTTACAGAAAGAAGGATGGAAAGATGCGTGAGCAGCTTACAGAAAGTGATGTAAAGAAAATTGAAGAGGAAATCGAGCACCGCAAGCATGTGATCCGTAAGGAAGCCATTGAAGCGGTCAAGGAAGCGCGTGCGCAAGGAGACTTAAGTGAGAACTTTGAATACCATGCAGCAAAAAAATATAAGAACCAGAATGAAAGCCGGATCCGGTATCTGGAAAGAATGCTGAAAAATGCGGAGATTGTATCCGATACTTCCGAAGAAGGTGTTGCCGGAATCAATAACCGTGTGACCGTATATTTTCCGGAGGATGACGAGGAAGAAACCTATAAGCTGGTTACTTCGATTCGTGGGAATTCAATTCATAATTATATCAGTACCGAATCTCCGATCGGAAAGGCAATCTTCGGGCATAAAGCAGGAGAGACTGTGAAGGTGAAGGTTAGCGATGATTATTCGTATGAGCTTGTGATACGGAAGATTGAAGATACGACGGATGATGAGGAGGATAAGATCCGGGCGTTTTAGTTTGAAGGTGGGAGCAGAGTATGTGAGCAAGGGAGCAGAAATTTCTCCAAAGCAATGTCAATGAGAAGAATAAAAACGGATCATGAGATTCCAGACTCCATACAAAATCCCAGCCCCTGATATAGTCGCAAGGATATAGACCAGAATTGCAGAATTATTTCCGTAGAGTTCACCAATTTTCACAAAGAAAATCTGTTCCATCCGGTAATCTGGATTAATGTAGAAAAGATTAATTTCACCAAAGGGATCCAGAATGTGGTTCAGATATTCTGCGATGAGAGCAAACAGAATATAGAGCAAAGTGATGCGGGAAAAAGAAGGCAGCAGACGGCGTGAAGAAGCGTCAGTCGGCTGTCTTTTAATATTTTTTGGACAGGAAAGAGGAGTCATTGGTAAAGATTTCTGTACCAGAAATATACCGGACAGGATTCCTGTGACAATTAGTAAAATATGCCAGAGATAGGAGTGAACTGTCAGGATCAGAAGCGGATAATGCATTCCACTGGTATCGAAAAAAACGGCAATTCCACCGAGAAGATTATAGGTGGAAAGGAAGCCGAGGATGGTATTTCTGGCAGGTTCTGTGTGAAAAAATGGGTAGAGAACCAGCAGATACATCGGGAGGCTGCAGAGCTGGAATGGGAAGTACCACAGGTTGTAGTGCCCATTATTCATGACGAAGGTCAGGAGTAATTGTTTCAGGATTTCGCTGGTGAGCAGAAAAATGCCGATGAAGAATAAAACTTTTTCTATACAGTGTAGTGAAAATTTTTTTATCATATGGGCTCCTCAAAATTTTGTTTTATAGGTGTAGTATACGCTGCAATAAAGTTTGTTACAAGATTTTGTGGGGAATTTGACCAGTTATTCATAGAAAAGATCTGAAAAAATATAGAAAAATACCATGATAAAACATAGTTAGAATTGACTGACCTATAGACGTGGAGATATAATTAAAAATAATGATGCAGACGGAGTGGAAGATTCCTATCTGAATGCTGAATGGAGATAATTTTATACAAGAGACTTTGACGGCAAGGTAGATCCGAGCGGGAAACAGTTGGTGATATACGAAGATGTATAGTGGGACTCGTCTACCGTTTTGGGAGGCGGGTTTTTTGTGTATACGATAAATTGCCTGCTTGGTTATAGAAAGGAAAAAGGATTATGTTAAAGGTTGCAATTTATGGAAAGGGCGGTATTGGAAAGTCTACGATTACGTCCAACCTGGCGGCAGCATTTGCGGCGATGGGAAAGAAAGTAATCCAGATTGGATGTGATCCGAAGGCAGATTCTACGATCAATCTGCTTGGCGGCGAGCCGCTCAGACCAGTGATGAATTATATGAGAGAAGAGGATGAAGAACCGGAGGAGCTTTCAGATATTGCAAAAGAAGGCTATGGTGGTGTACTCTGCATTGAAACAGGTGGACCGACACCGGGACTTGGATGCGCGGGGCGCGGGATTATTGCCACATTCCAGCTGTTAGAAGATTTGCAGTTATTTGAAACATATAAGCCGGATGTTGTACTTTATGACGTTCTTGGTGACGTGGTATGCGGTGGCTTTGCAGCACCGATCCGGGAAGGGTACGCCGAAAAGGTTCTGATCGTAACTTCCGGAGAAAAGATGGCACTTTATGCAGCAAATAATATTTCAAGTGCGGTGAGGAATTTTGAGGACAGAAGCTATGCCAGAGTATTCGGTATTGTACTGAACCACAGGAATGTGGAAAATGAGACGGAAAAAGTACAGGCATTTTCCGAAAAAAGCGGGATTCCGATCGTCGGGGAAATCCCGAGAAGTGATGAGATCATCCGCTATGAGGATCAGGGAATGACGGTGATCGAAGGGGACAAAGATTCCGCGATCAGTAAGAGATTTTTTGATCTGGCAGAGTTATTACTGAAGAGTGAGGAATAGAAGGTATGGCAAAAGGAGCATATTATTGTACTGTAAAAGAATTAAATAAACTGGGAAGAGATGCGATTCCGGCACAGCTCCGGTCGAATACACACCTGATCTACAGCTCACCGGCAACGCTTGCATTTAACTCACCGGGAGCAGAAGGATTCGGAGTAAAAAGAGCGGGACTTGCTGTGCCGGATTCGATCATGCTGATCGTGGCACCGGGCTGCTGTGGACGAAATACTTCGCTTATCAGCTCCATGAGGGAATATGATAACCGTTTTTTCTATCTGATGATGGACGAGACCGATATCGTAACGGGACGTCATTTGAAAAAGATTCCGAAGGCAGTAGAAGAAATCTGCAATTGCTGTGAAAAGAGACCGTCCGTTGTGATGATCTGTATTACCTGTGTAGATGCTCTTCTTGGGACGGACATGGAGCGTGTGTGCAGAAAAGCGGAAGAAAGAGCCGGACTTCCGGTTCGACCATGCTACATGTACGCGCTGACAAGAGAAGGAAGAAAGCCGCCGATGGTGCATGTACGTCAGTCTTTATATTCCCTTCTGGAGCCAAAGAAGAAAAAAGGAAATGTGGTGAACCTGCTTGGATTTTTCTCGCCGCTGATCGATGAGTGTGAGCTGTATGATCTTTTGCACAGCGCAGGAGTTAAGACCATCCATGAAATCTCCAGATGCAAGGACTATGAGGAATATCAGACCATGTCTGAGGCAAATTTTAATCTGGTACTTTACCCGGAAGCCAGATTTGCGGCAGAGGATTTTCATAACCGTCTGCAGATTCCGTTTATTGAACTCAGGAGACTCTACCAGACAGACAAGATCGCCAGCCAGTATCAGGCATTTGGAAAAGTGCTTGGGGTGACATTTTCTGATGAAGTTTATCGTGAAAAAGCGGAAGAAACCGTGGCGAAATTCAAAGAGAAACGGCCGGAGGCAAGCTTTGCGATTGGGGAATGCATGAACGGAGATCCATTTGAAATGGCACTTGCGATGATCAAATATGGATTTAAGGTGCCGGAAATCTATGGAACACTGACAGCAGAGAACTTTATTTACCTGAACCAGTTATCCCAGCTCAGCCCGGAGACGAAGGTATTTTCCAATATGGAACCGACCATGCTGTACTACGATCCGGAAAAGAGCGGCGTGAATATGACCATTGGAAAGGATGCGGGATACTATCATCCGGATCAGCCGAATGTGATCTGGAATCAGGACAGACAGCCTTATGGTTATGCAGGTGTGACACGGTTGTTTGAAACCCTTTTGGAGGTGTAGCATGAGAGGACTTAGAAAATATCTGACACCATTTGCACCGGATCAGTCGGGTGCAGTGTCTGTGTTATATGAACTTGGCGGAATCATCGTCATCTGCGACGCGGGAGGATGCACAGGAAATGTCTGCGGTTTTGATGAGCCGAGATGGTTTGAACGGAAAAGTGCAGTATTCAGCGCAGGACTTCGTGATATGGATGCAATCCTTGGAAGAGATGACCGTCTGGTCGCAAAGCTGGTCGATGCAGCTGATAAGATTGATGCGAATTTTGCGGCGATTGTCGGCACTCCGGTTCCGGCTGTGATCGGAACGGATTACCAGGCACTGAAAAGAATGTGTGAAAAAAAGACCGACCTTCCGATTCTTGCCATTGATACCGACGGAATGGAGCTTTACGATAAAGGGGAAGAAAAAGCGTATCTTGCATTATTTACTGCATTTGCAAAGGAAAAATATGAGGTATGCAAAGAAAAAGTCGGTATCCTTGGAATGACGCCACAGGATGTAAGCGATCTGAAAGCAGCAGATAAAGTAAGAGAGGAACTGAAAAAAGAAGGAAAAGAAGCCATTTGCTATGGAATGGGCGATGGGCTTGAAGCAGTAGAAAGGGCATCGGAAGCTGGCAAAAATATTGTTGTATCTGCGGCAGCACTGGAAGCAGCCAAATATTTGGAAAAGACCTTTGGTACGCCGTATGAGATCGGTTATCCGGCAGCAGGTAAGTTGGTTCCGAATCTGGACTATCAGGGAAAGAAGATCCTTGTGGTACACCAGCAGGTGATGGCGGAAGCAATCCGGCAGGAAATTCTTAAAAGAGAGAATTCGGCAGAGGTGCAGACAGCAACCTGGTTTATGAGGAAAAAAGGGCTTGCCTGTCCGCAGGATGTGTCGTTGCGTGAGGAAGATGATTATATCGATCTTGTGAAAAATGGTGGATTTGATATCATTTTCGCAGATGCATGTATGGAAAAAATGGTTCCGGATTTTCAGGGAATCTTCGTAAATACAAGACATTTTGCAGTGTCAGGGAGACTGTGTGAATAGATGAAAAATGAAGTGACAAAACAGATCCGCGTCTATGGGATCGTGCAAGGCGTAGGATTTCGTCCGACTGTGAGCAGGCATGCGGCTACGCATCAGATCCGGGGCAGCGTGTCCAATAAAGGTCCGTATGTGGAAATCTTTGCGCAGGGACCGGAAGAGGCAGTGGATGGATTTATCTCGGATATTGAGAATAAGCCGCCGAAGCGGGCAGCGATTTTGAAAATGAATATTGAGCCGGTAGAAGAAGCAGAAGACTTTACGGAGTTTGCGATCATTGAAAGTGAAAAGACGAAAGGTGAGATTTTTGTCTCACCGGATATTGCAATTTGTGATGAATGCAAGGAAGAAATGTTTGATCCGAAGAACCGTAGATATCTGCATCCATTTATCAACTGTACCTGCTGTGGGCCAAGACTTACGATCCTGGATGCCCTTCCGTATGACCGGGAGCGCACCAGCATGAAAGAATTTCCGATGTGTCCGGATTGCGCAAAAGAATATTATGATCCGGCAACCCGGAGATACGATGCACAGCCAGTCTGTTGTAACGAGTGTGGTCCGGAGGTCTACCTGATCGGCAGAGAAGAACGCGGAAGAGACGCAATCATTTACACCAGACGGACCATTGCAGAAGGCGGAATTGTGGCGATTAAGGGGATTGGAGGTTTCCACCTATGCTGCGATGCGACTAATGAAGAGGCGGTGAAGCGCCTCAGAGAACTGAAAAAACGTCCGGCGAAACCATTTGCAGTTATGGCAAAAGATCTGGAATCTGTGAAAAGAGAATGCCTGGTCAGTGAAGAACAGGAAAAAATTCTGACCGGACATCAAAAACCAATCCTGCTTCTGGACAAAAAAGAAGATGGTGAAGAAACATTTTGCGAAAGTATTGCACCTGGTAATCCAAAGGTTGGAGTAATGTTGCCGTATGCACCGGTACAGCTTCTGCTCTTTACCTATGATGATGGAATCCGGATGCCGTCTTTTTTGGTTATGACCAGTGGAAATACATCCGGTGCACCGATCTGCAGGGAGGACAAAGAAGCGATTCAGGAGCTTTCCCGTCTGTGCGACTGTATGCTTTCCCACAACCGGAAAATCCGGATCCGTGCCGATGATTCAGTGATGGATTTTTATAAAAATGAGCCATATATGATCCGCAGATCCAGAGGCTATGCGCCACTTCCGACCATGGTTCAGATGTCGTGGAAAGGGCAGGTACTTGCCACTGGAGGAGAACTGAAAAATACATTCAGTATCGGTGTGGACGGCAGATTTTACCCATCCCCTTATGTGGGAGATCTGGAAGATCTGCGCACCGTGGAAGCTTTAAAAGAAACAATCGGCAGAATGGAAACACTTCTGGAGGTAGAACCAAAGGTTGTGGCATGCGATCTGCATCCGAAATACAATGCGACAGTTGTTGCGGAAGAACTTGGACTCCCGGTTTTGAAGATACAGCACCATTTTGCACATATTCTGTCCTGTATGGCAGAAAATGACTGCGAAGATCCGGTGATCGGCGTTTCCTTTGACGGAACCGGCTATGGAACGGATGGGACCATCTGGGGTGGAGAAATTCTTCGTTGTGATTACAATGGATTTGAAAGACTTGGCAGCATTAAGCCATTCTGGCAGGTAGGTGGAGATCTTTCTGCAAAAGAAGGCTGGCGAATTGCCGGTTCTCTTCTCTATGAAGAATTGCAGGATAAAGAAAAAACGGTCGAATGGATGAAGAAACTGGAACTTTGCACCGAACCGGAGGCAAAAGTACTGGTGACAATGACCGGACGACACCTGAATGCTGTTCAATCTACCAGTGCCGGCCGTCTCTTTGATGGAGTCAGTGCTATCCTCGGAATCCGGAAAAAATCCACTTTCGAGGGAGAAGCATCTACGGCATTAGAGTTCGCAGCAGAAGCTTACGAAAAAACAATGCAGCATCCATACGAACCCCTCATGCTTAAGCCATTTACAGAAACGGCAGAAGACCGCCTGATTCTAAATACCGGCGAATTAGTCAAAAACCTCGCAAAAAAACGTCTCGCTGGGGAAGGCACCGGACAACTTGCATACGAGTTCCACCAGGAACTTGCAAGACAGATCATATCCGCAGTCCTTACAGCAAGTCATCAGACCGGAATCCGGAAAGTTGCCCTAAGCGGCGGAGTTTTCCAGAACCGCTTACTACTACGGCTGGTAGAAGAAGGTCTGGTTAAGCAAGGTCTCATCACCCTGCACCATCACCTCATTCCACCAAATGACGGAGGATTGTCACTTGGTCAGGCAGCCTACGCAATGGCATATTTACAGAAGCATGAGATAAAATAAAACCAGACTTTATAGATTTAGAAAATTAAAATCAGACATAAAAAATTTTAAACAAAGTTAATCTAAAGCTATTAGAACTTACAAATAAAAGAGGAAAAGGAGGAATTACCCACATGTGTGTTGGATTATCAGCAAAAGTTGTAAAAATCAGTAACGGAACCGCCGTCGTTGACGCAGGCGGTGCAAAAAGAGAGGTTTCATCCAAGCTCCTGGAGAATCTGGAACCAGGTGATTACGTCATGGTCCACGCCGGAGTTGCGATCGCAAAGATCACCGATGAAGATGAAAGCGAGACCGATCAGCTTATGGAGGAACTGCTGTAATGGAAGAACAAAAGAAACGAACAGCCAGAGAGATCATAGAAAATTATGACGGACCGGCAGTGCGGATCATGGAAGTATGCGGAACCCATACCCATGAAATTTTCCGTCTGGGGATCCGAAAACTTTTACCAAAGCAGGTAGAACTGATCTCAGGACCGGGATGCCCGGTCTGCGTAACACCGGTCAGCTTCATTGATGAAGCAATTTATCTGGCATTAGAGAAAAATGTGACGATCTGTACCTTCGGCGATCTGGTCCGCGTACCGGGAAGTCAGATGAGCCTTGCCGGAGCAAGAGAAAAAGGAGCGAAGATCCATATCGTTTATTCACCGGCAGATGCGGAAAGATATGCGAAAGATCATCCGGAAGAACAGGTGACATTTTTATCCGTTGGGTTTGAGACAACGACACCTGCAGGATGCCTTTCGGTTAAACAGGCAAAGGAAGATGGAATTTCCAATTATTCTCTTCTGGTTGCCAATAAGACGATGCCGGGAGCCTACGAGGCACTCAAAGGCAGTGCGGATGTATTTTTATATCCGGGACACGTCAATGCAATCACGGGGACCGAACTTTGTGAGGAACTGGTAAAAGAAGGAGTCAGCGGTGTGGTAGCAGGATTTACGGCAAAAGAACTGCTCACAGCACTTGCGGTCGCACTGGTACGCTTCCAGGAAGGAAAGCCGTTCTTCGTAAACTGCTATCCGAGAGTTGTCACCAGAGAAGGAAGCCGTGAGGCACAGAGGCTGGTGAATGAACTGATGGAAGGATGCGACAGCGAGTGGAGAGGTCTTGGAATCATTCCGGGATCCGGTATGCAGCTGAGAGAAGAATGGGAAGCATACGATGCCAGAAAGAAATACAATATGCCAAAGATCGAAGGAAAAGCAAATCCGGCATGCCGTTGCGGAGATGTACTGCAGGGAAAATGCAAACCGTCCGACTGCAAGGTGTTTGGCAAGGTATGTACACCGCAGCACCCAGTAGGAGCCTGCATGGTATCCGGCGAGGGCGCATGCTCGGCTTACTATATGTATGATACCAGGGGATAAAAGTCAGAAGTCTGACGCAAGCTTGCTTGCAGGAAGACTTCTGACCTTTATCCCCGCCAAAACATGAGTAAGTAGCCATTTTGCGAAGAAAAATGAGCGAATTACGAATGTTTTGAGGATTGTGAGAGCACGAAAGTGCGAAACAATCCGGTATCAGGGAAACGAAGGAATGGAACATCGACGCAAGCTTGCTTGCAGGAAGACTTCTGACCTTTATCCCCGCCAAAATATGAGTAAGTAGCGATTTTACGAAGAAAAATGAGCGGATTACGAATGTTTTGAGGATTGTGAGAGCACGAAAGTGCGAAACAATCCGGTATCAGGGAAACGAAAGAATGGAACACCGGAACAATCCGGTATCATATATACGGAAACGATTAGGAGAGAAGGAAGTTAAAAATGGAAAATAAAATGGACAACCAGACAGTAACTATGGCACACGGAGCCGGCGGAAAGCAGACTTCAGAGCTGATCGATAAAGTATTTGCAGCACATTTTGCCAATCCGGATCTGACTGCGGATGATGCGGCAGTTCTTACACCACCAGTCGGAAAAATGGCAGTATCTACGGATGGATTTATTGTATCTCCGGCATTCTTCCCAGGAGGAAATATCGGAAAGCTTTCCATCTGTGGAACAGTTAATGACCTTGCATGTATGGGAGCAAAACCACTTTATCTGACTTGTGCATTTGTAATTGAAGAAGGATTTCCGATGGAAAAACTGGAAGAGATTGCAGCAGCAATGGAGAAAACGGCAAAAGAAGCCGGTGTCCGTATTGTATCCGGAGATACCAAGGTAGCAGGAAAGGGACAGGTAGACGGTGTATTTATCACAACAACCGGAATGGGACAGATCGAGGACGGCGTAAAAGTCGGAGGAGAACTGGCACAGCCGGGAGACGCAATCATTGTGACCGGAGATGTGGGACGCCATGGTTGTACGATCCTTCTTGCAAGAGAAGACTTCGGAATCGAAGCGGATGTGACCAGTGACTGTGCACCACTATGGCATACTGTAGAAGAAGTGATAAATGCAACACATGATCTGCATGTCATCCGTGATGCGACAAGAGGTGGAGTTGGAACAGTACTTTATGAGATTGCGGGACAGAGTAATGTTGGAATCCGTCTGGATGCTGAAAAAGTTCCGGTTGCACCAGAAGTGAAGGGAGTCTGCGGAATGCTTGGACTGGAGCCACTTTACCTTGCATGTGAAGGAAGAATGGTCATTATGGCACCAAAAGCAGAGGCAGAAAAGATTGTAGAAGTACTGCACAAATGTCCGTATTCACAGAATGCGGCAATTATCGGAGAAGTAACTGCAGAGCAGCCGGGGAAAGTAGTCATGACTACAGAAATCGGAACGCAGGCACTTCTTCCACAGCCGGGCGGAGAATTGCTGCCACGTATCTGCTAAACAATCTGAAATGCGGAATCGGTGATATTTCAAAAAAGAAAGGAGACTTTTTATGGACACCAGAGTAGCAGTCATTTCAATTATTGTGGAGAATCCTGCCGCGATTGAGGAACTGAACCATTACCTGCATGAAGCAGGAGAGTATATCATTGGAAGAATGGGAATTCCGTACCGGGAGAAGGGAATTAATATCATCAGCATCGCCATTGATGCACCGCAAGATATGATCAGTGCTTTGTCAGGGAAGATCGGGCGTCTGAATGGGGTATCCACAAAAACGGCGTACTCGAACGTCATTACGAAAGCGGAGGAAAAAGCGGAATGAAAAAGATAGCAGTGTACGGAAAAGGCGGGATCGGAAAATCCACAACTGTATCCAATCTTGCGGTGGCACTTGCCGAAAAAGGATACAAGGTCATGCAGATCGGCTGTGATCCGAAGGCGGATTCGACCATCCAGCTCCGACACGGAAAGGAGATTCCAACCGTACTGGAAATGTTCCAACAGAAGCAACAGAATCTAAAACTGGAAGATATGGTTACGGTTGGCTATGCAGGTGTGGTCTGTGTAGAAGCAGGTGGACCGACACCGGGACTTGGATGTGCAGGACGCGGGATTATCACCGCCCTTGAGAAGCTGGAAGAAACCGGTGCTTATGAGACCTACCAGCCGGATATCGTGTTATATGATGTACTTGGTGATGTAGTCTGCGGTGGCTTTTCCATGCCCATGCGAAAAGGCTATGCGGATCAGGTATTCATCATCACATCCGGTGAAAATATGGCGATCCATGCCGGGGCCAATATTGCAATGGCAGTAGAGAATTTCAGGAACCGGGGATATGCTTCCCTTGGCGGTATTATTTTAAATAAAAGAGAGGTTCCGAGAGAGGAAGAAAAGGTGCGGGAGCTTGCAGGGGATTTTCACACGCAGATCATTGGACAGCTTGACCGGAGCGAACTTGTGATGGAAGCAGAAGAAGCCGGCAAGGTTCTGCTGGAATATGCACCGGATTCTCAGATGGCAGAGGAATACCGGAAGCTGGCAGATCAGATCCTTGCAGTGTGCGGAGAGGAGAGACCATGTTAAAACGGGTAGGACATCCGGTGGATGAAAAAGGCGCGGCAGTAGCCATCAAGGATGCCACATTTCCGGTTCCATTTGCACAGGGACTTGAATTTAACTCGCCGGTTCACGGCAACTGGAACATCGTACATACCGGAATGCTGATGCCGGAGGCAAGACAGATCTATGTCTGTGCAGATAACTGCATGCGAGGTGTGGTGCTGACAGCGGCGGAAATGAATGCGGCTGACCGGTTTTCCTTTGTGATCGTAAAAGAAGAGAATCTGTTAAATGGAAATCTGGAGGACATCACCATCGAAGGCGTGACGGATGTGCTGAATAAGTTGGAAGAAAAACCGAAAGCAGTTCTTTTATTTACCGTCTGTCTGCATCATTTTCTGGGATGCGATCTGGAACGGGTGTATCAGGAACTGGAAGAGAGGTTCCCAAAGATTACATTTATCCGCTGTTATATGGATCCGATCATGCAGAAGCATGGACCGACACCGGATCAGAAGCTGAGAAAAGCGATTTATGAACCACTTCCAAAGCGAAAAGCAGATGAAAAAGCCGTGAGTTTTCTCGGCAGTGATTTCGTACTGGAAAAAAATGCAGATCTGAAACGAATCGTCCGGGCACATCAGGGAATCTTCCGGGAACTGCCGGGATGTAAAAGCTGGGAAGACTATCTGGCACTTTCCGAAGGAAAACTTTTTATATCTTCTTATCCACCATCTAAGTATGGTGCGGAAGTGATTTCGGAGCGTCTGAAACGGCCATACCTGTATCTGCCGGGCAGCTTTGATTATAAAGAGATCACAGCACAGCTGGAAAATTTCTGCCAGGCAATGGGCTATGGAAAGCTGGAGAAAACGATTTCAGTAGAAGAGGAAATTGCTGCCTGTGAAAAGGCACTGGAAAAGGCGCATGAGGTGATCAGAGACACTGCGGTTGTCATTGATTATCTGTACCATCCGCGTCCGCTGGGACTTGCAAAGCTTCTGCTTACTCATGGTTTCCGGGTAATACGGATCTATCTGGATTCCATCAGTCCGGAAGAAAAAGCGGAATTTGAGTGGCTGAAGGAGCATGCACCGGATCTGCAGTTGATTGCAACGATCCAGGTGAAAATGCGTGTGCTTCCGAGAACATCGGATGAAAAAATACTGGCGATCGGACAGAAGGCAGCGTGGTTTACAGGAAGTCCGTATTTTGTCAATATGGTACAGGGCGGCGGTCTTTACGGATTTGACGGGATCCGCAGGACGGCAGAGCTTATGGCCGAAGCATTTACCGAAGAAAAAGACACGGAAGATCTGGTTGTGCGAAAAGGATGGGGGTGTGAAAGCTGTATATGAGACAATCTTATCGAATCATACCAATTTATACAGCGGATGTATCCGGTGTGTGTTCTGCACTTTATGAGCTTGGCGGCATGACAGTCATGCACGACCCGTCCGGATGCAATTCGACCTACAACACTCACGATGAGATCCGCTGGTGCGATCAGGACAGTCTGATCTATATTTCCGGTCTGACAGAAATTGATGCGATCATGGGAAATGATGAAAAATTTCTGGATGATATCAAAGAGGCAGCAAGGGAGCTGCATCCGAAATTTATTGCCCTTGCAGGATCCCCAATTCCGTATATGAATGGAACCGATTTTCCGGCACTGGCACAGGTACTAGAAGAAGAAACCGGGATTCCTGCATTTGCAGTACCGACGAACGGAATGCATGATTATGTGTATGGGGCAGGAATTGCATTAGAGGAGATCGCGAAAAGATTTACCGGGGAAAAGACAGGACGGATTCAGGCACGCACCGTCAATCTGCTTGGTGTGACACCACTGGACTTTGGACCGGTATCTCATGTAGAGGTGCTGAAAGAGAACCTGAAAGCCTGTGGATGGAAGGTGCTGTCTACTTGGGCAATGGGAGATGAACTGGATGCATTTTTGCAGGCAGGAGAAGCAGAGGTGAATCTGGTGGTATCTTCGGTCGGGCTTCGTGCGGCGAAAGTACTGGAAGAAAAGTTCGGAACCCCATATGTGGTTGGAACGCCGATTGGCTCTTATACAGAGCGGATTGCGAAAGCACTGGAAGAAAAAGAGCAGATGCCATATCGAAAGGATCGGATGCAGGGAAGAAAAGATCGGAAGGTGACTTTGGTCGGGGAACCTGTGATCATGGAATCCCTGGCGGCGGGAATCGAAGAAAAGTATGACTGTCGTGTGGAAGTGCTTTGTCCACTGGAAGAAACAGATGGCTTACTGGCAGATGGGGACAGATGGGCTTGCGGAGAAGAAGAGATGGAAGAGGCATTAAAAGATGCAGAGATCATTGTGGCAGATCCGTTATATAAACCGATCTGTCCGAAGAACTGTGAATTTTGTGAGCTGCCGCATATTGCATTTTCCGGAAGAATTTATCTGAAAAAGCTTCCGGTGCTGGGAAAACTGGTTTAACATAATATAGCAAGAATTCTCCTTCCTCTGCAGGTGGGAGATGAATTGCACAAAAATAAAAAAAGAACACTTGTTCGATAACGAATTCCGTGGTACAATAGAGTCAGTCGAAAACATAGATTATTAGAGAGAGGACTGATTTGCATGAAAAAAATAGATCATAATGCACATTCAGTGTATCTGATGTATTCAGAGAGAAACTTTGGAAAGAAGCCTTTTGGAGTCAGAGCTTTTGTCTGTTGACAGCTGGAGGCGCCCCAGTAGAAGTAATCCGTCAATACATTGAAACCCAGGGAGAGAAGAAGTATTGAACATAGCATATCGTTTCCGAATTTATCCGACAGAAGAACAGAAGATAGTTCTTGGCAAAACATTTGGCTGTTGTCGTTTTCTGTATAATCAGATGCTTAATGATAAGATCCAGGAGTATGAAAAGACGAAGAAAATGTTAAAACATACACCGGCCATGTATAAAAAAGAATATCCATTTCTGAAAGAAGTAGATTCGCTGGCACTGGCAAATGTCCAGCTTCATCTGGAAAAGGCATATAAGAATTTTTTTCGGGATCCCAAGATTGGATTTCCAAGGTTCAAGTCAAAACATCATTCCAGAAACAGCTATACAACGAATGTGGTCAATGGAAATATCCTGGTGGAAAGTAAGCGGATCCGGCTTCCCAAATTAAAATGGATTGCCATGAAAAAACACAGGAAGCCAGCAGAAGGCTTTTGCCTAAAATCAGTGACAGTCAGTATGGAACCATCCGGCAAATACTTTGCAAGCCTGCTGTATGAAGGGTACAGTTGTGAAAACCAAGCAACTGAACCAGATTATAGTACCGCAAGGATACTTGGAATAGATTACGCAATGCAGGGTATGGCAGTATTTTCAGAAAAGATTGAGACAGAAGAAGCAGGATTTTTTAGAAAAAACGAAAAAAGACTGGCGAGGGAGCAACGAAAGTTGTCAAGATGCGTACGAGGAAGTCATAATTATGAGCTGCAGAAAAAGAAAGTTGCCAGATGTCATGAAAAGATACGAAATCAGAGAAGAGATTATCTGCACAAACTAAGCCGAAAGATTGCAGACGGTTATGATGCAGTTGCAGTGGAAGACATCGATATGAAAGCAATGGGGCAATGTCTGCATTTCGGAAAAAGCGTACATGATAATGGATACGGAATGTTCAGGGAAATGATAGACTATAAACTGGCGTGGAGAGGAAAGAAAATGGTAAAGGTAGACCGTTTCTTTCCTTCCAGTAAAAAATGCTGTCAATGTGGAAGGATAAAGAAAGAGCTGAAATTATCCGAAAGAGTTTATCACTGTGCGTGCGGAAATGAGATGGACAGAGACCGTAATGCAGCAATCAACATCCGTGAAGAGGCAAGAAGGATGTTGACAGCATAAACTGTCCGTATCCGGACAATTGGATCATAAGAAAACATGCCCGTGTCCGGGCAAAAGAATCGCGGGGCACGCGAGGATAGCTTGTAGATACTTGGCTCAGTAGAGCCATTGAGCAAGAAG
Organism: Coprococcus sp. TM115-187; assembly: GCF_027679115.1. Lineage (NCBI taxonomy): Bacteria > Bacillati > Bacillota > Clostridia > Lachnospirales > Lachnospiraceae > Coprococcus > Coprococcus sp. TM115-187. The sequence goes on along the minus strand of NZ_JAQEKS010000001.1, from coordinate 110,752 downwards.
CCCCCACTTCAAAATCAGTGATTTAAGTGGTGCGAGCATGTCACGGACCGGATATGCGTGCCGAAGCAGCGGTTATGAAAAAAGAATATCTGTAAAAAGAGAAAATGCTTTTTGGAGAAAGATCTGAGAAGGATTTTCTTTTTTTATTCCATAGGAAATTGGCGGACCGTTTTTTTGAAGGTTAAAATAGCAGAAGAACGTGACAAATGGCGGAGAAATGCAGAGTAACGAGGAAAAAGGTGAGAAAAATTACAAATAACATTAAAAATGATGCTGTTTTTTTGTAAAAGAACTGCTATAATTTACTATGTATAATTAGAGTTTGATGAATGAATATATAGCAGGTGTACGAATATGAGAAAAAACAGAAAAAAAGGATTTACAATGGTAGAACTGATGGTAGTACTCATCATCCTTTCGATCATTGCAGCAGTCGCAGTTCCGTTTTTTATCAATTACTGGCGGAAAGCGGAATTTAGAAAGAATGAGGAGAATGCCAAGACAGTCTATCTGGCGGCAGAGTCGAAGCTTACTTATTACCGGTCATCCGGTCAATGGGACAGTTTTAAAAAGCAGATTGAGAAAAAAGGGATCCAATATACGGGATCAGATTTGAACCTGAATGGAAAAATTTACGCGATCACGCTGAATGCAGATTCTTATGACAGCAAGAACTCAAAGAAGAATCCGGTGCTTACGCTGATCGATGATTATACCTATGATAAAGATATATACAAAGGTGCGATCGCAATTGAAATTGATATCGAATCCGGTGAAGTGTATTCTGCATTTTATGCAACAAAATGCGACAGTCTGAATTATGCCGAGAAAGATGAAAAACATTCGCTTACCATGCTTGACAGAGAATACGAAAGCAGAAGCAAGCGTCTGCTTGGTTATTATTCCGCAGATGATACGGTAAATGCAGTCAATCTTGGTACAACGAAGCTTCGTATTGCAACGATCAGTCTTCAGAACAGTGAACGGTTGTCGTTGAACTGGTCAAGTAATGTGGGCAGCAGTCTGGATGTAAGCTATGAGATTACTTTCTATTTAAAAGGAAGTGACAAAAAGCTTTTCAGTATGGTTGTATCGCCATATGATCTTCGGAAAAACGGATGGTCCATTGATCAGAATAAGTCGGACAGTGGACAGATGGCATCGGTTACTTTGAAGGATGGAAAGAATAAAGAAAGTGAAGGATGGGAGTTCCCGCTGACTTACAGCGATAATAAGTACTCTCTGGTTCTTGATGCCATGATGTCTGCGAAGACACAGGCAACGTTGGCATCGGATTCATCTGCTTATGAGAAAACGTTGAGCACAAGTATCTGTCGCCTTGCGTCTATGACAAAAGATCTTGCAAAGGCACAGAATATTTATGCAACAGTAAAAGCGACTTCTTATGCCGGAAAAGATTCAGCCAACTTGATCCAGAAGGAATATAAAGACAGCGAGTCGGTATCATCTAATACAGCGAATACCATGTATGCGGACAACACATCCCCAAATGATGTAAAGATTGCTGCGTACCGTCATCTTTCAAATATCAGGTATTACGAGGGAGAAAAGAATCCGGCTTTCATACTTACCAATAAAAATATGGACTGGACTTCAGCCGGTACCGGTGTGTATCAGCTGACACAGCAGACTTCGGGTAATGTTTCCGGACAGAAGAATGTCCTGAAGCTGGCCTGGAAAGAGAACAGCAAAACTTCGGTCATTGATTTTCCGGCAATTGCGGAGCTTCCTGCAGACTATACGTTAAAAGGAAAGGGTGGAAGTACGCTGCTCTCGAATCTGAAGCTGGGTGAGGACTCGATTATTGATGATACAACAGCAAACGAACTTCAGACTGCTGCAGCAGTACAGAAAACCGGAAGAACCGAAACGAAGACAGCAGGTCAGGTGAGCAGACCAGAGTATCTGGGACTGTTCTGTGAAGTAAAGGGAACGATCGAACAGGTGACGCTCCAGAATCCGAAACTGACCTTTGGAACGGAAAAGGCAGATACCAGAAAGTATTCGTCACTGAAAGGAATCGGAATCCTTGCCGGACGAAGCGAGGGAAACATATCAGATACGGCAGTGACCGGAAAAGATACAGCAGTCAATGTATCGCTTGAACAGACTGGTGCAGGGGAATCTGATGGATTTGCTATGGCAGCGGTCGGTGGAGTGATCGGAAGTATGGCAAATGCAGACGGCACCAGGGTAGCAGCAGGGCAGGCAACAAAGCTTTCTATGTCGGGGTCTATGAATGTCAAGATCCCGGATACTAATTCCCAAAGTACAGCAAGAGGAATCGGTGGTATCGTGGGATATGCAAGCCTGCCAACCGAAAAGAATGGTGCCAAAATTGCGGAATGCGAAAACCATGCGAACATCAACGGTAATTACTGTACAGGTGGAATTGCAGGAAAGGTAACTGGTACATTAGAGGATACGAACTATCGGGATGATGTGCTAAAAGAAATGTCGGACCTGACAGACTGTAGCAATGACGGACTTGTACTTTGCAATATTTCTTCCGTTGCAGACGATTATGAAGAAGGAAAATATTTCGGCGGAGTTGTCGGATATGGTGAGAATACGCTTCTTTATGGAGCTTCAAGTGCTGCTGGACAGACCGGGTATGTGTATGATCAGACGAAAAAGGATGAATTACTCCGTGGAGAATATGTTGGTGGTATCATCGGATATGGAAATGTTTCCCTGCTTGCCAACTGTTCAACAAAGAGCGGTGGATATGTGCTTGGATCAAAATATGTCGGTGGTATTGCCGGTGGTCTTGGCGGTATTAGTCAGGCAATCCGGGCACATGGAGGAGTTTCTGTCACGACAAATGGAAACTATGTGATTGGTAACAGTTATGTTGGTGGAATCGTTGGTGAAAATGCAGGTTCAGTCGAACTTACAGATTGTATCAATAATGGTGTGACGGCTGGTTATGAAAAATACATTGGTGGAATTGTCGGATATAATGCCAACGGAGCTACGATCTCAAACTGCGCAAGCTACTTATCCGATTATGATAATTCTATTTACAATACGATTGTAAATAACTGGGAAGCAAAAGCGGATTATGCAGGTGGAATTGCAGGATATAATGATGGTAATATTCTGTTTTCCGAAGAAAGCCAGAATATTACGGTCAAATCTGTTTCCAGTATCGTGGTTGGAGAAGATTATGTCGGTGGCGTAGTTGGATTCAATGATGTGAATGCCAGGATCAGTGTCAACTACACCCTGATCGGTGGACGTATCTATGCATTTGGAAAATGTGCAGGTGGTGCGTTTGGATTAAATGCATCTGCGTCTGTGACGGAATCAGACTTAAAGATCCGTCCACGAAGCGTGGAAGGTCAGCTTTTTGTCGGAGGATGTATTGGAGCGAATCTGATAAATACAAATAACGATCTTGTGATGGATGGAATCCATACAGATAACATCCTTGGTACGATCAAAGGAAAGGCATTCTGTGGTGGTGTGGTTGGATATATCAGCACCTATTCTACAACAGAAGGAGAGTTGCGGGAAAATGCAGATAAACTGCTGCCGGAACTGAGTGCGGATAATATCCCGGTATATGCGAGTGGATATACCAATACCAATATGACAAGGATCACGGTCACAACGACGAATAATCTTCCGATCACTGCCAGTCTGTATACAGGAGGGATTCTTGGATACAGTGAAAAGAACAGCAGGATTGTAGTGAAAGAATGTACCAATTCGGGAAATATTTCTCTGACATCTGCTGCGTTTGGTGAAGCGGTCGGAACGGTGAAATTGGGGACATTTGCAAAAAATGAGATTGGCTCGGGAATCAATCTGCCAGATGAGGCAGAAAAGCTGGAGCTGCACCTGGCAGGTGGAATTGTCGGAGTCAATCTTAAGAATCAGATCATCGACAACTGTACCAACAAGGGAAGTTTATCCGGTTTCACAGGAATCGGCGGAGTGGTCGGACTGAATGCGGGGCTCATTTACCAGTGTACTCTCAGTGAGCATTTTGGAAATGCAGCGCTTAGTTATGTCGGTGGAATTGCCGGACTGAATATCGGAAGCGATACGACATTTACAGATGGAACAAGAAGCTACACAGCAGGAACCATTGAAAAATGCAGTACCATGTCAGGAAAGACAATTTCCGGTAATCAGAATCTGGGTGGAATCGTCGGCTGGAATCTGACCAAAGGTGTGATAAGAGAGAACACCAGCTATGCAAATATTTCTGCTGCCAGTGATAATGTTGGTGGAATCGCAGGTAGAAACAGCGGTACGATCCAGGTTGCTGAAGACGAGAATATCAGCCGCAGCATTATGAGCAGTCACGGAACGAATGTGGGCGGTATTATTGGTATTAATGAAAAAACAGGAACTCTGAGTGTTACCGGAGATGGCGGAACAAACGGAGAAATTGTAGCTGTCGGAAGCGGAGCGAGGATCACCGGTTATGAAAATGTCGGTGGAATTGTTGGAAACTATCTGGGACAGGATTCTCTTGGCCAGTCTGGAACACAGTATCTGGTATGCAAGGCGAGTCAGGTACGGGCAACCCACGGAATGGTTGGAGGAATTGTCGGTACAACCAGTGGAAATGTGACCAATACAATCAACCGGGCAGGAAAAGTAACTGCGGATTCCGGATATGCGGGAGGAATTACGGCAGTTAATGTGGCAAAGATTTCGAACAGTAAAGATTACGGAAGTGTGAGCAGCAGTTCCGGATATGCCGGAGGAATCGCGGCACAAAATGAAGCGGATGGAATTATTGAGAACTGCAACGTTCAGGGAACAAAAACGACAAAGGCAGAGATTTACAGTCTGGGCGTCATGGACGCAGGAGCAATCTGTGCAGTGAATAACGGAACGATACTGGGAAGTGCACCGAAAGAAAACGTGGTCCTTAAGGGAAGTGCGGTCATTATCGGAGGAATTACCGGATTAAATAACGGAACCGTAGGAGATTCCCAGGCGACAGGAAGTGTGACAAAGATTACGACCATGCCGGAAATCAATGTACAGCAGACTGCGCTGGTTGTCGGAGGCGCTGTCGGCATGAACCAGGGGACGGTGGTAAAGGTTGTGGCAGAAGGTGTGAATTTTAATGATTTCAGTGGATATAAGTATCTTGGTGGAATTGTTGGAAGTAATGGTAATGCCACGATTTTGCAGAATGGAATAGATGGTATTTCCGTCATAAGCTGTGCTTATTCCGGAGAAATGACAGAAGCAAGCAGTGAAGCCGGAAACTGTTATGGCGGAATTGCCGGAATCAATTATGTGCTGCTGAAAGACGATAAGGTTCCTTATATCAAAATGAATATTCAGGGAGTCTATAGTGCGACAAGTTCAAGCACAGCAGAACAAAAAGAAGCACTGTCCAGCCATGTCGGCGGAATTGCCGGAAAAAATGAGACAGATGGTTCTATTGATGGCTGTATGCTTGAGGATAATGCATCCAGCAGTCTGTCAGCAGAAGCAGGTATGCTTGGTGGTGTGACCGGATTTAATAAGGGTGCAATCGAAATGTCCGGAAGTGGTGAAACCTCGGATATCATATTAGATGATATACAGGAAGATACGCTTGATAAAATGAACCAGAGAGCACGTAAATCCGGACTGCGCGAAGATGGAAACAAATATGTCAATTATAGCAGCTGGTCTGGTGGCAAAAAGTATTCAGACAATACAAATATTACATCTGGAAAGATGTTGATGTATATGAATGCAAACGGAAATCTGGGAGGTATTACTGCCTTTAACGGGACAACCGGTTCGGTTAATAAGTGTGTGTCAGGTAACTGGTTTATACTGAATAAATCACAGGCACTCAGTGTAGGTACCGGTGGAATTATCGGAATGAATGAGTCTGAAAATGATTCGACTTACTTGATCAATGGAGCGTTTGTCGGACGTGAGCTGTCGACCGGAATTACCAACCGATTTGCCGGTGGAATTATCGGAAATCAGAACAATTCAACTTCAAGTGACTGGAATATCAAAAACTGTATCAATTACGGAACGATTTATTGCTATAATACTCATTATTCCGGCGGAATTATGGGACAGTGGACAGGAACTGGCGGAACCATTGAAAAATGCAGAAATTATGGTAACTTGCAGACTACATACAGTGCCGGATGGATTGGTGCGTCCAGTGGTATTGTTGCACAGCTCTATCATCCATATGAAAAAGATACTTATAATATTGTAAGCTGTAACAATTATGGAAGTATTTACAGACAGAATGGTACATCTGGAAGCGGAGCAAATGACAGTGCCGGAATCCTTGGAAATATTACAACCTATCGAACTGGAAATATCAGTCGGGGACAGAGTTTTACTGTACAGATATTAGATTGTGTGAATGAGGCAGGAGTACAGATTTACTCTTCATCCATGGCATCTGGAATTTTTGGTTTCCTGTCGTGTGATGAAGCAGATGGATATGCAATACAGACATCAACACAGAATGTTGTTATCCGGATTGAGAGATGCCGGAATTTTGGTAATAAGTTAAATGGTGATAATTTTGCGAGTGGCATTTTTGGAGACCGGTATGGTGAAAGCGATAAAGCAGGTGCTTCATGGTCGGAAAACACGATTGTAAAAGAATGTTATTCATTGAATTTAGGTGACAGCAATTATAATAAAACAAATTATCCGGTTTATTCGGCAGCAAGTGATTATACAAAAAATGGAAGACCGGAAATGATGTCGGCAGAAAATCGGAAAAATAATTTTTATTTGGATGGATCAAAGGAGAGTACTCCATGGGCATTTACCAATGTCCGGATTTCCAGAAGCAAAACAGGAAGTGGAAAAGCAAAAAACGGTTTGGATGCAGGCGGGTTGAAGTCATATGGAAGAGGGGATAATAAAAAATTTAGTACCTATACCTGTGATTATTTCTTCCTGTATGATATGGATAATGAGCAGTATTTTGCAGCGTATATTTATGCACAGCAAACGGTGGACGGAGCATCGTGTAGATTGGATGGACGTTATATAAAATATAACAATAACGTAATAGGAGAAGTGTTGTTCTATTTGGAAAAAGGTGAGGTACCAGCATGGGATAAGTTATATGGATCCTATATTACCAATCCAGATAATGTACTGATAGAAGATACTCGAACCAGTTATCGCCGTATCGAAGGAATTGTTTCAGATTCCGGAAGTGAAAAGATTCTGGCGCCAGCTGCAGCAAAAGCAACAGTTGCGGATGGACAGATTACGATGGTTGTTATACCAAAAGATCTTGAAGATTCTTTAACACAGGAAAAATGTGATCCATTTGCTTATGTTGTATCAATTGCAGATGATCAGGGCGTGACAGAAGAACATGTGATGTATACAGAGAAAGAGAGTTTTGATATTCCGGCAGGAATGTCCGGAGTATTAAAGATCACAGTTCGCTCAAAGAGTATGTATGACGATATAGAAGAGTCAGAAGCAATAAATGCAGAAGTAACACAGGGAGAAGGAATATTGCCTGAGCCAGATGTGAAAGTAGAACTGATCGAAACAGGAACGGAATCGGGTCAGTATACCTATCGTTATAGTTTAAATAATCTGGATGTTTATAACAAGAAGTATCCGGGATGGCAGGTGAAAATCAGTCTGTTTGGACGATATGAATCATTGACTCTGAATGCGAAAAATCCGACAGGAAGGCTTTACATTGCTTATGATGAAAAATGGTATCAGATTAATGCACAGGCAACAGGAGATGGTTATCAGTCATCAATACTTACTTCTGTGCCGGTATATCTTCCGAATTATCAGCCACAAATTAAAGTGGGAACTTATAACAGCAATGACCGGGTGAAGGCAACGACATCGATCAGCGGAAGCAGTCTGGATGATCTGAAGATTAACGTCACACTTGAGGGAGCAAATACAAACATTGTAGAAACACCTACCATTTATCGTGCAGAACTGATTGGAACATGGAAGAGCGGAACTTCAGAAAAACAGAATGTTGTGTTTGCAAAAACCGATATGATGTCAGTATCCAAAGGAAATGCAGTAGCGACATTTGCAAATCTTCCAGATTATCTGCGGGATGCATCGAACCTGAAGATTCGTCTCTGGTATTCACAGTCTGGTCTTGGACCAGTCTACACATATTATGATGTAGATACAGAAAATGCTGCAAATATAATTGAGCTGGCTGATGTTGAGGAGCAGACCGACGGAACAGAAAAATGTGAATGGAAGTATAGTTTCAGTACGGTTTTGAAGAATAACAGAGGATATTTTAATGATTATAACTATACTTCGGGCAGACTGTTCACCTGGCTGGCAGCCCCGGTACTTGATCAGAAAGACGGATCCAACCTGGAACCGACCTATGATGATGAGAACCGGATGCAGTACACCTTCTCGTGGGACAAGAATCTGGCTGCGACATCCGATCCGAAGTATAAGATCGAGATGACCGGTATTGATGCAGACGGCAAGGAAGTTACGATTGATACAAGCGCATATAAAGAGAGCGGGCGAAGCTTTACCGCAGACGGAGATGACTGGAATTACACCCAGATCCGTCTGAAAGTAACCCGTATCGGAGATGCATCAAAAAGTCAGATCGGACTTTCTTCCACAGCGATCTACAATGTATCACAGCGTCTGGAAAAGCCGGGACAGCCATCGGTAGTGAATGTGGATGAAAATGAACTGAATTACAATGTCAGCTGGGCAAAAATCTCAGATGAGACTTATTGTATGGGATACCAGATCTATGTTCGCGAGTACAGCAATTCTGGCGAGCTCGGAAAAGAAACAGCCATGGGAGATGTGATCTCGAAGCGTGAAGCAAAAGATGGCAGCTATTCAAAGACGATCAATCTGGAAGCTTATGCGGGCAAACGAATCATTGTCTATCTGGTAGCCAAAACGAGTGATAAGAATGTCTATGTAGACAGTGCTCCGGGTGTGACCTATGAACTGGAAATTCCGAGCAGACTTGCAGCTCCGGTACTGGATGGATGGAAAGTCAGCTGGACACATGATAAGGAGAAGCCGGTAGATGCGGAAGATTTTAAAAACGGAACGGCAGAAGGTCTGAGAATCAACATTGCCGCATCGAAAGAAAGCATTCCACCTGGAGGAAGCGCATACCTTCTGAAAGCCTATGTTTATAATTCCAAGGAGGATGCAGAAGCTTCTACCGTAGAGAATCCGGGGAATCGTATGATAAAGATTTATCCGCAGACTTATGAGGATAATTTTGTTCCGGTTCAGATGAACATGGAAAATGCACAGGATTATTACCACTTTATGAATAATTTCTCAATTCGCTATGCCGGTAAATGGATCGCGTACTACACCAGAATTTCTTCCGGTAACAGCAGTGTCAGCTCACGGTGGGTGAAAGTCGGAACGGTACAGCTTCCGTATGCAAAACTGACAGCACCGGAAGTAGAAGCAGATACCGTGGAAGAAGAAGAGAAGGTAAAAGTAACCGATACGCCGGAAGTGCCTTCCCATGAAGAACAGTGGAATGCAGAGCGTACGGTGCTGAAATGGAGCAGTATCGACTGTGCAGAAGTCTATTCGATCAATCTGAAAGGAAAACTGACAGAGACAGAAGCCGGACAGGATAATAAGCTGGAAGGAAAACTCCGGGTTATCGAAACGACAGAAACGGTGGATGGAGAAGAACAGAAGAAAGTAGAACTTCAGCAGTATGTATACCGCAAGATAAAAGAGAAGACAGAGACTTCTGAGGAAGAATGGAAATGGATCTGGGAGAATGTGAAGGAAAAAGAGGATGATTCACAGGAAGGTTTACCAGATGAGGAAAAAATCCATACTTTTGAACCGGAAGTATACAATGTGACGATTGAGTCAAATTATGTTTCAGACAGTGGAGCTTATAATTATTACACGATTACGCTGAAACCGGTGATTATCGCCGAGCCAGACGGAAAAGGCGGCTTCCGTTACGCTTTGAAACTTCCGGATCTGGAATCTGTGAAAGATACGAATGAAGTTTCTGTGGAACATGGTAATTTTATCGTGACAGAAACGGCAATGTTTAAAGCAGATGTACTTGCAAATGTAAAAGCAGAAGACGCTGGAAGTGGCAACGGAAGTGATGCTTATGTGGCATCAAAGGAAACTGAGATCAAATGGAGTCGGTAAATATGGAGGAAGCTATGAAACATACAGGCTGGCAGCAGCTGAAAGCAAATGAAAAAAAAGGTGTATCCATGACAGTGGTGCTTTGTGTATCCGCGTTCTTTATCGCTTTTGCGGCTGCCATCCTGTATACGGCGGGACTCATGACGGCGCAGTCGAATATGCGCCTGAAGGAGGAGCGCTGTTACCAGCTGGCAAAAAGCTACGCAAAAGTACTGAACAAAGAACTAAAAGCCGGAAATACCTCATCGGGTACGAATTTCTATACCTTTGCAAACAGCTTTTTGGAAAATTCCCAGTACGCGATTTATAACGATGAAACAGCGTCCAGTGCAGAGGCGACGAAATACAAATTTGTTACAGATGGAACGAGTACGGATGATCTGTCAGCAGGACAGATTGGTGAAGGATATGGAAATCTCTGCATTTCCCTTGCGAAAGAGAAAGTTGGAAGTTCATCAGGGGATCTGAAAAATGGAGAACTTGATGTCAGTACGGCAACCGATTATACGGCACAGATCGAGGCATTGCAGAATACAGTCGTCAGACAGTATGTGCTGATGGTCGGAGTGACAGCTTATTATGAAGATGCATCTTATACTTATACCGCAGAATATACAAGAGAAGAGACTTATGATGTGAAGTTTACCTATAAGGGACAGAATATCATATGGGTACCAGTTGAGACCGGAGGGGGCGTCTGGAGGGTCGGAAGTACGGTCGGAAATAAGTGTGATTTTTCAGATGGTGGCAAAATCGAATATACATACCAGACCGATGAACCGCTTTCACGGAAATTTGTGGAAGACACGGGAGAGATTACGATAACAGGAGGCGATGGCGATGCACAGAATTAAAAGAATAAAAGCGAAAGCCGGAGAAACCCTGGTAGAAGTCATGGCGAGTATGTTCATTTTCCTGATCATGTTCGGAGTGCTGGAGGGAGCCATTTCCTACAGCAATTCGGTATTAAAAAAGAATAAAGAAATCCGTGCAGACAATGCGGCTGTCCTTGAGGAACTGCAGTCTTCGAAAGAAACGGTAACGGGAAGCCAGAAGACGATCTGGTTCCGTGCGGCGGATTCTGGCCTGACACAGATTGGAAATGTAGTATTTTCCGTAGATGCAACTCTGGATAGCAAACAGATCACCTATACAGATGCCGAGAAGCGGCAGCAGAATACAACCTTTTATCTTTATGGACCGGTGGCAGCTTCATCAGAGTCCGGACAGACAGATACCGAAGGAGGAGACTGATCATGAAACGACTGAGAAGCCTGCTTCAAAAAAAAGAAGGAACGACGCTGGTTGAGACTATGGTATGTCTGCTTCTGATCAGTATTATGCTGGCGATGGCAGCATCCGCTTTAAGTGCGGCATCCCGCATTTTTGTCCGGGTGCAGAGGACGCAGTATGCACAGTCTATACTGGATACCGCAATGACGGAGTTGAGAACAATTACCCAAAATGCGAGTGGGTATGTGAAAATCTATGATATTCCGGCAGTTTCAGCAGAAAAAAGCGAAAACATTACAGAAAACATTACGGAAAGTACTGGAAATTTGCGCGGAAATACGGTAGAATTTATAAATGAAGAGGGTTATGTCGTCCTTGTTTCTACAAACGGATGCGAGGATACTGACCTGTATATTCAAAACAATCGAACCGGTCAGGCGTCGGCTGTGGACAGTGGGCAGTTACTGACCAGATATTATTTCCGCAATAGCTCAGAGAACAGTTATATCTATCTGAAAGATGGAGTTCCGGTGGCACGTGCAGTTGCCACGGTATTTGGAAAAGGGTTTTATATGAACAATTATCTGGAAGTGATTTATTCTTTTCCAGAAGGAACCCAAAGTGGTGATCAGGTAGACTGGATCAGCGCGACGGTAAATCTGTACAGTGACAAAGAGTTGACGAATCTGGTTGCTACGGATTCAGAGATCCTGGAGTTTAAGCACAGTGTGCTTTGCTGCGAGGAGATTACGGCGAAGGCGGAGACGGGTTTAGATTGAGAAAGTTTATATTTATATGATATGAGCGCATGCACCGAAGCGTTTATATAGAAACAAAAGATACTTTAAGAGGAGTGACGAAACATGTTTAAAAAATTGAAAGAGAACAAGAAAAAAGGTTTCACACTGGTAGAACTTATTGTTGTACTGGTAATTCTTGCAATCCTGGCAGCTCTGCTGATCCCGGCACTGACTGGATATATTGATAAGGCAAAGAATAAATCAGTTGTTGCTGAAACACGTCAGGCTGTAATGGCTGCTCAGACATTGTATGATGAAGAATATGCTAAAATTAAAACTGGTGAAACAGTTACACTTGATACTACTGGAAAATTTACAAAAAAAGAAATTGCATCATTGGCGGAATTAGGTGAAAAGACAATTATTGATGTAACGGTAGAAAATAATAAAATTAAAACATTGGTTTATGATAATGGTCAGAAGAGATGTACATATAATCCTGCTAATAGCAAGAATAATTCAGATGGCGATTATAATGTTGAAAAATCTGGTGGAGATACAACAACTGGTGGGAAGACAAATTAAATTGTAATTTAACGAGAACATTGATTTTTATCGTACATAAAAAGTGAAAGATTAGAAAAGGAAACGAAAGCGTGGCTGTTAACAAAAGTGTGCAAAATGCAATTAAATACCGTTGGATAAGGTCGGCACTTAACGTTTTACTTATTCTTCTGCTTACGATCGTCCTCATTATACCTGGGGTGCTCCGGTTGATTTACCGGGCAGACTCCCAGGTGGCTTTGGGAAATGCAAAATCGGTGCGGGTAGCATTCCAGGTAATCGGGACTAAGGCGTACGGCAGTAATGGACCATTCGGTGACGTTTCCCATAAGGGAGGCGTCGCCGACGGTTTATATGATGAAATCATTAAACTCAGTAAAGCACCCGGAGAATTCTGGGTATTACAGACCGATGAGACTGGTTATCAGGTCCTTCGGTTTCTTTATCAAGAAGGGGAATATACTGTCTGGTATCAGGCAGACGATCCTTCACCATATAAGGTGTATCATGAGGAAACCATGATCGATACCGGAGATTGAGATGTTAGTAGTTTTAGAAGGAATTTTATGGACGATACGGTTCTTTTTTGGAGCCTGTATCTTTAGCTTTTTAACGGTCGTGATCGACCGGTTACCCCGTGGGGAAAATGTAGTACGCGGGAGAAGCCACTGTACAAGCTGTGGCAGAGAACTGACTGTATGGGAACTGATCCCGTGTGTGAGCTTTCTGTGTCTGGGCGGAAAGTGCAGAGGATGTGGGGAGCGGATCCCCTTAAGGTGTTTTTGGACAGAACTTGCAGGTGGAGCAGCTTTTATCGGCTGCGTGACCAGATATGGCTGTGGCAGATCAGGCGTAATATCGCCAAGAGGCGCAGTGATTTTTGCATATTTAGGAATATTACTTGTGGTAGCCCTGATTGACTGGGATACACAGATGATTTATGATAGATTTCATATTATGATTTTGATACTTGCAGTTTTTGATTTCCTGCTTTATCCGGAGCGGGGAATTGTGACAAGATTGATCGGTGCTCTGATCATTTCCGTACCGATGCTGATCCTGGCACTGGTGATCCCGGGAGCATTCGGAGGCGGAGATATCAAACTGATGGCAGCAAGCGGACTGCTTCTTGGTACGGCATCTATCGTGTGTGCGATGTTTATCGGAATTGTAACCGGAGGCGGTTACGCGGCGGTGATGCTTGCCGGAAAGAAGCTTGAGAAGAAAGACCAGTTTGCATTTGGACCATTTCTTGCACTGGCACTTGCAGCAGCCGTTTTCTGGGGCGATCAGATTGCAGCGTGGTATCTGCATTTTCTGTAGAGAAACTGCAAAGAAGTGAAATAGAAGATCCATCATGTGAAAATGACAGGGTTTGATGTTAGATAGAAGAGAGGATTTATGGAGGATGGCGAAATTTCGATATGTCGCAAAAGACATGGGCGGAAAAACCTACAGAGGAACGACAGAGGCGACTTCAGAGGCGGCACTGATCCAACAGCTCCGGGAACAGGAACTGTTTCTGGTAGAATCGAAGAACCTGACAAAAGTAAAAGAATATAAGAAATTAAAGGCAAAACAGCTGGCAGCATTTTGCCGGGAGCTTTCTACGCTTCTGGCATCTGGTGTCAGCCTTGTGCGTGCTATGGATATTCTTTCGGATCAGGAGGGGATTGATCCGAAAGAAAAAGAAATATACAAAGATGTACTTCAGGATCTTAGAAAAGGGGTTCCTCTTTCAGAGGCGATGGAGTCCAAACAATGCTTCCCGGATCTGATGATCGGAATGCTCCGGTCAGGAGAGGGAAGCGGAAATCTTGATCAGGTGACAGACCGTCTTGCCGTGCAGTATGAAAAAGAATATAAGCTGACACAGCAGGTTCGCGCTGCAATGACTTATCCTTGTATTCTTCTGGTGCTGTGTGTGGCGATTGCAATTTTGATCGTTACCTTTATTCTGCCACAGTTCCAGTCTTTGTTTGATCAGATGGACAGCCTTCCGTGGGTGACGACCGTTCTGATCGCAGCTTCGGATTTTCTGACAAAGAAATGGTATCTTGCGATCCTGATCGTAGTGATTGTTTATGCACTGGTCCGGATTATTATGGGAATCCCGGCAGTCCGACACCAGATCGATTACCGGAAGGTTCATCTTCCAATATTTGGAAAACTTTTCAAAGTTGTCTATACGGCACGTTTTGCCCGTACTTTAAGCAGTCTGTATTCCAGTGGTATGCCGATTGCACTTGCGATCAGTGTTGCCGGGAAAACGATCGGCAATGTCTATATCGAGGAACAGTTTGAAGAAGTTGTGACCGAGGTCCGGAGTGGTGTGCCGCTTTCACGGGCACTCAGGCAGGTGGATGGACTGATGAAAAAACTTGCCAGTACGATCTTGGTCGGTGAGGAAAGTGGACGGCTGGATGTGATGCTGGATTCAATTGCCGTGTCCATGGAAGAAGAGGCAGAGCAGGCGACAAAGCAAATGGTTACATTACTGGAACCGATCCTGATCATTTTCATGGCGCTGATCGTCGGATTTATTATGATTGCAGTCATGCTTCCGATCTATCAGTCTTATGCAGCAATTGAGAATGCATAGCAGGTGATTACAGGAAGCGGAGTTTAGATACAAAGGAGGAACAAGATGAGCGATACCGTCATCGTTTTGCAGGATGAATGTATTCTTGCTGCTGAAGGAAAGGCAGGCAAATCACCAAAGATCCAGAAGGTAGAACGGATACCGATCGATGTATTTGGGGATCCTTTTGAACAGTGGAAAGAGGCATTGGATAAATATAAAAAGAAACACAACCCATCCCAGGTGAGACTGGTGCTTCCGGCATCCTACTCATCTGCCAGAGTAACGCAGATCCCTTATGCCAGGGGAAGACAGCTTACCAGGCTGGCGGAGAATGTCATGGCGGAAAATGGCAGTGACTGGGTACAGGATTATGCGGTGATCAAAGCAGACAGAAAGAAAGGAATCTGTCTGTGCTGCGGAGGCGCGGAAGAGGATGTCCTGAAAAAGATCCGTGAGCTGACAAAAGCGGTCGGGATTTCGGCTCAGTGGATTTCTGTTCCGATGGAGTGTTATCTGAATACATTGGGACAGTTGAAATCCTACCAGAATGATACTGAGATCGTTCTCCTGTTTGAAGAAGGAAGTGTGACGAGCATTCTGTTCCGGGAAGGTCAGTATATGTATTCTACGAGAAGCCGTATCTTCAGTGAGAGAGGAACTCTGGATTTTGGTAC
This sequence comes from Coprococcus sp. TM115-187, assembly GCF_027679115.1. Taxonomy (NCBI): domain Bacteria; kingdom Bacillati; phylum Bacillota; class Clostridia; order Lachnospirales; family Lachnospiraceae; genus Coprococcus; species Coprococcus sp. TM115-187. The sequence goes on along the minus strand of NZ_JAQEKS010000001.1, from coordinate 94,796 downwards.
GGAGATCGTGCGGAATATTTCAGGTATTCTGCAGTTCTATTCCACCACAAAATCTGATGTGCCGCTCACAAAAGTATTTTACGCCGGATGCAGTGCGGATGATTTTGAAGTCAGTGAGGACGGAATCCATGCGATGAATCTGGAAGTAGAGCCGTTGGAGGCAGAATTTGATTTTGACCCTTCAGAAAAAGTGGATGACTGGCTGATCTGCATTGGTGCCATGGTCAGTACCGGGCAAAAAGAGATCAATTTAAACAAAGTCTGGAAAGGAGAGGGCACGGATGGTGTCCTGAAAAAAGAAAGTCTTGCAAAGCATCTGATGTTTCCGGCGATTACGTTTGGTATATGCCTTGTGGCAGTGATCGCAGTGACGATCTGGAATTATGCAGAATCTCACAACATCGAGAAAATTGAAGAATGGATCAACGATCCACAGATTCAGAGCGAATATCAGGAAGCAAATGCGGTCCGGGAAGAGAGCGACCGGCTGGATTTCACACAGAATCAGGTCGAACAGATGAAATCCAATCTGGCAACCTATCCGGATCTGGATGCGGAGATGATCGCGAAGATCGTGGATGTGGGCGGAAGTGCCATGACAGTCCAGATTAAGACGATGGATTCCGAGACGGGAGAGCTTACGTTTAATGCGGTCAGCTCGGCGGTTATTGATATTCCGGCGTATGTAAGAAAACTTTCCGAGACAGGGCTGTTTTCAACGGTAAATTACAGTGGATATTCTTACGATGACGGAGAATATTCGCTGATGCTTTCCTGTGTGTTAAAGGGAGCAGAGACAGGAGGTGAGGATCAGTGAAAATCGATATGGAATTAAAACCAGGTGACGTGGTACTTTTAAAGGTGCTTGCATGTGTATTGATCCTCTTTTTCATGGCACGTTTTCTGATCTTTCCGGGAATGGAAAAACATCAGGATCTGGTGGCAAAAAAAGACGACCTGACGATCGAGAAGCAGGAAATGCAGTATACGATCAGCAGTAAGACGTCGACAGAGAAGAAAATCGTGACGCAGAAAGAAAATCTGAAAAAAGCACAGGAAGGTTTTTATGACCTGATGGAAAACCGGGAGGTCGATTCCCTGATTACAGGGCTTGCATTGAAACATGATCTGTTTCCGGTGTATTTGAATATTGAAGATCCGGTGGCAGGTGTTCCGGCGGCATATCAGCTTTCTGAAGCTTCAGATGATTCTGCAGAAGATTCTTCTGCAGAAGAGTCGCAGAGTACACTTCCGTATGTTCAGTATGTGAATACGACGACGGTTACGATCACCCTGCAGGGACAGGAAGTGCAGATCCGAGAACTTCTGGATGATATTGCGAAGAACTATCCGGGAATCCAGGTGCGTTCTTTTGATATGCAGTCTGGCACTTATGTGGACAGCAGCCTGCAGAAGACAGAGCAGATGAATTGTAATTGTGTACTGGCTGTATACACCTGTGGAGAACTTAGTAATACTAAAGGAGAGTAAGCGAACGTGAAAAAGAATCTGAGAATCGGAGAGATCCTGGAAGAAAAGGGTTATGTGACCGGAGAGCAGATGTCACAGGCACTTGCCTATCAGAAAGAACATAGAGAGATGCGAGTTGGACAGATTCTGATGGAACTGGGATTTGTCACGGAAAATCAGGTACTTGAAGCACTGGCGAACAGACTGAACCTGGAAATTGTAGAAGTATCACAGATCCAGGTCGATCTGCAGGCAGTAGGGATGATTTCGAGAGAGCTTGCGGAAAAAAATCTTTTCCTTCCGGTCAGTCTGAAAGGAAAAGTACTGGGACTTGTCACGAATGATCCACTAAATTATTTCGCACTGGAAGAAGTCAAGCAGCAGACCGGATGTCAGCTGGAGATCTATTTGAGTGAGGAAGTACCGCTGCGCAAGGCGATTTCCTACTATTATGCGGAAGTTAATGCGCGGAATGCGGCAGAGCAGGCGAATGTGGGATTTGCGACAACGGAGGAACTGGAGATCGAAGACCTGGATGATTCCGATGATGAGGCACCGATCATCCGGCTTTTAAACTCGCTGATCGAGCGTGCGATCAAAACCGAGGCGAGTGATATTCATATTGAGCCATTTGAAAAAGAGACAAAAGTCCGTATGCGTATCGATGGTGTGATCATGGAATATGTTACGATCCAGAGAAATATCCATGCACCATTGATCGCCCGTATCAAGATCCTGTCCAATCTGGATATCGCAGAGAAGAGAATCCCACAGGATGGACATTTCCGTGTCAAGATCAATGACAGTTTTGTCAATATCCGTGTTTCCGTTTTGCCGACAGTGTTTGGGGAAAAAGCGGTTCTTCGTATCATGGCAGCAACCGGACATCTGGAGCATGCGGATCATTTTGGAATGGATGATTTCAGTTATAATCAGTTTTTGCCGATGCTGAATTATCCGAATGGAATTATTTATATTACGGGACCGACCGGAAGTGGAAAATCAACGACACTTTATATGGTGCTGGATTATCTGTCCGGAAGACATGTCAATATTTCCACGATTGAGGATCCGGTGGAAAAGAACCTGCCGGATATCAACCAGACGCAGGTTAATCCGGTTGCCGGTCTGACCTTTGATGTGGGACTGCGTGCCCTGATGCGTCAGGATCCAGATATCATCATGGTCGGGGAGACTCGTGACGGTGAGACTGCCGGAACATCGGTCCGGGCTGCGATCACAGGACATATGGTTTTAAGTACCCTTCATACCAATGATGCGGTATCCAGTATTGTCCGTCTGGAAGACATGGGCGTGGAGACATATTTGGTTGCCAATTCTCTTGTCGGACTTGTGGCGCAGAGACTGGTTAGAAAGGTGTGTCCGCACTGTGCAAGACAGATGGAGACAACCGAACAGGAACGTCTTTTCCTTGGAGAGGATGTGCGTGTGGTTACAAGGGGAACCGGATGTACCAAGTGTAATAACACCGGATATAAAGGTCGGATCGCAGTTCATGAAATCCTTGCGATCAACAATGATATCCGGAGGATGATCATCAATCATACAACGATCGAGGAGATCAACCGATATGCAAGAGAAGTGCAGCATATGCGGACGCTGAAGGAAAGTGGACTGATTCTTGTGAAGGAAGGAAAGACAACGCCGGAAGAACTGCTCAAGATCAGTTACGAATAAAGCAATTCTGCTTTTTGGCAGAACGGGGAAGATGGAGGGAAGAAGAAATGTCACAACTTGGAAGCAGTCAGGAAAAAATAGATACGATCATCCGTGAGGCAAGAGAAAAAAAGGCTTCGGACATCCATCTTTCGGAAGGAATGCCGATCTGGTACCGTGTCAACGGACGCCTGATCCAGGCAGAGGCACAGATACCGTCAGAAGAAATGGCAGAGATGCTGACGGACATTTTAAGTGAGCGTCAGAGAAAACTGTTTGATGCGGGCAAGGATGCGGATTTTGCGATCCGTACTTCAGACGGTCATCGTCAGAGGGTCAATGTGTTTCGTCAGCAGAAGAAGGTGGCGGCAACGATCCGTCTTCTGAACGCGCATATTCCGTCGCTGGAAGAACTGAAGATGCCAACACTTCTTTATCAGCTGGCAGAAGAGCCGCGCGGTCTGATCCTGGTGACAGGTCCGACCGGAAGTGGAAAATCAACCACACTTGCGGCAATGATCGAGCATATGAACCAGGTCAGTGATCGCCATATTATTACGATTGAAGATCCGGTTGAGTATGTCTATGAGAATAAAAAGTCTCTGATCCATCAGAGGGAGGTAGGAGAAGATGTGGAAAGCTTTGCAGCGGCACTTCGCAGTGCACTCCGTGAAGATCCGGATGTGATCCTGGTGGGAGAGATGCGTGATTATGAGACGATCCAGGCAGCACTTCTTGCAGCAGAGACGGGACATCTGGTGCTATCAACACTGCATACGACCGGTGCGACGCAGACGGTGGAACGTATTATTGATGCCTGCCCGACCAGTGGACAAAATCAGGTGCGTATCCAGCTTGCCGGGACCTTAAAGGGGATTATCAGCCAGTGCCTGATCCCGTGCGAGGACGGTATGACGCGTGTGGCAGCGACGGAGCTTCTGATCGGTACGGATGCGATCCTGAATCTGGTCAGAGAGGGAAAGACACATCAGATTGGAAGCATCATGCAGACGAGTGGAAATGCAGCGATGCATACCCTGAATATGGATCTGTCAAGACTGGTAAAGCAGGGCTATATTTCCAGAGAAAATGCGCTTGCTTATACGAATAATAAGGCGGAGATCCAGCAGTATCTGTAAGGATGGAGCCGGAAAATCATAACAGAAAAGTGGAGCAGTACCACGGAGGAAATCCGGTGGGTACTGCTCCGTTATGATTTGGGTAAGATCATCCGGAAATCTTACACCGGCCCAGATACCATTTTTCAACCAGTCCGATCAGTGCGTATAGCAGCATGGCGATCACGCAGAGGATGCAGATGCTCATCAGCAGCCAGTCGAGCTTGAAGACCTGACTGCCGTAGATGATCATATAGCCAAGTCCTTCCCTGCCGCCGATAAATTCTCCGATGATCACGCCCACCAGACAGAGCCCGATATTGACCTTCATGGTGCTGATGATCGCCGGAATGCAGCTTGGGATCACGACTTTGGAGAGGGCGTGGAGCCGGTTCCCGTGGAGGGTGTAGATCAGCATGATCTTATCCGGGTCGACTTCGGAAAATTCGGAATAGAGGTTCAGTATGCTCCCGAAGATCGCAACGGACATTCCGGCAATGATAATTGTTGTGCGGTTTGCGCCGAGCCAGACAATGAGAAGCGGAGCAAGCGCAGATTTTGGCAGACTGTTCAGGACGACCAGATAAGGCTCCAGGATTTCCGAAAGCTTCCGACAGAGCCAGAGAAGGACGGTGACAAAAAGGCTGAAGAAGATTACCAGGATAAAACTGACCAGGGTTTCGTAAAGAGTCACTCCGATATGACGGAAAATACTGCCGTCACCGGTCATTTCCAGAAAACACAGGGCAATCCGGGAAGGACTGCTGAAAATGAAAGAGTCGATCAATCCTGTATTTGCCGAAAATTCCCAGAGGAAGAGAAAGGCAAGCAGGATGGAGACTCTGGAAACAGCAATGATCCGTTTATGTCTGCGGTGCATATTCAGGTAATGCAGCTGGTTTTTTGAAAGTTCATTCATCCGGGTTCAGCTCCTTCCAGATCAGATTAAAATAAGTCTTAAATTCCGGGGCATTGCGGCGGGCAAGCGGGGAAAGTCCCGGATCAGAAAAGGAAACATTGACCGTCTGCCCAATGGTTGCCGGACGGCTTGTGAGAACAAGGATCCGGTCAGCAAGACTGACCGCTTCGGCAAGGTCATGGGTGACAAGGATCGCTGTTTTTTTCTCTTTTTTGATAATCTGCCCGATATCATCACTGACATTTAACCGGGTCTGATAATCCAAGGCAGAAAAGGGTTCATCCAAAAGCATGATATCCGGCTTCAGGACCAGCGTGCGGATCAGCGCGGCTCTCTGGCGCATTCCTCCGGAAAGTTCGGATGGTTTTGCATTTGCAAAGGCATTCAGGCCGTATTGTGTAAGAAGGGCTCTTGCCAGTGCGCGGGAACGGGCAGTCAGTGCATGCTGGATCTCGAGACCGAGAAGAACGTTCTGATAGATGGTACGCCACTCAAGAAGTTCATCCTTTTGCAGCATATATCCGATGCCAGAAGTATTGTCCGGATGATAGCTGCCGTTTATTTTGATGAGACCTTTTTCCGGGGTGAGAAGACCCGCAATCAGGTGGAGCAGTGTAGATTTTCCGCACCCGGAGGGACCGACCAGAGCAATAAATTCCCCTTCGCGGACCGAAAAGGTGATGTCTTTCAGGGCGTAGGTTTCTCCTTCCAGTGTATGGTAAGCATAATGAACGTTTTTCAGTTCCAGTGCATATTGCATGATAATCCTCCAGATACAGAAACGATCATAAGTCTTTTACTTACAGTTTATGAGAAATAAAAAAAAGCGTGTGTGCATCTGGCTGGAATGGAGCAGAAAAAGAAAAACAGAGCAGAAAAGATATTGTGCGAAGAGAACAGCTGCACTATAATAAGAAACAAATCTGCAATATGAGGAGAGACGAACAGATGCAGAAAAAGAATTACCAGAAAGAACTGGATAAAAAGATAGAACTGATCGTATCGGAAAAGAAGGTTCCACGTCTGTTCCTTCACAGCTGTTGTGCACCATGCAGCAGTTATGTGCTGGAATATCTGTCAGAATATTTTGAGATTACGGTTTTTTATTACAATCCGAATATTTTTCCGGAATCCGAATTTGAAAAACGGATCCACGAACAGGAGAAGCTGATCCGTGAGCTTCCGGCGAAACATACGATCCATTTTCAGGCGGGAAATTATGACAGTGAAAAATTTTACGAGATGGCAAAGGGACTGGAGATGATTCCGGAAGGTGGAGAGCGGTGCTTCAGGTGTTATGAGCTCAGACTCCGGGAAGCTGCGAGATTTGCAAAAGAAGGCAGATATGATTATTTCACCACAACCCTTTCCATCAGTCCGCTGAAAAATGCACAGAAGCTGAATGAGATTGGTGAGCGGCTTGCCGGGGAATATGGAGTGGCTTATCTGGTTTCAGATTTTAAAAAGAGAAATGGATATAAGCGTTCAACCGAGCTGTCAAAGATTTACGGACTTTACCGCCAGGACTATTGTGGCTGTATTTATTCCAAAAATCAGAGAGAACGGGAAAAGAAACTTCGGGAGGAAGAGGAAAGTTCTGTGAAAAGTTAAGAGGGGAACTTTACAGAATCCGACATTCTATGGTACACTAAAGCACAGAATTACGTTGAAGAAAAGAGGGAAAGCTATGGCACAGTTATGGGGAGGACGTTTTACGAAAGAAACAGACAAACTGGTTTATAATTTCAATGCGTCCATTTCATTTGATAAACGATTTTATGAGCAGGATATCCAGGGCAGCAAGGCGCATGTTATGATGCTTGCAAAGCAGGGGATCCTGACAGACGATGAGAAGCAGCAGATTCTGGACGGACTGGAAAGTATCCGCAAGGATGTGGAAAATGGAAAGCTTGAGATCACAGAAGAATATGAGGATATCCACAGCTTTGTGGAGGCGAATCTGATCGACCGGATCGGGGATGCAGGAAAGAAGCTGCACACCGGAAGAAGCCGTAATGATCAGGTTGCACTGGATATGAAGCTTTATACAAGAAGTGAGATCACCGCACTGCAGGGACTGGTTGTGGATATGCTCCGCGAACTTCTTGCGATCATGAAGGACAACACCGAGACGATCATGCCTGGATTTACTCATCTGCAGAAAGCGCAGCCGATCACACTGGCACACCATATGGGTGCTTATTTTGAAATGTTCAAAAGAGACCATATGCGTCTGAAAGATATTTACAAAAGAATGAATACCTGTCCGCTTGGATCCGGAGCACTTGCAGGAACTACTTATGATCTGGACAGAGCATACACCGCAGAGCTTCTCGGATTTGACGGACCGACACTGAACAGTATGGATTCGGTATCGGACCGTGATTATCTGATCGAGCTGATGAGTGCTCTATCTACGATTATGATGCATTTAAGCCGCTTCTCAGAAGAAGTGATCATCTGGAATTCCAATGAATACCAGTTTGTTGATATCGATGACAGCTACAGCACCGGAAGCAGTATCATGCCACAGAAGAAGAATCCGGATATTGCGGAACTTGTTCGTGGAAAGACAGGACGTGTATACGGTGCACTGACTTCGATCCTGACTACAATGAAAGGAATTCCACTTGCTTACAATAAAGATATGCAGGAGGACAAAGAGCTGGTATTTGATGCCATCGATACCGTGAAAGGATGCCTGGCTTTATTTACCGGAATGCTCGCAACCATGAAGTTCAACAAAGAACGTATGCTGGAAAGCTGCAGACACGGATTTACCAATGCAACAGATGCAGCTGACTATCTGGTAAATCACGGGGTACCGTTCCGTGATGCACATGGAATCGTAGGAAAGCTGGTACTTTATTGCATCGATAAGAAGATTGCGTTAGATGATATGTCACTGGAAGAATATAAGGAGATCTCTCCGGTATTTGAAGAAGATATTTATGATGCGATCAGCATGGAGACCTGTGTCAATAAGAGAAATACGATCGGTGCACCTGGACCGGAAGCTATGAAAAAGGTGATCGCGCTTCACGAAGCGTATCTGGAAGAGTGCTAATCGTTATAAGGAAAATGAGCATTGCTGGTCACAGGTACTGGGAACAGTAACATGAGCGTTAATAAGTGGACATAGTTTTTCAATTGTCAGGGTTGAAAAATGTCGGAAAATGCGCTATGATATACAAATCACGCGTACAAATGTACGCATCAAAAAGACAAAACAGGAAATGAGGACATAAAAATGGATCAGAAATTAAGAGTAGGTATTCTTGGTGCAACAGGAATGGTAGGACAGAGATTTATCTCTCTGCTGGAAAATCATCCGTGGTTTGAGGTAGTAACACTGGCTGCAAGCCCGCGTTCCGCAGGAAAGACATATGAAGAAGCAGTCGGAGACCGCTGGAAAATGGACACTCCGATGCCGGAAGCAGTTAAGAAGATCGTTGTACATAATGTCAACGAAGTAGAAGAAGTTGCAAAGACAGTTGACTTTGTATTCAGTGCAGTTGATATGTCAAAAGATGAGATCCGTGCGATCGAGGAAGCATACGCAAAGACAGAGACACCGGTTGTATCTAATAACAGTGCCCACAGATGGACACCGGATGTACCGATGGTAATCCCGGAAGTAAACCCGGAACATTTTGCAGTCATCGAAGACCAGAAAAAGCGTCTTGGAACTACAAGAGGATTTATCGCAGTAAAACCAAACTGTTCGATCCAGAGCTATGCGCCTTGCCTTGCAGCATGGAAAGAATTCGGACCAAAAGAACTGGTTGTTACAACCTACCAGGCAATTTCAGGTGCAGGAAAGACCTTTAAAGACTGGCCGGAAATGGTAGAAAATATCATTCCATTCATTGGTGGAGAAGAAGAAAAGAGCGAGCAGGAACCGCTTCGTGTTCTCGGCAGAGTTGAAAATGGACAGATCGTAAAAGCAGATTCTCCGAAGATCACATGCCAGTGTGTACGTGTACCGGTTCTTAACGGACATACCGCTGCCGTATTTATCAATTTTGAAAAGAAACCAACCAAAGAGCAGCTGATCGAAAAACTGGAAAGTTTCAAAGGCTTCCCGCAGGAAGCAGAGCTTCCGAGTGCACCGAAGCAGTTCATCCGTTATATGACAGAAGACAACCGTCCGCAGGTGAAACTGGATGTAGATTATGAGAACGGAATGGGAATTTCTATCGGACGACTCAGAGAAGATTCCCTTTACGATTATAAATTTATCGGACTTTCCCACAATACAGTCCGCGGTGCGGCAGGAGGAGCTGTTCTCTGTGCTGAGACTCTGACAGCAAAAGGATTTATCACAAAGAAATAGCTTTTGCAGGGAAGTTTAAAAGAAGTTAACTTTTCTTTCTTCTGATTCAGTGGTAGAATGAAATTATACCAGTGTAAAGGAAGATTGAAGGTGGTTAATATGAAAAAAGAAATGCAGAACTATACACAGAACAGAGAACTGTCCTGGCTGAAGTTCAATCAGAGGGTACTGGAGGAAGCAAAAGATTCTTCAGTACCCCTTCTTGAAAGAATGAAGTTTGTATCCATTTTTACAAGCAACCTGGACGAATTTTTTATGATCCGCGTAGGAAGCCTGTATGATATGTCGCTTACGGATAACAGCACGATCGACAGCCGTTCGGGGATGAATCCGAAAGAGCAGCTGGATGCAATCTTTGCGGCTGTAGCACCATTGTATAAAGAGAGGGACAAGACCTACTCAGAGATCAAGAAGCTGCTGAATCCATACGGTGTCTGTGGACTATCGATAAAAGAACTGGAGCAGCAGGAAAAGAAGTATGTGAAAAAGTACTTCAAAGACCAGATTCTTCCGATCCTGTCTCCACAGATCGTGGATGCCAATCATCCGTTTCCACATCTGCTCAATAAGGAACTGTATGTGATCGCAAGTCTGAAGCAGAATGGAACTTCCATGATCGGAATCGTACCGGTTCCACAGTTTGTGTCAGATATCTTATATCTTCCGGGCCATGACATCCGTTATATCCGTATGGAAAAGGTGATCATGGAATATCTGGATGTAGTGTTCGACAAATACGAGGTATCGAACAAGAATTATATCTGTGTGACAAGGAATGCAGATGTGTCGCCGGACGATGAGGCATTGGAGATCAATGATGATTTCCGCCTGCTGATGCAGGAAACCCTTCACAAGCGCCGCAGAATGGCAGTGGTCCGTATGGAGACAGCGGAGCCGCTGGATAAGGAACTGGAAAAGTATTTCTGTGACAAATTTAAGATCACACCGGCACAGATCTACCGGACCAAGATGCCGATGAAGCTGGATTATATTTTCTCGATTATGGATAAGGTTCCGGCATCGCTGAAACGTTCTCTGGTCGACGAACCGTTTACTCCGCAGCCGTCCCGCTATCTGACGGATGGAAAAGTGATTCCGCAGGTAAAGAAAAAAGATATTCTTCTTTCTTATCCGTATGAGAGTATGGATCCGTTTCTGCGTATGATCAAGGAAGCAGCTTATGATCCGACCGTTCTTACAATCAGGATCACAATCTATCGTCTGGCAAAGAAAGCCCGTCTGGTAGAGTACTTATGTGCAGCGGCCGAGAACGGCAAAGAGGTTACGGTTTTGATCGAGCTGAGAGCCAGATTCGATGAGCAGAACAATATTGACTGGTCCGAGCGGCTGGAAGAAGCAGGATGCCGTGTGATTTATGGATTTGAAGGTTATAAGGTGCATTCCAAGATCTGCCTGATCACTTACCGGAACCGCAACAATATCGAATACATTACGCAGGTGGGAACCGGAAATTACAATGAAAAGACGGCAACCATGTACACCGATGTATCGCTGATCACAGCGGATAAGGGAATCGGAGAGGATGCAGCTGTCTTCTTCAAGAATATGTCCATTGGCAACCTCAATGGAAGCTATCAGCACATTATTGTTTCACCGACCAGTCTGAAACCAAAGGTGCTTTCGCTGATGGATGAGGAGATCAAAAAGGGAACGAACGGACGGATCATCATGAAGATGAATTCTGTGACGGATGTAGATTTTATCCAGAAGGTTTCCGAGGCATCAAATGCAGGGGTGAAGGTGGATCTGATCGTCCGTGGGATCTGCTGTATCCTGCCGGGAGTCAAAGGGTACACAGAGAATCTCCGTGTGACCAGTATTGTCGGACGTTATCTTGAGCATCCGCGTATTTTCCTTTTTGGAACAGGAGCGGATCAGAAAATCTATATCGGTTCCGCAGATATGATGACGCGTAATACGGAAAAACGCGTGGAAGTGGCATGTCCGGTTTACGATGAAACTATCAGGAAACAGCTGACACATATGCTGAAGATCATGCTTGCGGACAATGTAAAAGCGCGGGAATTAAAGAGTGACGGCAAATACTACATGAAAGAAAAAGGAACTTCAAAAGTCAATTCCCAGGAATATTTTATGCGTGAAGCAATCACCGTCAGACATCCGGAAGGACGGACAAAACAAAGCTTCGTTGATAAAATCCGGAAGATTTTTCGAAGAAAATAATTTGTTTTATGTTCTGAATATGATATGATAAAAAAGTGGAGCTGGTATCAGCTTCACTTTTTAAACGCTGTGTGAGTTGCTATAGCGTGAAAATACAGGAGTACAAAATTATTATATGGGTAAATCGGTATATATTGCAGAAAAGCCGAGTGTGGCACAGGAATTTGCCAAGGCACTGCATTTGAATTTGAAAAGAAAAGACGGATATCTGGAATCAGATGAGTCGATCGTAACCTGGTGTGTTGGTCATCTTGTCACGATGAGTTATCCGGAAGTATATGATGAAAAGTATAAGAGATGGTCTTTGCAGACACTGCCATTCATTCCGCAGGAATTTCTCTATGAGGTGATACCGGGAGTAAAGAAGCAGTTTGAGATCGTAAAAGGAATACTGACCAGGAAGGACGTAGACCGGATTTATGTCTGTACCGACTCGGGAAGAGAAGGAGAATACATTTACCGTCTGGTGGAACAGATGGCAGGCGTAAAAGGGAAAGAACGCCGGCGTGTGTGGATCGATTCCCAGACGGAGGAAGAGATCCTCAGAGGAATCCGTGAGGCGAAGGATCTGTCAGAATACGATAATCTGTCAGCTTCGGCTTATCTCCGTGCGAAGGAAGATTATCTGATGGGAATCAACTTTTCCAGACTTCTGACACTCAAATATGGAAACAGCATTTCAAATTATCTTGGGAATAAATACACGGTTGTATCTGTCGGACGTGTGATGACCTGTGTCCTTGGAATGGTCGTAAGGCGGGAACGGGAGATCCGTGAATTTGTTAAAACGCCGTTCTATCGTGTGATCGAATCGGTAAATGTAGACGGACATACTTTTACCGGTGAGTGGCGTGCAGTGAAAGGTTCGGCTTATTTTGAGTCTCCAAAGCTCTACAAAGAGAATGGATTTAAAGAGAAAGAGGAAGCCAAAAAGCTGATAGCTGTTTTGGAAGAGGGAACATCCCCTCTTACCTGCCGGATTGTATCCATCGAAAAGAAAAAAGAGAAAAAGAATCCGCCACTTCTGTTTAACCTTGCAGAACTTCAGAACGAATGCTCCAAACGGTTCAAGATCAGTCCGGATGAAACGCTCCGCATTGTGCAGGAACTTTACGAGAAGAAGCTTGTCACCTATCCGAGAACAGACGCCAGAGTGCTTTCGACGGCAGTATCAAAGGAGATCACAAAGAACCTGAACGGACTGAGTAGATACCAGATGGCTGCACCATATATGCAGGATATTCTGCATTACGGAGCATATAAAAATCTGGCAAAGACGCGTTATGTCAATGACAAGCAGATCACGGATCATTATGCGATCATTCCGACAGGACAGGGACTTTCCGCATTGAATTCGGTATCTGCAACGGCTCATCATGTGTATGATGTGATCGTCCGGAGGTTTCTGAGTATCTTCTATCCTCCGGCAGTTTATCAGAAAGTGGCGTTGGTAACACAGATCGGAAAAGAACAGTTTTTCTCCAACTTCCGTGTACTTGCGGAAGAAGGATATCTGAAGGTGGCAGGGGTCCCTGCCCCAAAGAAAAATGCAAATGGAAATGACGTGGAAGGAGATGGAAGTGATAACAATGTGGATCTGGATGCCGCATTTTTTGCATCCATCCAGAAGTTAAAAAAAGGTGATATCCTGGATGTGAAATCACTGGATATCAAAGAGGGAGAAACTTCACCGCCGAAGAGATACAATTCCGGTTCCATGATCCTTGCGATGGAAAATGCAGGTCAGCTGATCGAGGATGAGGAACTTCGTGCGCAGATCAAAGGAAGCGGGATCGGAACCAGTGCGACCAGGGCGGAGATCCTGAAAAAGCTCTTCAATATCAAATATCTGGCACTGAATAAAAAGACGCAGGTGATCACACCGACGCTTCTTGGAGAAATGATCTATGATGTGGTGTTGAATTCTATCCGTTCACTTCTGAATCCGGAGCTGACGGCAAGCTGGGAAAAGGGGCTTAACTATGTGGCAGAGGGAGAAATTACATCGGATGAATATATGACAAAACTGGATCATTTTATTGTCAGCAGAACCAACGGGGTACTGGGACTGAATAACCAGTATCAGTTAAGAAGCTGCTATGACAGAGCAGCAGTATTTTATAAAAAAGAAACCAAAGGCAGAGCATCGAAAGGAAAGAAAGAATGAAAGAAATGACGGTTAAAGAAATGTATACGCTGAAAGAGACAATCGCAAAGGATTTGTTTGAAGGAGTGACCTACCCGTGGGAAGTACTTCCGAAAATCAGCAGTTTTATCCTGGAACTGGGTGCGTCTCTTCCGGAAGAAGAGTATGAAAAACGTGGAGAAAATGTGTGGGTTGCCAGATCCGCAAAGGTTGCACCGACTGCATTTATCGGCGGTCCGGCGATCATCGGAAAGGACGCAGAGGTAAGACACTGTGCGTTTATCCGTGGAAATGCGATCGTAGGAGAAGGTGCAGTTGTCGGAAATTCTACCGAGCTGAAAAATGTGGTCCTCTTCAATAAAGTACAGGTTCCACATTATAATTATGTGGGGGATTCAATTCTTGGATACAAGTCACATATGGGAGCAGGTTCTATCACATCTAATGTGAAATCCGATAAAAAACTGGTGGTTGTAAAGACGCCGGAAGGAAATATCGAGACCGGTATGAAAAAGTTCGGCGCGATGCTGGGTGACCATGTAGAAGTTGGATGTGGAACCATTCTGAACCCGGGAAGTGTAGTAGGACCGCATACCAATATTTATCCACTTTCTTCGGTGAGAGGATTTGTGCCGGGAGGAAGTATTTACAAATGTGCAGGTGAAGTGGTTGAAATGAGACAGGAGTAATGACGGATGAAGCTTACAATACTTGGAACGGGAAATGCAACAGTAACGGAATGCTATAATACATGTTTTGCCCTCTCGGATGGAAACAGGCATTTTCTGGTGGATACCGGCGGCGGAAACCGTATTTTAAAGGTGTTAAAAGACACCGGGATCCAGCTGGAAGACATTCACGATATTTTTATTACCCATGAACATATCGATCATCTTCTGGGCGTGATCTGGCTGATACGGATGATCGGGCAGAAGAAGATCGGCCAGGGAAAATATGAGGGGAATCTGCGGATCTACTGCCATGAAGAGCTGGCAAGATCAATCCGCATGATCGCAGAACTTACGATCCAGAAAAAGGTGACGAAATATTTTGATGACCGGATTCTTTTTGTGCCGGTGCATCACGGAGAGACAAAGGAAATCCTTGGCTGTCCGGTCACCTTTTTCGATATTTTTTCCACGAAGGCAAAGCAGTTCGGATTTACGATGCTGCTTCCGAACGGAGTGAAGTTTACCTGCTGCGGTGACGAACCGTACAATGAGAAAGATTATGAATTTGTGAAAGGCAGCGATTGGCTGACCCATGAGGCGTTCTGCCTGTATGGAGAAGCAGATAAGTTCAAGCCTTATGAAAAGCACCACAGTACTGTGAAAGAAGCATGTCAGCTTGCCGAGGAACTTCAGATTCCGCATCTGATCCTGTATCATACGGAAGAGATGCATCTTAAGGAGAGGAAAGAGCTTTATACGCAGGAAGGACGGGAGTACTATCACGGGAAGTTGTTTGTGCCGGATGATCTTGAGGTGTTTGAGCTTTAGATTGCAGGACGGGCGGTCTGCGGGAAAATAGAAGACGGACGCGCTTTTAATAAAATAAACCGGACAGATTTAGTTGTGCAGGGCATTCCGATGAGCCTCCGAATGCGAAAATTATGTCAGCAATAGCTTCCGAGAAGAAGTGTTCTGGTTGTGGGGGAAGGGGGAGATGTGGTATGATGGGGGAGTCAGAAGCTTTGGGGATCTGGGCGAGAAAGGTTTTCGGGAGGGGTTCGGTTTCTTCTCCGGGGAAGGTGAGACGTGTGGATCTGATTTAAAAATGTAGTTGACAAACCAGAACATACGTACTAATATAGAACCAGAACAAACATTCGTTCGATGGAGAGCGTGGGCGAAGAATCTGGGATAAGGAGATTAATGATGGCAAATAATACAATGAATGATGAGAATAAAAAGAAAGCATTAGACGCAGCAATTGCAAAGCTTGAGAAAGATTTTGGCAAGGGAGCAGTTATGAAGCTGGGTGATCCGGCGGCACAGGTGCATGTTGAGACGGTTCCGACCGGTTCTCTGAGTCTGGATCTGGCACTTGGTGTTGGCGGCGTTCCGAAAGGACGTATTATTGAAATTTATGGACCTGAATCAAGTGGTAAGACGACAGTTGCATTACATATGATCGCAGAAGTACAGAAAAGAGGCGGCATTGCGGGATTTATCGATGCAGAGCATGCACTGGATCCGGTATATGCGAAGAATATCGGTGTAGATATTGATGAACTTTACATTTCACAGCCAGACAGCGGAGATCAGGCATTGGAGATCACTGAGACAATGGTACGTTCCGGTGCGATTGACATTATCGTAGTCGATTCTGTTGCAGCACTTGTCCCGAAGCAGGAGATTGAGGGTGATATGGGTGATACACATGTAGGTCTGCAGGCAAGACTGATGTCACAGGCACTCAGAAAGCTGACACCGGTTATCAGTAAATCAAACTGTGTTGTAATCTTTATCAACCAGCTGCGTGAGAAGGTTGGCGTTATGTTTGGTAATCCGGAGACAACAACGGGTGGACGGGCACTGAAGTTCTATTCATCTGTCCGTATGGATGTCCGCAGAACTGAGACTCTGAAGCAGGGCGGAGAGATGGTTGGTAACCATGTCCGCGTGAAGATCGTGAAGAATAAAATTGCACCTCCGTTCAAGGAAGCAGAATTTGATATCATGTTCGGAAAAGGAATTTCCAGAGAAGGAGATATCCTGGATCTTGCGACGAAGATTGATCTGGTCAATAAGAGTGGTGCATGGTATGCATACAACGGAGAAAAAATCGGTCAGGGACGTGAGAATGCAAAGTCTTATCTGACAGCACATCCGGAGATTATGGAAGAGATTGAAGAAAAAGTCCGTGCGCATTACGGAATCGGTGCAGAAGGGCAGGAAGCAGAAGAACCGGCACAGGCTGCTCCGGCAGATGCTGAAGAAGTGATGGATGAGGAAGAATAAAACATATGATGAGAATTACCCGAATCGAGCCAGTTACAAAGACAAAGTATCGGGTATCTGTTGATGAGCAGTTCGCCTTTGTGGTTTACAAAGGCGAACTGTCCCGTTTTCACCTGAAAGAAGAGTGTGAATTGACAGAGGATACTTATGCAAAGATCAAAGAAGTCCTTTTGAAGCGGGCAAAGCTTCGTGCGATGCACCTGCTGAATGACATGGCAAGAACTGAATCCCAGCTCAGAGATAAATTAAAGCTGGGCGGCTATCCATCGGAGATCACCGAAGCGGCGATTGCCTATGTGAAATCATTTGGATATATCAATGATGACGCCTACATTCGGAACTTTATAGACAGCAGGAAAGATAAAAAGAGCAGACGGGAGATTTATGCCCTTCTGAGACAGAAGGGCGTGGATATGAACCGGGCAGAAGAGATCATGGAAGAGATGTATGAAGAGCATTCCGATCAGGAAGCAATCCGGGAGCTTCTTCGCAAAAAACACTGGGACTTTGCCTGTACAGATCCGAAAGAAAAGCAGAAAATATATGGATATTTGGTGCGAAAAGGATTTCGTTACGAAGATATCCGTCAAGTAATACAAGTTTGCGATTGGAATGCTTGACATATTTGTGAAAACAGTATAGAATTTAAGTGTTGTATTTGTACAATGAAAACTAAATAAGGAGGTGCTCCTGTGCTGATACCTATAATTATTGCTGTAGTTGTTACGCTTATAGTAGTAATGCCGGTTACTTATTTTGTTACTGTTTCCAAGTTGAAGAACGATGCAAATTCTAAGATTGGGAACGCTGATGTAAAAGCAAGAGAAATTATTGATGATGCTTTGAAGACAGCAGAGACAAAGAAGAAGGAAGCACTTTTGGAAGTAAAGGAAGAGTCCATCAAGACAAAGAATGAACTTGAAAAAGAGACTAAGGAACGCAGAGCTGAACTTCAGCGTTATGAAAAGCGTGTACTTTCAAAAGAAGAATCTCTGGATAAGAGATCTGCGGCAATTGAGCAGAGAGAGACTGCATTTACTGCAAAAGAGACAGCGATGAAGCAGCGGGAGGCTGAAGTTGAAGAACTCAGCCAGAAAAGAGTACAGGAACTAGAAAGAATCTCAGGACTTACCTCCGAACAGGCAAAGGATTATCTATTAAAAACTGTTGAAGAAGATGTGAAACATGACACTGCCAAGATGGTGAAAGAGCTTGAAACACGTGCAAAGGAAGAGGCTGACAAGAAGGCGAAAGAGTATGTTGTCACCGCAATCCAGAGATGTGCGGCAGATCATGTGGCTGAAACTACGATCTCGGTAGTTCAGCTTCCAAGTGACGAGATGAAGGGTAGAATTATCGGACGAGAGGGACGGAATATCCGTACTCTTGAGACACTGACAGGAGTAGAGCTTATTATTGATGATACTCCGGAGGCAGTTGTTCTTTCCGGATTTGATCCAATCCGAAGAGAAGTGGCAAGAATTGCACTGGAGCGTTTGATCGTAGATGGACGAATCCATCCTGCAAGAATCGAAGAGATGGTTGAAAAAGCGCAGAAAGAAGTAGAGACTATGATGCGCGAAGAAGGAGAGGCAGCAGCACTTGAAGTTGGTGTACACGGCATCCATCCAGAACTGATTCGTCTTCTTGGACGTATGAAGTTCAGAACGAGCTACGGTCAGAATGCACTGAAGCATTCAATCGAGGTTGCTCAGCTATCCGGATTGCTTGCGGGCGAGATCGGGCTGGATGTCCGTATCGCAAAGCGTGCAGGTCTTTTACATGACATCGGTAAATCGATCGATCACGATGTAGAAGGTTCACATGTTCAGATTGGTGTAGACCTTTGTAGAAAATACAAAGAGTCGCCGCTTATTATCAACGCGGTAGAAGCACATCATGGTGATGTAGAACCACAGTCTCTGATTGCAGGCGTTGTTCAGGCAGCAGATGCGATTTCGGCTGCAAGACCAGGTGCAAGAAGAGAAACCTTGGAGACATACACAAACAGATTAAAACAGTTAGAAGATATTACCAACCAGTTTAAAGGGGTTGAGAAGTCATTTGCTATTCAGGCGGGTAGAGAGATTCGCGTAATGGTAGTTCCAGAACAAGTATCTGATGATGATATGGTATTGCTGGCAAGAGATATTTCAAAACAGATTGAATATGAATTGGAATATCCAGGTCAGATTAAAGTAAATGTAATCCGGGAATCCCGTGTTACAGATTATGCTAAATAACACGATAATCAGAAAACGACAGCCGTCCAAAAGATTCGGTCTTTTGGATGGCTGTATTTAATTTACGCGAGCAACGAGCCAAAGTCCGCGCTTGCACGAGACCTTGGCGACTGCCGCGATAACTTGAGAAACTCGCGGAGCGTGTTTCTCGTAGTTGTGTGAAAAGGAAGTGGAAAACGGATGAAAAAAGAAATCAAACGTGTAAAAAGAGAAAGAGTATATCAGGGAACAATTGTTGATGTATACAAAGATTATATGGAGTTTTCCAATGGAAATCATGAGGTGTGGGACTATATTCACCACAAAGGGGCTGCTGCTGTGATCCCTGTGATGGATGACGGCAGACTCCTGATGGTAAGACAGTACCGGAATGCACTGGATCGCTTTACACTGGAGCTTCCGGCAGGAGGGCTGGACCAAGCGGATGAACCGGGACGAGACTGTTCGGCAAGAGAATTGGAAGAAGAGACCGGATATCACAGTGATGATCTGGAATGGCTGATCACGCTTCGAACAACTGTAGCACTTTGCAACGAAAAAATCGAAGTTTATGTGGCACGAAACCTGATCCGTACCCATCAGCATCTGGATGAGAATGAATTTGTGAATGTAGAGGCACATACGGTTGAAGAATTGAAGCAGATGATCTTTGAAGGAAAGATTGAAGATTCCAAGACTGTAGCTGCTATCCTTGCCTATGATGCAAAGTATAACAGATAAAGTGAACGCATAATTGACAACTCCGGTCATATAATGAACTATGTGAAATTATTGGAGGCCGGAATGTGGAATTTTATCGGAAGAAATATCAGCTGCCCATGCTATATCTGATCGGTTTTGGAATGGGTATCTTATATGCTAATTTTATTGCGAAAAATTATGTTACGATGACTGGGATTTTCCATGAATATTTTCTAAATCAGTATACACAGGTGAAAATCATAAATGAAGATTACCTGTGGTACCTGCTCAGATGGAGAGTGATGCCTCTGGCGTTAGCGGTCTGTGTGGCAAATCTGGGGTTTCGCAGACTGACAGCAGCCGGAATTCTCCTTTGGACAGGCTTTGCAGCAGGGATACTGTCTGTGGCGGCAGTTTTAAGGATGGGTCTTTGCGGAATGCTGTTGTGTATTGCCGGTATTTTCCCGCAATATATTTTTTATGTACCGGCATATCTTCTATTGATCCGGTATTATTATCGTTATCCGCAAAGTGAATGGAATGGAACAAAAACAGGATTTACTGTTATGATGATCGTGGCGGGAATTTTGTCTGAGGTATATTTAAACCCTGGGATTGTCCGCTGGTTTGTGAAGGTTCTTACATAGCAGGAATGTGTTCAGCCACATTTTAGCGTTAGGTGATAGAAAATGACAGAAAGTCCTCTTACTGAACAATTCGGTAAAGAGGACTTTCTGCCGTTTTTTATCGCCCTTGTTTTATCAGGAGAAACATGCAGCAGCCAAATGTAAGAAGCTGGCTTGCAAGCAGTGCCCACAGATAGCCAAGAATCCCGAACTGCGGAATCAGAAACAGAACACCACAGATTCGTACTGTCAGGTTGAACAGATTGATCAGAAAAGTTTTTCCGGCAAGATCCAGACCATTTAACACACTGATCAATGCGGTGTTACTATAGAGAAAAGGACAGATAAATGCTAGTGTTAAGATATAATTTCCGGCTTCTGGTGTATGAAAGATCCGTCTGCTGATAAAGCCGGATGCGGTAAAGAAAAATAGCAGGCAGGCAAAACCAAGAAACAGGCAGAAAAAAATAACTTTCCGTAAAAGCTGCGGAAGAGCATGCTTTTTCTGAGCATCCGGCATACTGGCAACTTCGGGGAGGAGCATTGTGGAGATGGAATTGGTGAGGGCAGATGGAAATAAAATGCAGGGAAGGGCAATTCCGGTCAGAATTCCGTAGGTGCTAAGAGAAGCGGAGATACTCATTCCATACTTTTGCAGGGCAAGTGGAATAGAAATTGCTTCCAGACTCTGAAAAAGATTCAGAAGGACTCTGCTTGCGGTCAGTGGAAGGGCAGAAAAAAGCAGGGGAGGAACAGCAGAAAGAGCCGGCTCCCGGTGTGGGGATAAAGGTTGCCCGGCAATTCTGAGCTTATGGATGCAAAGAAAAGCGGCTGCAATTTCACCACCGACAATTCCGAGGACAGCAATTGCGACAGATGGTGTAAAAGCGGTATGAGCATCGGCTGTATAGAGGAAGATAACAAAAAAGATCCGGACCAGCTGTTCAAATAATTGGGAGAGGGCAGGAAGCCGGATCTGCTTGAGCCCCAGAAAGTAACCACAGCTGCAACTGTGCAGAGCTGCAAATGGAAGTGCATATGCTATCAGGAAGATGAGAGAGGCGCATCGGGAATCACCAAGTATGACTGTGGTGAGGAAAACAGCATTTTTCTGCAACAGAAAAAGACAGCAGATGGAAAGAAAAAGAGAACAAAGCAGTGCTGCTTTCAGGTAAGAATAAGCTTTTGCAGACTGCTTTTTTGCAGAAGAGGCGGCAACCAGGCGCGCCAGAGCCGTCTCGATCCCTGCTGAAGTTGCAGCATAAGCAAGTGTGTAGACAGGGAAAATCAGCTGATACAGACCGATTTCTTCTGCAGGGAAAGATCTGCTGAGAAAAATACGGTAAAAAAATCCCATTACACGGGTGAGAATGCCGACTACAGTAAGGATAAAAGTTCCTTTCAGGAGAAAATGTTTTTGTGACATAGCAGCTCCAAAGGCATTTTTGTTTTAAAATATATGCAAGAAAGAGCCTTGACAGAACATAACAGAGGTGATATTCTCAATTTGCAAGAAATCCTAGTAAAACAGTGGGATATAAAAATAAAGAGAAGGTGATGGATTGAAGATCTCAACGAAGGGTCGTTATGGTTTGCGCGCCTTTATCGATCTTGCGTGTTATGGCGCAGAAGAACCGGTTTCCATCAGCAGTATATCAGCCAGGCAGGAGATATCGGAACGATATCTGGAACAGCTCATGGCGAAGCTGAAAAAGGCAGGTCTTGTCAAGAGTATCCGTGGAGCGGGAGGAGGATATCGGCTGGCAAAGGATGCGGCGGAAGTTTCTGTTGGTGATGTACTCAGAGCACTTGAAGGAGACCTGGAACCTGCGACTTGTGCAGCACTTCATTCGGAAGACAGCTGCGAGATCCAGGGCAGCTGTATCACGAAATATGTCTGGAAGAAAGTCAATGAAAGCATGGCACAGACGGTAGACAGTATTATGATAAATACCCTTGTGGAAATGAATAAAGAAATAAAGAAAGAAGGACAAAAAGATGAGTAAATTAATTTATTTGGATAACGCAGCAACAACAAAAACTGCACCAGAAGTTCTGGAAGCGATGCTGCCATATTTTACAGAGCAGTATGGCAATCCTTCTGCGATCTACAGCTTCGCATCCCATAACAAAGATGTCGTGGCAGAACAGAGAGAAAGAATCGCAACCGCACTCGGTGCAAAGAGCAACGAAATTTATTTTACAGCCGGCGGATCAGAGTCTGACAACTGGGCACTCAAAGCAACCGCTGAGGCTTATCAGAATAAAGGAAAACATATTATCACAACCAAGATCGAACATCATGCGATCCTGCATACAGCAGCTTATTTGGAAGAACGTGGGCTTGAAGTGACTTATCTTGATGTGGATGAATACGGAAAAGTAAATCCGGCAGATGTGGAAGCAGCAATCCGCCCGGATACCATC
Source organism: Coprococcus sp. TM115-187 (assembly GCF_027679115.1). Taxonomy (NCBI): domain Bacteria; kingdom Bacillati; phylum Bacillota; class Clostridia; order Lachnospirales; family Lachnospiraceae; genus Coprococcus; species Coprococcus sp. TM115-187. The sequence goes on along the minus strand of NZ_JAQEKS010000001.1, from coordinate 71,985 downwards.
CTGATCTCTGTAATGTATGCAAACAACGAGATCGGAACAATTGAACCGATCAAAGAGATCGGTGAGATCGCTCACAAACATGGTATCCTGTTCCACACAGACGCCGTACAGGCTTTCGGACAGGTCCCGATCAATGTAGATGAATGTCATATTGATATGTTAAGTGCCAGCGGACACAAGCTGAACGGACCAAAAGGAATCGGATTCCTCTATATCAGAAAAGGCGTGAAGATCCGTTCCTTCGTTCATGGTGGGGCACAGGAAAGAAAACGTCGTGCAGGTACAGAAAATGTTCCGGGTATTGTTGGAATCGGTACAGCAACAAAACGTGCTATCGCTACGATGGAAGAACGTACAGCAAAAGAGCGCGAGATGAGAGATTATCTGATCAAACGTGTGATGGAAGAAATCCCGTACACTAAGCTGAACGGACATCCGACAGACCGTCTGCCAAATAACGCAAACTTCTGCTTCCGTTTCATTGAGGGCGAATCTATGCTGATCCGTCTTGATATGGCAGGAATTTGTGGATCCAGTGGATCTGCATGTACATCCGGATCTCTTGATCCATCTCATGTACTTCTTGCAATCGGACTGCCGCACGAGATTGCGCATGGATCTCTGCGCCTGACTCTGAATGAAGAGATCACAAAAGAAGACATTGATTATGTAGTAGATCAGCTTAAGACAATCGTAAGCGATTTACGCGGAATGTCACCGCTTTATGAAGATTTTGCAAAAAAACAGAATAAATAATTCAATAGAAAATACAGCTTTAGGAGGAATTTACAATGTATACAGAGAAAGTAATGGATCATTTTCAGCATCCACGTAATATGGGAGAAATCGAGAACGCAAGCGGAGTGGGTACTGTTGGTAACGCCAAATGTGGTGATATCATGAGAATCTACCTTGATATTGATGATAACGGAATTATTAATGATGTAAAATTTAAGACATTCGGATGTGGCGCGGCTGTTGCAACAAGCAGTATGGCGACAGAACTTGTAAAGGGAAAACATATTTCAGAAGCAATGCAGGTAACAAACAAAGCCGTTATGGAAGCACTTGACGGACTGCCGCCGGTTAAGGTACACTGTTCTTTACTGGCAGAGGAGGCAATCCATGCAGCGCTGTGGGATTATGCAGAGAAGCACGGGATCAAGATCGAAGGACTCCAGAAGCCGAAGAACGATATCAGTGAAGGTGAAGAAGCAGAAGAGGAAGAGTATTAGAATTTTCTGCAGGAGAAAAGAGAATGGCAAAAAAGAAAGTGGTAGTCGGAATGTCAGGTGGTGTCGACTCATCGGTAGCGGCATATCTTCTAAAAGAACAGGGATATGATGTGATCGGTGTGACGATGCAGATCTGGCAGGACGAAGAATCGAAAATACAGGAAGAAAACGGCGGATGCTGTGGACTCAGCGCGGTAGATGATGCCAGAAAAGTTGCGGCACAGATCGGCATTCCGTATTATGTGATGAATTTCAAGAAGGATTTTCAGGAGAAGGTAATCGATTATTTTGTGGATGAATATTTGCATGGCCGGACACCAAATCCGTGCATTGCGTGTAACCGTTATGTAAAATGGGAATCTCTTCTTACACGGAGCATGGAGATCGGAGCAGACTATATTGCAACAGGTCACTATGCGAGAGTAGAACAGTTGCCGAACGGACGCTATGCGATCCGGCATTCGGCAACCTGGTCAAAAGACCAGACCTATGCGCTTTATAATCTTACCCAAGATCAGCTGAGAAGAACGCTGATGCCTGTCGGTGAATACGAAAAAGACCAGATACGCGAGATCGCAAAAGAGATCGGATTGCAGATTGCGAACAAACCGGACAGTCAGGATATCTGTTTTGTATCCGATGACGATTATGCATCTTTTATTGAAGAAGAAAGTAACCAGAAAATCCCGGAAGGTAATTTTGTAACACCGGACGGAAAGATCCTGGGACGGCATAAAGGAATCATCCACTATACGATCGGACAGAGAAAAGGACTTGGACTTTCTCTTGGGTATCAGGCATTCGTGCTTGAGATTCGTCCGGATACGAATGAAGTTGTGATAGGGACGAATGAAGATCTGATGACGACGCGGGTCCGTGCAAATAAGCCGAACTTTATGACAGTAGAGGATCTGGAAGGTGAGATGCGCGTATTTGCCAAAATCAGATACAACCATAAAGGGGACTGGTGCACAGTCCGCAAAACGGGAGAAGATGAGATAGAGTGCATCTTTGAGACACCGCAGAGAGCGGTTACACCGGGGCAGGCACTGGTACTGTATGATGGAGATTATGTACTTGGAGGCGGAACAATTCTGGGATAGCTCAGAATTGTTCTGTTTTTTGGTATATTGGGACCGTACTGCAATCCAACAAATGATTTGCGGGAAAGCCGGGTGGATTTACACATGAAGAATGACAAGGGGGCAAAATATGAGAGCGGACTGCCATATGCACACTTATTTTTCCGGAGATTCAGAGGCAAAACCGGAAGATATGGTTCTTGCAGCAATCGATAAAGGACTGGAAGCAATCTGTTTTACGGATCATGAAGATATTGATTATTTTTGTGATGATATTGAATTTGTGTTTGATCCGGAAACCTATTTTAAAGAGCTTGGAGCACTGAAGGAAAAGTATAAAGAGAAGCTGGATATCCGGATCGGTGTGGAGTTTGGACTTCAGCCACACCTTGCGAAGAAAGCAAAAGCATTTACCGCGGCAAATCCGTATGATTTTGTGATCGGATCCATGCATGTGGTTGGTGGGAAGGATCCTTATTATCCCGAGTTCTTTGAGGGAATTTCGGATGAAGAGGCCTACCGGATGGCACTTCGGGAGACAATAGCCGATATCAGGGCTGTAGCGGATTTTGATGTGCTCGGACATCTGGATTATGTGGTACGCTATGGAAAACATCGGGAACAGGAATATTCTTACGGCAGATTTGCGGATGAAATAGATGAAATCCTGCGGTATCTTATTGAACACGGAAAAGGGCTGGAAGTCAATACGGCAGGACTGAAGTATGGCCTTCCTTTTGCACACCCGCATCCGGATGTGTTAAAAAGATACAAAAAGCTGGGGGGAGAGATCATCACCGTCGGCGCAGATGCACATAAACCAGAGCATGTAGGGTATGATTTTAACATAGTTGACAATATTCTCGAAGCATGTGGTTTTAAATATTATGCAGAATTCATAAAAAGGGCCCCGGTTTTCAGAAAAATAAAGTGAAAAAAGGGGATTGAATTTTTGTTCTGAATTTAGTACAATAAATTACAGTTGATAAATCTTAAACAATGATAAGATTTATCAAGAAAAATGTAACTGTTATATACAGTAATACAATTTATCTTTAGGAGGACTAAATCATGGCAGTAAAAGTAGCAATCAATGGATTTGGACGTATTGGACGTCTTGCATTCAGACAGATGTTTGGAGCAGAGGGATTTGAGATCGTAGCAATCAACGACCTTACATCTCCTAAGATGCTGGCTCACTTATTAAAATATGATTCAACACAGGGAAAATATGAATTAGCTGATAAAGTATCTGCTGGAGAAGACTCCATCACAGTAGACGGAAAAGAAATCAAAATCTACGCTAAAGCTAATGCAGCTGAACTTCCATGGGGAGAAATCGGAGTAGATGTAGTTCTTGAATGTACAGGATTCTACACATCTAAAGCAAAAGCTCAGGCACATATCGATGCAGGTGCTAAACACGTTATCATTTCTGCACCGGCAGGAAATGACCTTCCTACAATCGTTTACAATGTAAACCATACACAGCTTACAAAAGATGACGCAATCATTTCTGCAGCTTCTTGTACAACAAACTGTCTTGCACCAATGGCTAAGGCTCTTAATGATCTTGTACCGATCAAATCTGGTATCATGTGCACAATCCATGCTTACACAGGTGATCAGATGACTCTTGACGGACCACAGAGAAAAGGTGATCTGAGAAGATCTCGTGCAGCAGCAGTTAACATCGTTCCTAACAGCACAGGAGCAGCTAAAGCAATCGGACTTGTTATTCCGGAACTTAACGGAAAACTTATCGGATCTGCACAGCGTGTACCAACCCCTACAGGATCTACAACAATCCTTACAGCAGTAGTTGAAGGTGAAGTTACTGTAGAACAGATCAACGCAGCTATGAAAGCAGCTTCTAACGAATCATTCGGATACAACGAAGATCAGATCGTTTCTAGCGATATCGTAGGAATGAGATTTGGTTCTCTTTTCGATTCTACTCAGACAATGGTACTTCCGCTTGATAACGGAACAACAGAAGTACAGGTTGTTTCTTGGTATGACAACGAAAACTCTTACACAAGCCAGATGGTAAGAACAATCAAACACTTCGGAACATTACTTTAATCCGTAACGTTTGTTTGGACAGGCTGAATTGATTCTTACTGGAATATTCCAGAGATAGGCTCAAGCAAGGGTCCGGTCTACATGGACCGGACCCTTTTATTTAACAGGAAATTCTGATGGAGCTTCCTGTTAAATAAAGGGCACTATGTGCTCAAAATGCGTATTCGTGCGAAAACGCAGATTGTCGCAAGCGACTGCGCTCAGCACGGGGATATGCCCGGGCACATCCCATTTAAACGAAATGTAAACAGGAGGCAGGATTATGCTTAACAAAAAATCTGTAGATGATATCAATGTAAAAGGGAAAAAAGTCCTTGTAAGATGCGATTTTAACGTACCTCTGATCGATGGAAAGATCACAGACGAGAACCGTCTTGTTGCAGCACTTCCTACAATCAAGAAACTGATCGCTGACGGAGGAAAAGTAATCCTCTGCTCACATCTTGGTAAACCGAAGGGAGAACCGAAACCGGAGCTTTCTCTTGCACCGGTCGCAGTAAGACTTTCAGAACTTCTCGGACAGGAAGTAAAATTCGCAGCAGATCCTGAAGTAGTAGGACCAAATGCAAAAGCAGCAGTTGAAGCTATGAAAGATGGAGAGGTAATCCTTCTTGAAAATACACGTTACAGAGCAGAAGAAACAAAGAACGGAGATGAATTCTCTAAGGAACTCGCTTCTCTTTGTGATGTATTCGTAAACGATGCATTCGGAACAGCTCATCGTGCACACTGCTCTAACGTTGGTGTTACCAAATATGTTGATACAGCAGTTGTAGGATATCTTATGCAGAAAGAAATCGATTTCCTTGGAAATGCAGTAAACAATCCGGAAAGACCGTTCGTTGCAATCCTTGGTGGAGCTAAAGTTTCAAGCAAGATTTCTGTAATCGAAAACCTGATCGATAAAGTAGACACTCTGATCATTGGTGGAGGTATGTCTTATACATTCAGCAAAGCACAGGGCGGAACCGTTGGAAAATCTCTTCTTGAAGAAGATTACTGTGAATATGCACTGAACATGATTCAGAAAGCTAAAGACAAAGGCGTAAAACTCCTTCTTCCGGTAGACAACGTAATTGCAGATGATTTTTCAAATGATGCAAATATCAAAGTTGTTAAAGCTGGCGAAATTCCGGAAGGATGGGAAGGACTTGACATCGGACCAGAGACAATCAAGATCTATGCTGACGCTGTAAAAGATGCAAAGACAGTTGTATGGAACGGACCTATGGGTGCATTCGAGATGCCGAACTTTGCAAAAGGAACAGAAGAAGTCGCAAAAGCACTTGCTGAGACAGATGCAGTAACAATCATCGGTGGTGGTGATTCGGCAGCAGCAGTTAACCAGCTCGGATACGGCGACAAGATGACTCACATCTCTACAGGTGGCGGAGCTTCCCTTGAATTCCTTGAAGGTAAGGAACTGCCAGGTGTAGCAGCTGCTAACGATAAATAAGCAGCGTCTGTAATTAAGATAAAATAAGGGAGATTATTGCAATGGCAAGAAAGAAAATTATTGCAGGTAACTGGAAAATGAATATGACACCTTCAGAGGCAGTAGAGCTTGTGAATACACTCAAATCTCTGGTTGTGACAGAAGAGGCTGACGTGGTATTCTGCGTACCGGCAATCGATATCATTCCGGTTGTAGAAGCTGCAAAAGGAAGCAACATCCAGGTTGGAGCAGAGAATATGTACTTTGAAGAAAAAGGTGCATACACAGGAGAAATCTCTCCGAACATGCTTACAGATGCTGGTGTTAAATATGTTGTTCTCGGACACTCTGAAAGAAGAGAATACTTCGCAGAGACAAACGAGACTGTGAACAAAAAGATGCTGAAAGCATTTGAACACGGACTTACACCGATCATGTGCTGTGGAGAAACTCTTGAACAGCGTGAACAGGGTGTGACAATGGACTTCATCCGTCAGCAGGTTAAAGTTGGATTCCAGAATGTAACAGCAGATCAGGCTAAGACAGCAGTTATCGCTTATGAGCCAATCTGGGCAATCGGAACCGGTAAGACAGCTACAACAGAGCAGGCTCAGGAGGTTTGCAAAGCTATCCGTGAATGTATCGCTGAAGTTTATGATGAAGCTACAGCAGAAGCAATCCGTATTCAGTACGGCGGATCTGTAAATGCAGCTACAGCACCGGAATTATTCGCTCAGCCGGATATCGATGGTGGACTTGTAGGTGGTGCTTCTTTAAAACCAGATTTTGGTAAGATTGTAAACTGGAAATAGTCAATTATACCAAGGCGCAGGCAGAAATGCCTGCGTTTTTCAGCTGTCAAAGTTTTAACAAGTGCTTGCAAGCATATATAAAATCATGTACAATATTTAACTGAAAGAGAAATCAAACGCTTTAAGACAAAATGAAGGAGTGTAAGACGATGAGTAAAAAACCAACAGTTTTGATGATCTTAGACGGTTACGGTCTGAGAGATGAAAAGAAAGGCAACGGTATTGCAGAGGCAAACACACCGGTTATGGATAAATTAATGGCTGAATATCCGTTTGTAAAAGGAAATGCAAGCGGACTTGCTGTAGGACTTCCGGACGGTCAGATGGGTAACTCGGAAGTAGGTCATATGAATATGGGTGCAGGACGTATTATTTACCAGGAGCTCACCAAGATCACAAAAGCAATCGCTGATGGCGATTTCTTTGAAAATAAGGCACTTCTTGCAGCCTGTGAAAATGCGAAGAAGAACGGTACAGCTCTTCATCTGATGGGACTGGTATCTGATGGTGGTGTACACAGTCATATTACACATATTTATGGAATTTTGGAACTTGCAAAGAGACAGGGGCTGGACAAAGTATATGTTCACTGCTTCCTTGACGGACGTGATACACCTCCGGCATCTGGAAAAGAATATGTTGAACAGTTAGAAGCAAAGATGAAAGAAATCGGTGTAGGTGAAGTTGCAAGTGTTTCCGGACGTTACTATGCAATGGACCGTGACAACCGTTGGGACCGTGTAGAAAAAGCATACGCAGCACTTACACGCGGCGAAGGTGACACAGCAGCATCAGCAACAGAAGGAATCCAGGCTTCTTACGACAAAGAAGTAACTGACGAATTCGTAGTACCATTTGTAGTGACAAAAAACGGTACACCGGTTGCAACTGTAAAAGACGGAGATTCTGTGATCTTCTTTAATTTCCGCCCGGATCGAGCAAGAGAAATCACCAGAACATTCTGTGCGGATGATTTTGACGGATTTGACAGAGGAGAACGTATCAAGACAACTTATGTATGTTTTACAGAGTATGATGAGACAATTCCAAATAAAATGGTTGCATTTGTAAAAGAAGGCATCACGAATACATTTGGCGAATTTCTTGCAGCAAACAACATGACACAGGCAAGAATCGCCGAGACAGAGAAATATGCACATGTTACCTTCTTCTTTAATGGTGGAGTAGAAGAACCGAACAAGGGAGAGGACAGAATCCTTGTCAAATCGCCTAAGGTTGCAACTTACGATCTGAAGCCGGAGATGAGTGCATATGAAGTATGTGACAAGCTTGTAGATGCAATCAAAGCGGACAAGTACGACGTAATCGTAATTAATTTTGCAAACCCGGATATGGTTGGCCATACCGGTGTAGAAGCAGCAGTGATCAAAGCAATTGAAGCTGTTGATGAATGTGTAGGAAAAGCAGTTGATGCAGTGCAAGAAGTTGGTGGACAGATGTTTATCTGCGCTGACCACGGAAATGCAGAACAGCTGATCGATGAAGAGACAGGAGAACCATTTACCGCTCATACAACGAACCCGGTTCCGTTCATTCTTGTAAATGCAGATCCTGCATATAAGCTTCGTGAAGGCGGATGCCTTGCAGACATCGCTCCGACGCTGATCGAGCTGATGGGAATGCAGCAGCCAGCAGATATGACTGGAAAATCATTATTAGTAAAATAGTAAATATATTTGCCCGGAATCATGAAAATGGTTCCGGGTGTTTTGTGTATACGATGAGCCAAGTACAGATTTGTGCTTGCACAAGAATCTGTACTTGGCGAATGTACATCACCTGGCTGTTAAGCGAGATAGTGTACAAAGTATACGAATCGAGTAGGAGTCAGCCTACTCGATTATCAGAAGAGCAAAACATACTGCAGGAGAAAAGAAAATATGCTGCATATAAATCTGATCTACTCTTTTTGAAAAGCATTGAAATGGAAAAATGCATGAAATGAAAAACAAAAATTCAAAAAATCACATTTAAATCAACAAAAATCACGATATATCATATTTATATGCAAGAATTGGTTGACGAAAAATCATTTTTCCTATATACTTACTACTTGTAGTGAGTTTTGATGTTGTCAAAACAGCTGAAAGAAACTGCAGATGGCAGATTTCGGAAGTATAAAGTACGGCAGGAAACACACAATGATTAGTTGATGATTATGGGAGGTTTTCAAGATGACTGCATATAGAGATATGAGTAGAGAAGAACTGCTTGAATTAAAGAGCAGACTGGAAAAAGAATTTGAAGATGTTAAAGGAAAAGGTCTGAAACTGGATATGTCCAGAGGTAAACCGTCCAAAGCACAGCTTGATCTTTCTATGGGGATGATGGATGTACTTAAGAGCACATCAGATCTTGTCTGCGAAGAAGGAGTAGATTGCCGTAACTATGGAGTGATCGATGGAATCAAAGAAGCAAAACAGCTTCTTTCTGATATGATGGAAGTACCGAAGGACAATATTATTATCTTTGGTAACTCCAGCCTGAACGTAATGTATGATACTGTTGCAAGAGCGATGACACATGGTATCATGGGAAGCACCCCTTGGGCAAAGCTTGACAAGATAAAATTCCTGTGCCCGGTACCTGGATATGACAGACATTTTGCAATCACCGAACATTTTGGAATTGAGATGATCAATATTCCAATGACGTCGGATGGACCGGATATGGATCTGGTAGAGCAGTATGTGGAGAATGATCCGGCTGTAAAAGGTATCTGGTGTGTACCGAAATATTCTAACCCACAGGGAATCACTTATTCTGATGAAACTGTACACCGTTTTGCAAAATTAAATCCAGCGGCAGAAGATTTCCGTATTTTCTGGGATAATGCATATGGAATCCATCATTTGTATGAGGATAAACAGGATTATCTGATTGAGATTTTGATGGAATGTAAAAAAGAAGGACATCCGAACATGGTTTACAAATTCGGTTCTACTTCCAAGATCAGCTTCCCGGGTTCTGGTATTGCAGCAATTGCAGCATCCGATGAAAACCTTGCGGAAATCCGCAAGATGATGTCCGTACAGACCATCGGTCATGATAAATTAAACCAGCTCAGACATGCGCGTTTCTTCGGTGATATCCATGGAATGGTTCAGCATATGAAGAAACATGCAGATATCTTAAGACCGAAATTTGACACCGTATTAAGTGTACTGGAAAGTGAGCTTGGCGGACTTGAGATTGGTTCCTGGATAGCACCGCGAGGAGGATACTTCATTTCCTTTGATGCGTTGGATGGATGTGCCAAAGCAATCGTAGCAAAAGCAAAAGAAGCCGGACTGATCATGACAAAAGCGGGAGCAACCTTCCCATACGGAAAGGATCCAAAAGACAGCAATATCCGAATTGCACCGTCCTTCCCGACACCAGAAGAACTGGAAGTTGCAGCACAGGTATTCGTACTCAGCGTAAAACTGGTAAGTATTGATAAAATTCTTGGCGAAAAAGTAGAAGTCGAAGAAGCTTAATATATGTGAGAAACAGTGGATTTTCCCGAAAAGGAGTCCGCTGTTTTTTTAAATAAAGGTTGTGTGGTCGATTTTACAAAAGAAAGTCCTCCAATTCCATTGTGCAAACCATTCCGATGAGCCTCTTAGAGCGGAAATCATGTTCAGCAAAGGCTTCCATGATTTCTGAGTCTCATCTCCATTGCACAAAAGTGAATTGCAGGACTTTCTTTTGTAAAATCGACCGTTTAACTGTACTGGTAAAAATGACGGTGCTGAATTCGGAGAGAAAAAACTGTAAAGAAAGATATTACACTAATCTTCCCTTCCTACTGCAATTCCCTAAATCCTAGTCCTCACCACCCAAAAAACTTTCGCATATGTAAAACAAAGTTACCAATATACAGACCAGAGGAAACAAAGTACTCCCTCACATGAATTTGCACTACGGAGTTCAAGACTCAGGAATCGTGGAAGCCTTTGCTGAACACGATTCCTGCCTTAAGAGGCTTGAACGAAGTGGTTAGTGCAACTGAATGTGAGGGAGTACTTTGTTTCCTCTGGTCGTCTTATTGCAACCAAATATATTTTACATATCCTAAAATTCTACATCTTCTTCTGTGCAGTCGAAAGCATCAGTTTGATGCGGTTCAGCTGGTTTACTTCGCTTGCTCCCGGATCATAATCGATTGCAACGATGTTGGATTCCGGATGACGGCGGCGCAGTTCTTTAATAACACCTTTTCCGACTACGTGGTTTGGCAGACAGGCGAAAGGCTGTGTGCAGACAATGTTTGGTGCACCGCTGTGGATCAGCTCCAGCATTTCTCCGGTAAGGAACCATCCTTCACCGGTCTGGTTTCCAAGAGAAACAATTTCTTTTGCCATCGAAGCCAGGTGTTCAATATGTGATGGTGGATCGAAGCGTTTACTTGCTTTTAATGCATCAACGGCAGGCTTGCGGAACCATTCCAGAGCCTTGATTCCGAGATTACCCATGCGGGCGGTTGATTTCTTCATGCCGAGATGTTCTGCTTTAAAGTTTGTATTGTAGAAGCAGTAGAGCAGGAAGTCGGTCAGATCCGGAACCACGGCTTCGGCACCTTCCTGTTCAAGAAGATCTACCAGGTAGTTATTGGCAGCTGGAAGGAATTTAACAAGGATTTCTCCGACAACTCCGACACGTGGCTTTTTGACATCTTTTAATGGAAGAGAATCAAAATCTTCTACGATCTGGCGGCAGAGACGCTTAAACTCGTGTCTGCTTGGATAACCTTTCTTGATAAATTTGATAACTGTCTTTTCCCATTTCTTATGCATGGTATTGGCAGAGCCTGGAACAGCTTCATATGGGCGGACACGGTACAGGCAGCGCATGAAGAGATCACCAAATATCAGACCATACACACCTTTCAGTACAAGCGGAAGGGTGATCTTGAATCCAGGATTGCTTTCAAGCCCGCTTAAGTTGATTGAAATAACAGGGATATGTCCGTAACCGGCTTTTTTAAGAGCACGGCGGATAAATCCGATATAGTTGGAAGCACGGCATCCGCCACCGGTCTGTGAAATAATGACAGCCAGGTGGTCGGTGTCATATTTGCCGGAAAGGATAGCCTCCATGATCTGTCCAACTACCATCAGAGATGGGTAGCAGGCGTCATTGTTTACATATTTAAGACCCATGTCAACTGCATGCTTGTTATCATTTTTCAGTACTTCCAGTTTGTAGCCTGCTTCCTGGAAGGCTGGCTCAATCAGTGAAAAATGGATCGGTGACATCTGCGGACACAAAATGGTATAGGTTTCCTTCATTTCCTTTGTAAAAGGAATTTTTTCGATATTTGCCGGACGAATGGTGCGCTCCATATGCTTCTGCTCGCGGACGCGGATGGCGGCGAGAAGAGAACGGATACGGATACGTGCAGCACCCAGGTTATTAACCTCATCAATCTTAAGAGAGGTATAAATCTTGTCGGAACCGGTCAGAATATCTGCAACAGCATCGGTTGTTACGGCATCAAGACCGCATCCGAAAGAGTTCAGCTGGATCAGATCCAGATCATCTCTTGTCTTTACAAAATTGGCTGCTGCGTACAGTCGGGAATGATACATCCACTGATCCATAACAATCAGCGGACGTTCTACCGGATTCAGATGGGAGATAGAATCTTCCGTCAGAACGGCAAGTCCGTAGGAGGTGATCATCTCCGGGATACCGTGGTTGACCTCCGGATCGTAATGGTATGGACGACCGGCAAGTACAATGCCGCGGGTTCCTGTCTTTTCCATGTAAGCGAGTGTTTCTTCACCCTTTTTGCGGATGTCCTGACGGCATGCAGCAAGTTCTTCCCATGCAGCATGAGCGGCATTTTTGATTTCTTCTGCCGGAAGATTCTTTGCAGAAGTAAATTCACGGACCAGTCCGTCTGTGATTGTCTTTTCGCTTGTGAGGGCGAGGAATGGATTCATGAAATCTACTTCACCGTGTACGATCGGATCCATATTGTTCTTGATGTTCTCCGCGTATGAGGTGACGATCGGGCAGTTATAATGATTGTCGGCATCGGCAAATTCACCACGTTCGTATGGTATACAAGGGTAGAAGATAAAGTCTGCACCCTGGTTGATCAGCCACTGTACATGTCCGTGCGCCAGCTTTGCCGGATAACACTCGGATTCGCTCGGAATAGATTCAATACCAAGTTCATAAATCTTATGTGTAGAAGCAGGAGAGAGTAACACATGATATCCCAGTTTTGTGAAGAAAGTAAACCAGAACGGATAGTTCTCATACATGTTGAGAACTCTTGGAATACCAACCGTTCCACGTTTTGCTTCGGATGGATCTAATGGCGTGTAACCAAAATAACGTTCATTTTTATAAGCGAAAAGGTTTGGCACATCACTCTTTGCTTTCTCTTTTCCAAGACCGCGCTCGCAACGGTTTCCGGAAATAAAACGACGTCCTCCACTGAATCTGTTGATGGTCAGACGACAGTTGTTGGTACAGCCGTTACATTTTGCCATTGAGGTTGTATAGGTAAGTTCATTGATTTCATCAATGGAAAGCATAGTTGTATTTTTGCATTCTTTGAAACCATAGCGTTCTCTTGCAATCAGTGCAGCCCCAAAAGCACCCATAATTCCTGCAATATCCGGACGGATTGCCTGACATCCGGCGATGGTCTCAAAGCTTCTGAGTACGGCATCATTGTAGAATGTACCACCCTGTACAACAATTTTTTTACCAAGCTCAGATGCATCGGATACCTTGATAACCTTGAAAAGAGCATTTTTGATAACCGAATAAGCAAGTCCGGCTGAAATATCGGATACTTCAGCACCTTCTTTTTGCGCCTGTTTTACCTTTGAGTTCATAAATACGGTACAACGGGTACCGAGGTCAATCGGATGTTTCGCAAAAAGTGCTTCATGTGCAAAATCCTCTACGGTGTAGTTCAGGGATTTGGCAAAAGTCTCGATAAAGGAACCGCATCCGGAAGAACATGCTTCGTTGAGCTGTACGCTGTCTACAGTCTGATTCTTGATCTTGATACACTTCATATCCTGACCACCGATATCGAGGATACAGTCTACATCCGGTTCGAAGAAAGAAGCGGCGTAATAGTGAGATACGGTTTCAACTTCGCCTTCATCCAGAAGAAGTGCGGCTTTAATGAGCGCTTCTCCGTAACCGGTTGAGCAGGAGTGAACGATCTGTACGCCTTCCGGAAGCTGGCTGTAAATATCCTTGATCGCACCGATGGTCGTACCAAGAGGATCACCGTCATTGCCATGGTAGAAGGAGTACAAAAGAGTACCGTCTTCTCCGACCAGAGCGGCTTTCGTGGTGGTAGAACCGGCATCGATTCCAAGGTAGGCATTACCGCGGTAGCTGGCAAGATCACCAACCGGCACCTGATGCTTTGCATGGCGGTTCTTAAATTCATTGTAATCTGCTTCACTGGAAAAGAGTGGCTGCATACGCTCAACTTCAAAGTCCATTTCAATATGGGCATCCAGCTTTTTCTGCATCTCACCAAGAGAGGTGACTACATCCTTTTTAGAGTTCAGCGCAGAGCCGACGGCTGCAAAAAGATGGGAATACTTTGGTGCGATAATGTGTTCGTCATCCAGCTTGAGAGTACGGATAAACGCTTCTCTCAGTTCAGAGAGGAAATGAAGCGGTCCACCGAGGAAAGCAACATGTCCGCGGATTGGTTTTCCGCAGGCAAGACCACTGATGGTCTGGTTGACGACTGCCTGGAAAATAGAAGCAGACAGGTCTTCTTTGGTAGCACCGTCATTGATCAGCGGCTGGATATCTGTCTTGGCAAATACGCCACAGCGAGCTGCAATCGTATAAAGTGCTTTGTAATTTTTGGCATATTCGTTCAGACCGGTTGCATCTGTCTGGAGAAGGGACGCCATTTGATCGATGAAAGATCCGGTACCTCCGGCGCAGATTCCGTTCATACGTTGCTCAATATTTCCATTTTCAAAATAGATGATCTTGGCATCTTCGCCGCCCAGCTCGATCGCTACATCGGTCTGTGGTGCATAATCCTGAAGAGCGGTGGAAACGGCAACAACCTCCTGGACAAAAGGTACGCCAAGATGCTTTGCCAGAGTAAGACCACCTGATCCGGTAATCATTGGAGATACCTTGATCTGACCGAGCTTGTAGATAGCACGGCCAAGCAGATCAGAAAGGGTTTCCTGAATATTGGCGAAGTGACGCTCGTAATCAGAAAACAGAACATCATTATTACTGTCCAGAACTGCGATTTTAACAGTTGTAGAACCGATGTCAATCCCCAGGGTATGTAATTCTGTCTGATTCATGATTTAACTACTCCTTATTACAATTAAAAAATTTGTCTGTGTTTTTACCTATTAAATGTAGTTCGCAGAGAACTACAGTATCTTACATTATACGACAGAACTATCGAAAATACAAACAGAAGTTGTGTATGGGGTTGTAGAAAAAAGTGCCTGGGAGTGAACAAAAGATGTAAATTATGTGAAAAGAGAGTAAAGAGGTGGAATGGAATTGACAAAGTAAAAAGCAGACGATAAAATAACATACGTGAAAGGAGAGTTTGAATGAAGAACTGGTTAGATAAAATGGAGCGCAGATTTGGGCGCTATGCAATTAGAAATCTTACGATGTATCTGCTTGCAGGCTATGCGATCGGATATCTTTTGAGTTTTACGATGCCACAGCTTCTTAACTATTTTACACTGGAACCGGCACTGATTCTGAAAGGGCAGGTGTGGCGACTTCTAAGCTGGGTGATCATCCCGCCGAATGACAATATTATTTTTGTTATCTTTATGATGCTGTTATACTATTCCCTTGGTAATACGCTGGAAAGCTACTGGGGGGCATTTCGTTACAATGTTTACATTTTTTCAGGGATATTATTTACGGTTATTGGAGCTTTTATTGTGAATGGACTGATCGGAGGCATTACCGGATTTGGAAGCCTTTACAGCACTTACTATATCAATATGTCCATTTTCCTTGCATGTGCATCTATCATGCCGGATTATCAGCTTTTGCTTTACGGCATTATCCCGATCAAGATGAAGTGGCTTGCAATTCTGGATGTGGTTCTGCTTGCGGTAGACGCAGTGCAGGGTGGTCTGATTATACGGATCGTGATCATCGCATCCCTTTTGAATTTTATTATTTTCTTTTTCTGCAACCGGAATCTGCGTGGACACAGTCCGAAACAGGCTGCCCGCAGAAAGAAATTTCAGAAGCAGATAAGCCGTCCGCAGAATCAATATGCAGGAGGTGCAAAGCACAGATGTGCAGTGTGCGGACGTACTGAACTTGACGATCCGACACTGGAGTTCCGTTATTGCTCAAAGTGTAACGGGAATTATGAATATTGCCAGGAACATCTTTTCACACACGAACATGTGAAGTAGAGTTCTACCATAGAATCAAATTGAATTAAAAGAGGAGGAAACAATGAAAAAAACCAAGATTGTTTGTACAATGGGACCAAACACCAACGACAGAGAAATGATGAGAAAGCTGATCCAGAATGGAATGAATGTGGCACGTTTCAATTTCTCACATGGTGATCATGAAGAACAGAAATTCAGAATGGATATGCTCAAAGAACTTCGTGAAGAGGAACATGCAAACACAGCAATCCTTCTAGATACAAAGGGACCGGAAATCCGTACAGGAATTCTGAAAGACGGAAAGAAAATTACTTTAAAAGAAGGAGAAACCTTCACTCTGACAACAGAAGATATCATAGGAGATAATAAGAGAGTATCTATCACATATAAGGGACTGGTACAGGATATTTATAAAGGCTGTACCATTCTGATTGACGATGGTCTGATCGGACTTCGTGTAGAGAGCAAGACAGAGACAGAGATTGTCTGTTCTGTAGTAAATGGCGGAGAACTTGGCGAAAGAAAAGGTGTTAACGTACCGAACGTAGCCATTCGTCTTCCGGCTATTACAGAAAAAGATAAGGATGATATCCGTTTCGGTGTAGAGCAGGATATTGACTTTATCGCAGCATCATTTGTAAGAAATGCAGAGTGTGTACTTGAGATCAAGGCATACTTAAAAGAACTCGGCGCTCCGTATATTCCAATCATTGCAAAGGTAGAGAACGCAGAAGGTATTGAGAATATTGATGAGATCATCCGTGCGGCTGATGGTATTATGGTGGCACGTGGAGATCTTGGTGTAGAGATCCCGGCAGAGGAAGTGCCGCATCTCCAGAAAATGATCATCCAGAAATGTAATGACAACTTTAAGACTGTTATTACTGCAACACAGATGCTGGATTCTATGATGCGTAATCCGCGTCCGACAAGAGCAGAAGTGACGGACGTTGCCAATGCGGTATACGATGGAACGGATGCAGTTATGCTTTCCGGAGAGACAGCACAGGGGAAATACCCTCTGGAAGCACTCCAGATGATGGTTCATATTGTAGAGACGACAGAGGAACATCTGGATTATGATTCTATTCTTGTTAAAGCCGGCGATCATCTGAAATCAGGTGTGTCCAGTGCGATCGGATATGCTTCTGTTCTTGCGGCAGCGAACCTGAATGCAAGATGCATCATCACTCCATCTGTATCCGGTGCAACAACAAGGGTTGTATCCAACCTTCGTCCGAGACAGGAAATCCTTGGAATTACACCGAACGAACGTACCCTTCGCCGGATGTCGATCTACTGGGGAGTAAGAGCACTGAAGTCCTTGGAATTCCATACAACAGATGATATCTGCAGCGGGGCAATTGATCTTGCACAGGCAAAGAAATGCGTGGACAGTGGAGATATTGTGGTCCTGACAGCTGGTATTCCTTCACCGAGCGTACAGCGTGAAAAGGGTTCTGTAAGTAATATGATGCGTATTGCAACCATCGACTAAACGAAAGAGAGATGAACAGGATGAAAAAAGAACCATTCGTAACAAAGACACAGTTAGATGAAATCGTAAAAGAATATCCGACTCCGTTTCATCTTTATGATGAGAAAGGGATCCGAGAAAATGTAAAGGCACTCAAAGAAGCATTTGCATGGAACAAAGGATATAAAGAATATTTTGCAGTAAAGGCGACTCCAAACCCATATATCCTCAATATTTTAAAAGAATATGGATGTGGATGTGACTGCTCTTCCTATACAGAGCTTTTAATGTCTGAGTCTGTCGGACAGGTTGGAGAAAATATTATGTTTTCTTCCAATGATACACCGGCAGAGGAATTTGCACTTGCTGATAAGCTCGGCGCGATCATCAACCTGGACGATATCACACACATTGATTTTCTGGAAAAGACGATCGGAAAGATTCCGGAGACAATCAGCTGCCGTTATAATCCGGGTGGACTTTTCAAAATTTCCAACAGTATTATGGATAATCCGGGAGATGCCAAATACGGTATGACAACTGAACAGATTTTTGAGGCATTCAAGATCCTGAAGTCCAAAGGCGCAAAAGAGTTCGGTATCCATGCATTCCTTGCAAGTAATACTGTAACTAATGAATATTATCCGACACTTGCACGTACTTTGTTTGAAGTAGCAGTTAAGCTTCAGAAGGAGACCGGTGTACATATCAAGTTCATCAACCTTTCCGGTGGTGTGGGAATCCCTTACAAACCGGATCAGGAACCGAACGATATCAAGGTGATCGGTGAAGGTGTAAGAAAAGTGTACGAAGAGGTTCTTGTTCCGGCTGGAATGGGCGATGTGGCGATTTACACAGAGCTTGGCCGTTTTATGCTTGGACCTTATGGATGCCTTGTGACAAAAGCAATTCATGAAAAGCATACGCACAAAGAGTACATCGGTGTAGATGCATGTGCTGCAAACCTGATGCGTCCGGCTATGTATGGTGCCTACCATCACATCACTGTCATGGGAAAAGAAAATGAACCATGCGATCATACTTACGATGTGACTGGTTCTCTGTGCGAGAATAATGATAAATTTGCAATTGACCGTCAGCTTCCGAAGATTGACATGGGAGATCTGCTTGTGATCCATGATACCGGAGCACATGGATTCTCTATGGGATATAATTACAACGGACGTCTTCGTTCCGCAGAAGTTCTTCTGAAAGAGGACGGAGGTACACAGCTGATCCGCAGAGCAGAGACTCCGATGGATTACTTTGCAACTTTCGACTGCTTCCCGGTTTATGAGGAACTTAAGAAGAATACGGAAGAAGCGGATAAGCTCGGAAAATAGAATTATAAGCTGAGATAGAAAACGCCCCTGGATTTTGATATGCTACCCTCATATAGGACAATGAAATATAAAAGTCCTATATGGGGGTATTTTCATGTTCAGAAAGAGTAAGATAGAATCAGTAGAAAAAGTAAAAATAGTCGAACGCTACCTTGCAGGAGAAATTGGCATACGGCAAGCAGGAAAAGAATTGGGAGTTGATCATCATAGTATTCGAAATTGGATTTCTATTTATCAGTATGATGGACCAACTGGATTACTCAATCAACCGAAAAACAAATCTTATTCAAAAGATTTAAAAATATCTGCTATAAATGATTATCTTAACGGAGAAGGATCTCTTCAGGATATTTGCATAAAATACGGAATTCGTTCACACAGACAGCTTTCCGATTGGATTAAGGTGTATAATTCTGGTGGAATATTAAAAACATCCACTGGAGGTGCTTACATGAAAAAAACAAAGAACACTACACTTGATGAGAGATTAAAAATAGTAACAGATTGTCTTGCAAATGATAAGAATTATGGTGCAATGGCACTCAAATATGATTGTTCCTATCAACAAGTTCGCAATTGGGTAATACGATACGAAAAGATGGGTCAAGCGGGTCTGGAAGACAGACGTGGACGTCGTATATCTTCTCTTCCAAGCAGAACACCTGAAGAACATACTGGCGAAAGGGAAGCGCATCCTCTCCAACACGGAAGGTACCGCGGGGCACGCGGGAACCGTGGCGGCTGTAACCGCCTAAACGCTCGGGGAGAGGACGTAAGACCCTAGAGGACCAATATCGGTCCCCGACGGCAGACCTCACAGAACCGAGAATTCCCTGGTTTTAACTACGGGGAGTGTCAATTTAGCGGATTGGCCCTTACCATTGCTAAAACCAATGGTTTTACAACCGTTTTGGTAAATTATAAGCTGCATAGGACGATAGTATTATGCTATAATAATAGATATTGAAAAGAAAAGGGAGGAGCAGCATGACGAGAGAGACTAAAAGCTATGAGCTGAAGATCTATGATCAGAGCCTCATGAGATTCGAAGCTGCCTATGACGCATTCGGTAGTTTGAAACTGGAGATTACGGATATCGATTCGGCAAATGCGCATTTGCTTCCATTGAATTTAATTGTAGATCAAGATGAAAAAAGCCTTGCGAGTTGGATGGAAGGTAGAACCATTCCGAAAAACAGGGCATTTGTAGAGCAGATTCTTAGTACGGCAGGATTGACAAGGAATGATATCCTTGGAATTCTTGATGTATCCAAAGGGCTTTCCATTAACGATTCGTATTGGCTTGATGATGGGAAATCAGATGTTACCTTTGATGGAATCAATTTGTTCGACAATCGCTTTGATGAAGTATTGGGACTTGTAGCTTATACCGGGTACACGCCATCACAAAAGCATAAAGCGAGCGTTTCAAGTGAGTGGACACTGGGAGGGCAATTTCCGAAAGCAGTTCGACGGATTAACGATAGGCTGCTGTTGTTCAAAACAGGTACAAGCGGTGCCAGAAATCTTGGCAAAGAACCTTATTCTGAATACTTTGCAGCACAAGTCGCAAAACGGATGGGAATAGATCATGTTTCCTACGATTTAGAGATGTGGAAAGGGAAACTTGCGTCTGTCTGCGGACTTATGAATGACAAAGAAATTTCTTTTGTTCCATTTTTCGTTGCTGCTGGTGATGCGAGTTTCCCGGCAGCGTTATCGATCTTAAATGAGCTTGATCCAAAGATGGCATCGAAATACAGGACAATGGTTGTTTTTGATGCCTTGATCTGCAATCGGGATCGTCACGGCGGAAATTTTGGTATCTTACGGGAAAACAGAACAGGACGGCTGTTGGGATTAGCCCCGTTGTTTGACCACAATCTGTCCTTGTTTGCGCAAGATGACGAGACAGACTATGCGAATTTCCTTGATCGTTCAAATCGATATTACCTACCTGCAACAGCGAATATCGCCTTTGATGATATGGCTGGAATTGTTATGGGAGCGGAGCAGCATGAGCTTTTGCGCAGGATGATCGGTTTTGAGTTCCAGAATCATCCAACATATCCGCTTCCACAGGATCGGCTTGAAGCGCTGAACCACTATATTACAGAGAAAGTAAGGGAATTGCTACGGATTCCTATTGTGGATGAGCATGCGCTTTGCAAAGCGATGGAAGAGAAATTCAACGAGATCCAAGCAACAACCAAAATACCGATGCTTCTTGATTCTGTTAAGATGATTCACAAGAAAGGTCTTCCACTTAGCGAGAAGGCAGAAGCAGTAAAAAGAGGATCCAAAGTATTTGAAAATACGCTGAACAAGATTATTCCGGAAGAAGACCGTTGTAGGTAAAAAGGAAAGGAACGATAGTGGAAGAAAAGGAACACGCCATCAAGTCGTAATGCAGAAAGAACAACGAAAAGGTCAACGTTCCGCTTGCTTTTGAAAGTCCCGGAAGTTTTTGAGTCCGCATGCTACTATATATATGCGTTTCGCCATCGTCACTTAAGGATTAGGTGTACGGTTACAGGGGTAATGGCGAAACGCGACTGTTTGCAAAGGTCATCCGTTTGGGCGACCTTTTTTCGGCGCCATATTCCGGTATTATGGTATAATAGCCCCATTCACCAAAGCATCAACAGAAAGGGAAAAAGATGCTTTTTGACTTGTGTGGTCCTCTGCTTGGACCGCTTCTAATCGTGATCATGGTGATCGTCGTGTTCGAGTCCTGTTGGAGGAAGTGCCCACCGGACAAATTGATGATCGTATCTGGATTCGGGCAGACGCGTAGCGTGTCAGGAAAGGGCACGTTCGTTATCCCCGGTCTGCAGCGTGTGGACACGTTGGCTCTCGGTGCTGTGCAGGTTCAGTTGTCGACGGAGAATGAAATCCCGACACAAGATGCGATTCTTATCCATGCTTGCGCTGTCGCAAATTTCCAGATTGGACAGACTCCCGAATTGATCGAGATAGCATCGAAGAATTATCTCAATATGGATAAGATCGAGATGACCCGTCAGGTCACCGAGGTGATGCTCGGAAAGATGCGCGAGGTTATCGGTCAGATGGATCTGAAGGAACTCATGTGTGACCGTGAGTCCTTTAACCATAAACGGTAATCGATACTTGGGAAGCCGAACGCAAGCAGCCTCTTTTAAAGCAGTTTCTTTAACAAGAGTAAGCGATGCAAATAAAGGCATAGGGACTCCAAGAAAATAGGAAGATATACTTTAAAGTATATCTTCCTCCAAATTATCTAAGAAATCCCATGTGTCATCATCTTCGCATGGATAATATTGAATATTACCGTCGCGACAGCCATGGTCTTTGTCGTATTGCTCTCTTAAAAGATCAAGGGAACGTTTTGTTTTTTGTAAGTCCCGATATGTTTGAAGTTTGTCTGCAAGCGGAACCCTTCCCATCGACGACCTATCGATGGTTCTTGGTTTCTCATCTGTTTTGCTGTAATGAACGAAATCGATGCTTCCGTAACCCGTGTTATACCATTTTGACTTTCCTGTGGTCATATAGGTTACGACCGTGGGGATCTGTGAAATGAGACTCCATGCTGAAGCAGAGGACTCAAGGCTTTCATAGAAGGAGTCATTTGGTCGGATTTTCTTACCAATCAAATCTAAAGTACCGAGTCCTCCGTATTGAGAAAAGCGAAAAACGTATACATTATGGTATGCACGATTCAAAATGTTTTCTTTAATAAGTGACTTCAATGTTCCATTCAATTTGCTGCCGGTTTCATTAAAAAGTTCTGACAGCTCCTTTTTAGTGTAAACATGAGTAAATCGCCCATCATTGCGGGCAAGTTTTTTCATAGCGTCGATAGTACGCATCTTATCACCTGCTTTCAAAGTATATTATATCATATACTTTGATTAAGTAAAACTCGTCTAACCGTAAAAGAAAGCAGGAAGCCGACTGAAATCAGTTTCCTGCTTCTCTTAATTGTAGATTGATGTTTCAATTAAAAATTTCTGTAATTCAGAATCATCCGCTGTCTCATAGAAGCGCTTGAGCTTTTCACCGAAGTCATGTTTACACTCTGGTGGAATCGCCAAGATTCCGCGCCCGTCAGCGATCAACATCTTGTTTGCCACGAGCTGTGCCGTTCGCTTATTTCCATCACTAAAAAGTTGGGAACGACAAAGATAACCGAACATCTTAAGCGCCCGTTCTCTCCCAGGTTCCATATTCGCAATTTTCTCGATAGTGGCTTTTGCAGTATCGAAGTCCGGCATTTCCGGTTGCCAGGCGGTCCCACTGATACCTACTGGTATGTTACGAATACATCCAGCGTTATGAACAAGCGATGCACCCAAAATGGAATTTATTTTGGCAACAAACTCAAAATCTACAAGTGAGTTTAAATGCTCAAAGAGATAATTCCAAGCAAGTTTAAGATTGTAGACGGTAATTGTTCCGGTGACAGTCAATCCTTCAACGGTTTGGTTGTGCTCAACGATTACTTTTGCTTGCGGGTATGTGATGTTGACACCTTCAATGATTGCCTCTTTCCAGATACTATCCACAACATTTTTTTTCGCATAGAAGACATTGAATTTAACAGCTTTTTCAGCCTCAGCGATTGTAGACATAGTATTTTTACCTCCATAATACTATTATACCATGTCCATATGCATTCATTCAATATGCTCGGTGTGCGCTGTACGGTCAGCGTTTTGTGTCTTGCTAATGCCCACAGTATTACTTCTTGTTTTCAACATGTTGCTTCCAAGTGTGGCAGCTTTACACTTCGGGCGTTGCGGGATAGTCAGACCAACCTCGGGCATCGGCTTGCCTTTCCTGGCCTTGTCCGTGTTCCTGAGATTGCTCTTTTTCAGGGGTATCGTTTTCGTGCTCGATTTTTTTACCGAGCTCTTGTTCAACCATCTTGGAAAAGGCCAGGATTTTTGCAACATCGGAAGTGCTGAACAGAAGATTGTTATCTTCATGCATCGCATCCATGCCCATTTGCTTCATTGTGTCCGCAAAGAGCTTTGCAATAGCCGGATCATTAAGGTCAAGTTGACCATAATCTTTTCCATTACGCGACAGGCGGCCGAATGTGCCATCATAGACTTTCTTGAAGATACCTCCGACGAAATCTTTCATTCGACGAAGGATACCGCGCCTTTGCGTTTTGGTGCCATAGCGGAGGTCTTGCTGCTTATTACGCATGAGCTCTTCAAGCAACCGCAAGAAAGTCGTGACGACTTTCATTTGTGAGGAGAATGCTTCCTCTCCCAAATCTGCCATTATCAATCATCCCTTCTGGATGCCTTTTGCATCCTACGGTACTAACACGCAATGATT
This sequence comes from Coprococcus sp. TM115-187, assembly GCF_027679115.1. NCBI lineage: Bacteria > Bacillati > Bacillota > Clostridia > Lachnospirales > Lachnospiraceae > Coprococcus > Coprococcus sp. TM115-187. The sequence continues at coordinate 47,778 of NZ_JAQEKS010000001.1, read as the reverse complement.
ATGCGATCTGCAAACCATACGTCAGGAAATTCATATTACAGCCGTGAATCAATATCTTGATCCGAAATGGAATTTCGGTCATCAGCAGCACGGTCATCCTCGATGGAGCGCCGATTGAATTCATATCCCGATTCGATTTCAGGTGTCGATGGATCGAGGTCCATTCCATCGTGCGACTTAAAGCGAGCATCTAGCTCCCTGAAACGATTTGTAGCCACGACAGCATCAGCAAGAGTTCTCTGATTGCGTGTGGCGGAATCTTGAACCATTTCACGGCTTGTCATTTTTGTCTCCTTTCTATTTAATGTTCGTCGAGATCACCGTCGTCAAGTACTTGACATGGACGGTCGAAAACGCGACCACGCTCATCTGCCTTATATTGTGCATCAAGACTGTCTTTAAGTGACGTGACCTTATCCGTAAGCCGATCAGACCTGTATTGTTCCAGATCATCAAGACTTTCCACCGGCATTGCGGTGTCAACATTCTTGAAGTTCCCGTTCTCCTTGAGAATGGCAACGCGTGCATCGAGATCGTCGTTTCTGCTCGCAATCATGTTGGCTCGAAAATCTCTGTCGAGAGGGCGCTCCCAAAGCCTTGAATCGCCCATGATGACGGACTGCACGTTGAATTCTGTCGGCTCGATTTCCTGAGCTTTGAGCTTTTCTCGGATATCCTCCTTGACCCATCTGACGCTGGCGTCCTCGATAATCTCAGGGTCGGCAGCTTCATGGGCGCATCCGAGATCGCTGAAGTATTTTCTGTATGACCACGAGGCCGTCGCGCGGTCATAGTCTGTAGCCACGCAAAACGGCTGCGCGTTGCTCGGCTGGAAGAGAAGTGCCGTGCCGTCTTGGAACTGCTCGAGGACGATATTGCCCTTTGTATCGATAGCGCCTAGGGCATTCATCATTTTTTTTTGCTGGCAATTGCTGCTCATATGATTTCTCCTTTCTTTGACAGAACCTGAGGAAATCTTTTGTAAGATTCTACCACTTTAAGATTCCGGCTGTTGTCTGAAGTGGAAAGTATTCCAGTTTCCGACAGGGAGTAAAGTTATGCTGAGGTAACACTGATACTATAGTACTAAGACAGTGATTTGCATTTTTCGAATACGCCACGTAAATGTTTGCGTTAAGAGAAAATTGCAAAAGGGGAATATACTATGAACGACGTCAATGGATATGATAGTACTATCAAATATGCTATTATGGATATCGTAGGTGCGATCAACAAAATAGAATCAATGAAACAAGATAGATACTTAGCGATGCATCCATATTCCATTACGCATAGCGCAGATGGCTATTACCGAACATATCTTCCAGCCGATGATGGCAAACGTAAACAAATAAAAAAGAAATCGAAAAGCGATCTTGAAAAGGTTGTCATCGATTATTGGACGAAGCGATCGCCTACATCTTTTAAGGAGAGATATGCCGTATGGGTAGACCGTCAAAAGCTAAAAGGCGTTTCTGATAACACGATATACAAATATCAGACCGACTACGCACGTTTTTTGAAAGGTAAAAAAATCGAAAAGAGAGATGTCCGAACGATCGATGAAGAATATTTAGAACTATTTTTTAACGAACTGCTTTCAGAAAAGGAAGTGCCCTATCGGGCATTGAAAGCACTGTTCGGTTATCTTAAGGGCGTATTTGATAAGTCGATTAGGGATGGATTGATTGAAAGCAATCCGTGCCTAAAAATTGATTTGCCGCTTTACAAAAGGAGATGCGAGCAAGCGATTGTTAAGATGCCGGAAGAACGGACGTTTTCACAAAGCGAAAAAAATAGACTAATAAATTCTCTTAACAAAAAACGAAAAGAGCGTCCTGATGATGTTCTTCCATATGCCGTTGAGCTTGCCCTTTATACCGGAATGCGTGTAGGCGAACTTTCAGGATTGATGTGGAACGACATCGACGAAGTCAACAAGCGCATCATTATCCGGCACAGTGAAAAATTAAATCGACTGACAAACACTTTTTACATCTCGACGCCTAAAAACGGAAAGACGCGGATCTTCCCATTGACGATCGAAATCGCCGAGCTTCTTAAAAAGATTAAAAATGTCGAGGAAAAATACGGCTATTTGACTGAGTTCGTTTTCTCTAATGCGGATGGACGTATTCATGCAAGAGTCATCTCGGGATATATGAAACGGCGGACATCGAATGAGGGGTTCACTAATCCCAAAAGCATACATACTGCAAGAAGGACTTTGAATTCAGAGCTGCTTGCTTCCGGCGCACCAAGAACCATGTGCTGCGCAATGATAGGTAATACTGAGCGGGTAAATGAGGAATACTATACGTACGATGTTTCCTCCACGAGTGAAAAGATGGAAATAGTCACAAGGATAAACAGTCGGGTTACTTCAAATGTTAACGGTAACCGCAATGATGGTAGTCCTTAAGCTATCGAGTAATCAAAGGTAATCAAACATTTTTGAATGTAAAAATCCCTGAAACACTTGATTTATAAGGGTTTCAGGGATGTTGGATAACTGCCGGCAGCGGGACTTGAACCCGCACGCGGTCACCCGCAACAGATTTTGAGTCTGCCTCGTCTGCCATTCCGACATGCCGGCTTAACTAAAGATTCAATAAGAACCGAAAATAATGATAGCATATTTGTTATTGGTTCGCAAGTATTTTTTGAAAATATATTTCTTAAGATCCTGTTCATATGATATTTGTAAATGGATTTATTTAGGAATATTGAAAATATATCAAAAAAATGTCATAATGAGATGTTGTATATTTGAACGAATAGATAGAAAAGATAGAAGTAAATGATGAGACTTACAGAGAGGCAGTTGATTATGAGCAAAATCGTATTGATAGACGGACACAGTATTCTGAACAGGGCGTTTTTCGGACTTCCGGATCTGACAAATGCGGAAGGACTCCATACGAATGCAATATATGGATTCTTAAATATTATGTTCAAGATTCTGGAGGAGGAAAAGCCGGAGTATCTGACCGTTGCATTTGATGTGCATGCGCCGACTTTCCGCCATAAGATGTTTGAGGCGTATAAGGGGACGAGAAAGCCGATGGCAGAAGAACTCAGACAGCAGGTACCGTTGATGAAGGAAGTTCTGCATGCTATGGGAATCCGGACGATCGAGCAGGAAGGGCTGGAGGCAGATGACCTTCTTGGAACGCTGTCCAAAAGATGCGAGCGAATGGGGATGGAAGTGGTCATTATTTCCGGAGACAGAGATCTTCTCCAGCTTGCTACAGACCATGTTGAGATCCGGATTCCGAAGACAAAACGGACCGGAACTGAGATCGAGAATTATTATGCAGTGGACGTAAAAGAAAAATACCAGGTGACACCGACAGAATTTATCGATGTGAAAGCATTGATGGGAGATACTTCAGATAATATCCCAGGGGTGCCGGGAGTCGGAGAAAAGACGGCGACCAAGATTATTGTAGAATACGGATCTATTGAAAATGCCTACAAGCATGCATCCGAACTGAAGCCGCCGAGAGCATCGAAAAATCTGGTGGAATACTGGGATCAGGCACAAATGAGTAAGGTGCTGGCGACAATTGATGTAGACGCGGATTTTGCTTATGAACTGGAAGAGGCGAAGCTTGGAAATCTTTATACAGAGGAAGCTTATGTCTATTTCCAGAGACTGCAGTTCAAGAATCTGCTGAACCGTTTTGATGTGCAGAGTGAGAATTCGATTGAAGATGCATTTGTGATTGCCGGGGGAAAAGAAGAAATTCAGAAAATCTTTGCGGAGGCGGAAAAAGCGCAGACAGTAGGAGCTGTTCTTTACAAAGACACCAGAAATATACTTCCGCTGTTCGCAGGAAGTGCTGAGATCGGTGGAATTGGAATTTCGTTTGGGAAAGAGAAGATATACTGCATTCCGGTGGGAAACGGATACAGCATGGCAGAACTTCTGGAGGCACTTGTACATGTGGCAAAGCATGCCGGACGATTTGTTGTGTTTGATCTGAAGTCATCCCTGCCTTATCTGAAAGGGTTAGAAGGAGCGGCAGAGGAGAAGTGCTTTGACAGTATTGTAGCTGCTTACCTCCTGAATCCGTTGAAAAATGATTATGGATTTGAAGATGTGGCACAGGAGCATCTTGGATTGATGATCGATCCGAAGACAGAACTGGAAAAAATGGTTTGTTATGAAGCCTATGCCGCATTTGCGTCATCAGAAGTTTTGGAAGAAAAGCTGAAAAAAGAGGAAATGTGGAAGCTTTTTACAGAAATTGAGATGCCGCTTGTATTTACCCTGTTCCACATGGAGCAGAACGGGGTGCGTGTAGAAGCAGAAGAACTGAAAAGCTATGGAGAACAACTTGGCGGAAAAATTGTACAGCTGGAAAAGGAAATCTATGAGCTTGCCGGGGAAGAATTTAATATTAATTCGCCAAAGCAGCTGGGTGTGGTCCTTTTTGAACATCTGTCCCTTCCAAATGGAAAGAAGACGAAAACGGGATATTCGACGGCAGCAGATGTACTGGATAAGCTGGCACCGGATTATCCGATCGTGGCAAAAATCCTGGAATATCGTCAGCTTGCCAAGCTGAAATCGACTTATGCAGATGGGCTTGCCGTGTTTATTCATGAAGATGATCACCGGATCCATGGAAAATTCAACCAGACAGTCACAGCGACCGGACGTATCAGCAGTACAGAGCCAAACCTGCAGAATATCCCGGCGAGGGTAGAACTTGGACGGCTGATCCGTAAAGTATTTGTGCCGGAAGAGGGATATGTGTTTGTAGATGCTGATTATTCGCAGATAGAACTGCGTGTGCTGGCACATTGCTCCGGAGATGCAGCACTGATCGAAGCATACCGGGAGGCAAAGGACATTCACCGGATCACAGCTTCTCAGGTGTTCCATACTCCGTTTGATGAAGTGACCGATCTGCAGAGGCGAAATGCAAAAGCAGTCAACTTTGGTATTGTCTATGGGATCAGTTCTTTTGGACTGAGCCAGGACTTGAGTATTACGAGAAAAGAAGCGGCCGAATATATTGACCGTTATTTTGAAACCTATCCGGGCATCAAGAAATTTCTGGATGATGCAGTTGCTCATGCAAAAGAACAGGGATATGTTGTGACCTTATTTGGCAGAAGAAGACCGGTTCCGGAGCTGTCTTCCAGCAATTTTATGCAGAGACAATTCGGGGAACGTGTGGCAATGAATTCTCCGATCCAGGGAACGGCTGCAGATATCATGAAAATCGCAATGATCGCTGTGGACAAAGAGCTTCGCATGAGAAACATGAAATCCAGGCTGGTTCTGCAGGTACACGACGAACTTCTAATCGAGACATGGAAGGAAGAGGAAGAGGAAGTGCGGGAGATCCTGAAAGAAGGCATGATGCATGCGGCAGATCTTTCCGTTCCGCTTGAAATTGACATGCATAGTGGAAAAAACTGGTATGAGGCAAAATAGAAGGAAACAGATATGAGAAAAATAGGAATAACAGGAGGCATTGGTTCCGGGAAGAGCAAAGTACTCGACTTTTTAAGTGTAGTGTGCGGTGCGGTGATCTGCCAGTCAGATCTGGTGGCACATCAGGTACAGCTTCCGGGAGAAAAATGTTATCAGAAGGTCGTGGAGACGTTTGGGAAAGAAATTTTAAATCCTGATGGAACGATTGATCGGAAAATTCTTGGCAGAATTGTGTTTGATCAGCCAGAGAAACTGCAAAAGCTTAATGCGATCGTGCATCCGGCGGTCAATGAAAAGATCCGGGAGGAAATGCAGAAGGCGCAGGAAGAGGGAAAAGAGCTTTTTATTCTGGAAGCCGCACTCCTTACGGAACCGGTATATCGTGAGATGTTGGATGAGATCTGGTATATTCATGTGCCACAGGAGATCCGGATGGAGCGACTGAGAAGTTCACGCGGATATTCAGATGAAAAAATGTATGCGGTGTTTGCAAATCAGCCGTCGGAAGAGACATTTACAGCGGTTTCGGATCTTGTGATCGAAAACGGCGGAACCTTTGAAGAGACGGAAAAACAGATAGATTTGGCGCTGGGAAGAGGCTAAGAACAGGGAGAAGAAACAAGATGAGATTATGCAGTATTGCCAGTGGCAGCAGCGGAAACTGTATTTATGTGGGGAGCGATCACACGCATCTGCTTGTAGATACAGGAATCAGCAAAAAACGAATTGAGGAAGGCTTAAAGGAACTTGAAATAAAAGGGGAAGAGCTGGATGGAATCCTGATCACCCATGAACATGCAGATCATATTCAGGGACTTGGTGTATTCAGCAGAAAATATGAGATCCCGATCTATGGAACACCGGGAACGATTCGGGGAATCCGTGATTATAAAAATCTCGGGAAAATGCCGGAAGGACTTTACCATGAAATCCAGGTAGATAAAGAATTTAAGCTGGGAGATATTGATGTGCATCCATTTGCTATTTCCCATGATGCAAATGAACCGAGCGGCTACCGCTTTGAGCAGGATGGAAAGAAGATCGCGGTAGCAACGGATCTTGGAAAATATGATGAATATACGGTAGAGAACCTGAAGGATTTAAACGCGGTCCTGTTGGAATCTAACCATGATATACATATGCTGGAAGTCGGTCCTTATCCGTACTACCTGAAGCAGAGAGTTCTTGGGGACAGAGGACATTTATCAAATGAATTGTCAGGACGGCTTCTTTGTGATATACTACACAATAACTTGCAGAGTGTATTGCTGGGGCATTTGAGCAAGGAGAATAATTACGAAGAACTTGCGTATGAGACTGTCAGGCTGGAGGTCACTTTGGGGCAGAACCCGTATAAGGGGGATGAGATACCAATCGCAGTTGCAAAAAGGGATCAGGTGTCTGCAGTGATCGAGGTTTAGAAAAAGAAAGTATGCAGGATTGGATTCAGGAGGACAGGCAGAATGAAGAAATGCATTATTACAGTAGTCGGTAAAGATTCGGTAGGAATTATTGCAAAAGTATGTACATACCTGGCAGAGACCAATATCAATATTTTAAATATTTCCCAGGCGATCGTGGATGGGTATTTTAATATGATGGCGGTTGCAGATGTGGAAAATTCAAAAAAAGAACTGGATATCGTAGCGGTAGAACTTCGTGATATCGGCTTACAGATCGGTGTCAATATTCATTGTCAGAGAGAAGAGATTTTTGAAAAAATGCACAGAGTGTAAGGAGAACCGCTATGATTAATTTTTACGAAGTAGTAGAAACAAACCAGATGATCGAAGAAGAAAATCTGGATGTAAGAACAATCACATTGGGTATCAGTCTGATGGACTGTATTGACTCAGATCTGGACAGACTGAATGAAAAGATATATAAAAAAATCACAACACTTGCAAAGGATCTTGTATCGACAGGAGAGAAGATCGAAAGTGAATTTGGAATTCCGATCGTTAATAAGCGGATTTCCATTACACCGGTTGCACTTGTTGGCGGTTCAGCCTGCAAAAAACCAGAGGATTTTGTGACGATCGCAGAGACACTGGATAAAGCAGCAAAGGAAGTCGGTGTAAACTTTATCGGAGGATACTCTGCAATCGTATCCAAGGGAATGACAAAGAGCGATGAACTCCTGATCCGTTCCATTCCGATGGCAATGGCAAAGACAGAGCGTGTGTGCAGTTCGGTCAATGTAGGTTCGACAAAGACTGGTATTGATATGGATGCAGTCCGTCTTTGCGGCGAGATTGTAAAAGAGACAGCAGAGGCGACAAAGGACAAGGATTCGATTGGCTGTGCAAAATTTGTAGTTTTATGTAATGCACCGGATGATAACCCGTTTATGGCAGGGGCCTTTTTAGGTGTTACCGAAGGAGATGCCGTGATCAATGTCGGTGTCAGCGGACCTGGTGTTGTAAAAAGAGCGATTGAAAAATGTCGTGGCGAGGGCTTTCAGGAACTTTGTGATACGATCAAGAAGACCGCATTTAAGGTGACAAGGGTTGGTCAGCTTGTAGCCGGAGAAGCTTCCAAAAGGCTTGGTATTCCGTTCGGAATCATTGACCTGTCACTTGCACCGACACCGGCTGTTGGTGATTCAGTAGCGGAGATTCTGGAAGAAATCGGACTTGAGAGAGTTGGCGCACCAGGAACAACAGCAGCACTTGCTATGCTGAACGATCAGGTGAAAAAAGGTGGCGTTATGGCGTCTTCCTATGTAGGAGGTTTAAGCGGAGCTTTTATTCCGGTCAGTGAGGATAAAGGAATGATCGATGCAGTCAATGCCGGATCTCTTTGTATAGAAAAGCTGGAGGCGATGACTTGCGTCTGCTCGGTAGGACTTGATATGATCGCTATTCCGGGTAAGACGAAAGCTGCTACGATTTCCGGGATCATTGCGGATGAGATGGCGATCGGAATGGTCAATCAGAAGACAACGGCGGTTCGTGTGATACCTGTAGTTGGAAAGGATGTTGGAGATATGGCAGAGTTTGGTGGCCTTTTGGGATATGCGCCGATCATGCCGGTCAATGAATTTGACTGCAGTGCATTTGTGAATCGAAAGGGAAGAATTCCTGCACCGATACATAGTTTTAAAAATTAGAAAGAGGTAAAGAGAGCATGGGGAAAGTTGCGATTGTAACAGATAGTAACAGTGGAATTACACAGGCAGAAGGAAAGAAGATGGGAATTTACGTACTTCCGATGCCATTCTATATCAATGAGGAGTTGTTTTACGAGGATATCACACTCACGCAGGAGGAGTTTTATGAAAAACTGGCAGGAGATGCAGATATTAAGACTTCCCAACCGGCTCCCGGAGATGTAATGGATATGTGGGACAAGGCGCTGGAGGAATATGATGAGGTTGTACATATTCCGATGTCAGCCGGTCTTAGCAGTTCATGTGAGACTGCAATCATGCTTTCCCAGGACTATGATGGAAAAGTACAGGTCGTAAATAATCACCGGATTTCTGTTACGCAGCGAAGATCGGTGGAAGAGGCGAAAAAGCTTGCAGATGCTGGAAAGAGCGCGGCAGAAATTAAAAAACTGTTAGAAGCGATCCAGTGGGACAGTGATATCTATATTACAGTAGATACTTTAAAATACCTGAAGAAAGGCGGCAGACTTACACCGGCAGCTGCAGCGATTGGAACGGTTCTGAACCTGAAGCCAGTTCTCCGTCTTAAAGGAGAAAAGCTGGATGCGTTTGCGAAGTCAAGAGGATGGAAGAGTGCAAAGAAGACGATGATCAAGACAATTAATGAGATTCGTACTTCAGAATTCGGAGATTGTGATGGAAAAAAAGATCTGTATCTGGATGCAGCTTACACAGGAGACCGCAAGGAGGCACAGGAATGGCTGGATGAGCTTCATGAAGCATTTCCGGAGTTTGAAATCCGGATGGATCCACTGTCGTTGAGTGTGGCATGCCATATCGGACCTGGAGCCAGGGCGGTGACTCTTACCAAAATTCTTCATGTGAACTAAATGAGAAAGAGACTTTTTGCACAAACATGCGTAGTAGTGGTGTGCAAAAAGTCTCTTTTTTGACAAAGGGGAAGGGTTAAATAATTTGCAACTGCTTCTGGTATTCATTTGTAAAAGGTGTGCCAAATTTCTCGGTAATTATGGATTCATACAGGTCTGATGCGAAAATGTCCAGGTTCAGGAGGATCTGGGTGGCGGAGGTGAGATCTCTGGCATCTGCGAGCTTTGTGATCAGAGGGATGGTGGCATACTCTTTGATCTCTTTAAGGATTTGAGTATCTTTTTTTTGAAAACCGAGTACGCGGGCATAAAGGGCGGATGTGGATGACCGCTCTTTTTTTGCTTTGCCGGAAATGTTGCCGGAATCTTCTGCAAAACAGAAAGGAGGCTCATGTCGGAAGGTGTCCTTTTCTATGCCGAGCAGGATGTGCAGCAGGGCGCGGCTGATCCGGGTGTAGGTAAGCTCTCTGGTTTTCAGAAGATCGCAGAAGGAACTCCAGGTAGCAAAATCATTTCTCTGATTGATGATCCGGTTGGCGAGGTCTTTGCTGACATCAAGGTAATCGGTCAGAGAGGAAGCACTCTCACAGAGCAGTCGATACTTTAGCAGGAGCGAAAAATCATCCTGGATAATTGGAAGTGAGGACTGGTAATTCTTTCGCAGCAGATCTGAAGAAGCGGGCGGAAGTTGTCCTGCGACGGATGAAAAAGCATCTTCTGGTAAAGATGGATTCAGAATTCGGTTGCGGATCGCAGTTGCGGAACTGAAGGTTTCGCAGAGGGCAGTATCGTGGTAGCCGGATCCCTCGCGGGGAATTGCGAAAGGCTGGATCGGACTTTTGAAATACCGGAGCGCTTTTAAGTATTCAATCCCAAGGGTATTGTTTGGTGAGGACAGGATTTCGGCAAGGGACGGATCCTTTGTATAGACACTTAGGGCAGTCTGGCGTGCCTGCGGAAACGGTCGGCCTTTTCGCAGCTCATCCTGCAAGAGCTGCCGGTAGACTTCTGGCTCTTCGGAAAGAATCCGGGCAAGCCGATTGAGTTTTTTGATATCGCCACACTCACTGCCAAAGCAGAGATAGGAAATACAGCCAAGACTGTTAAAAATAGAAACGGCACCTCTTGCAAACAACTCTGCACTGCCACAGGAAAAAAGGACCGGGAGCTCCAGAATGAGTGATGCACCGCCAAGAAGGGCAGCTTTTGCCCGCAAATGCTTTGGTGCGATAGCAGGGGCGCCACGCTGGACGAAGTCACCACTCATAAGGACAACTGCCGCATCTGCCCCCGTTTTTTGAAGTGCCTGGTCTATATGATACTGATGTCCGTTGTGGAACGGATTATATTCTGCGATGATACCGACGATTTTCATACTTTTAACTAAAATCTCCTTTGTGTTGTTTGTGAAAAGATTATACTATAAAAAGAGTTTTTGTGCAAAAAACATTGTACTGGAAAATATTACGTGAAAAAAATAACATTACTTGTATACAATGTGTGCAAGGAGTATAATTAAAAATAGAGTGTGAGTTCTAATAAAGAAAATTCTAGTACCAGAAGGGAGAAACATCAATGAATGTATTAGTAATCAACTGCGGAAGTTCATCACTGAAGTTCCAGCTCATCAACTCAGAATCGGAGGCGGTTCTCGCAAAAGGTCTTTGCGAAAGAATCGGTATTGACGGAAGACTTACCTATCAGCCGGCAGGTGGAGAGAAGAATGTATCTGAAAAGGCTATGCCTACACATACAGAAGCAATCCAGTTCGTAATCGACGCGCTGACAGATGCAGATACAGGTGTTGTTAAGAGCCTTGACGAAATCGGAGCAGTCGGACATCGTGTTGTTCACGGCGGAGAAAAGTTTGCAAAATCTGTAGTTGTAACACCGGAAGTAAAAGCTGCGATCGCAGAGTGCAATGACCTTGCACCACTTCACAACCCGGCAAACTTAATCGGAATCGAAGCTTGTGAAAGTCTGATGCCGGGCACACCACAGGTTGTTGTATTTGATACTGCTTTTCATCAGACAATGCCTGAGAAAGCTTATATGTATGGACTTCCATATGAATATTATGAAAAATACAAAGTAAGACGTTACGGATTCCACGGAACAAGCCACAGCTTCGTATCTAAGAGAGTAGCTGAGATTGTTGGAAAACCATACAACGCAACAAAGACGATCGTATGCCATCTTGGTAATGGAGCATCTGTTTCAGCAGTGCTTAACGGAGAATCAGTAGATACCTCTATGGGACTTACTCCACTGGAAGGTCTTGTAATGGGAACACGTTCAGGAGATATCGACCCGGCTATCATGGAATTCGTTGCTAAGAAAGAAAACCTTGATATCGCAGGTATCATGAACGTTCTGAACAAGAAATCTGGTGTAGAAGGTATTTCCGGAGTATCAAGCGACTTCCGTGACCTTGAAGAAGCAGCAGATAACGGAAATGCACGTGCAGCACTTGCAATTGATGTGTTTGCTTACAGAGTAGCAAAATATGTTGGTGCATACACAGCAGCTATGAACGGTGTAGACAATATCGTATTCACAGCCGGTATCGGTGAAAATGCCGGACTTGTAAGAACAAAAGTCTGCAGCTATCTTGGATATCTTGGAATTACAATCGATGAAGAAGCAAATGGAAAACGTGGAGAAGAGATCGTAATCTCTACACCAGATTCCAAAGTGAAAGTTCTTGTAGTTCCGACAAACGAAGAACTTGCAATTGCAAGAGAGACAGTTGCACTTGTATAACAGAAGAAATTAGAAAAAACCTTAAAATCTGTAAATCATCCTTGACAAAAAGAATTTACATGGTATAATAGTTTAGGTGTGAACAGGAGAAAGAATTATGTTAATTGACCTGTCCGAAGTCTTATCTGAACCGCATAAGTCCATTGACGAAGTGGTCGGCACTGAGATGAAAGAAGTGAAGGTGAACGGAAGCAGATTTCCGGTAAGCCGGACACAGCCTGTGCATATTCATGTCGAGTATGCCGGCGAAAAAAAACTTCATATCAGTTGTGAGACAAGTCTTACGGTAATCATTCCGTGTGACAGATGTCTTACAGATGTACCGACAGATTTCACGCTTTCCTTTGAAAAGCAGGTGAATACAGCTCTGGCAGACGGAGAAGATGATGGCGAATCCGATGAAGCGAATTACATTGACGGATATCATCTTGATGTGGAGCAGCTGCTCTATAACGAGATTTTAGTAGGGTGGCCGATGAAAGTTCTATGTAGCGAAGACTGTAAAGGGATTTGCAGTGTATGTGGTCAGAACTTGAATGAGGGAAGCTGCGACTGCGAAGACACCAGTCTTGACCCTAGAATGTCAGTTATCCGCGATCTTTACAAGAATTTTAAGGAGGTGTAACCTATGTCAATTTGTCCAAAGAATAAATCTTCTAAAGCAAGAAGAGACAAGAGAAGAGCAAACTGGAAAATGAGCGCACCGAATCTGGTGAAATGCAGCAAATGTGGAGAACTTATGATGCCACACAGAGTTTGCAAAGCTTGTGGATCTTACAACAAGAGAGAAATCGTTACTGTAGAAAACTAATTAAAAAAGGCTATAGTACAGGAGTTAGGCGTATTGCTTAACTCCTTTTCTTTTTGCCTAATTTTCCTAAATCTGCTAAATATTATTGATTTTTACGGTCATGTCTAGTAGAATTGGTTTAGTAATGCTGGGAGGTAACAGTATGAAAGAAATAACAAAAGTTGTTGTCGATGCAATGGGCGGAGACAACGCACCGCATGAGATTATCAAAGGTGCGGTCGAGGCGGTCGGGAAGTCAGATGCGATCCATGTGATCCTGGTCGGAAAAGAAGATGTCATCAATCAGGAACTTTCCGGGTACACATATAATAAAGAACAGATTTCGGTTGTTCATACATCGGAAGTAATTGAGACAGCAGAACCGCCGGTTATGGCGATCCGCAGAAAGAAAGACTCATCCATTGTGGTAGGTCTTAAGATGGTGAAGGATAAAGAAGCTGACGCTTTTGTTTCAGCAGGAAGTTCCGGTGCGGTTCTTGCCGGGGGACAGCTTCTGGTTGGACGTATCAAAGGGGTGGAAAGACCACCGCTTGCACCGCTGATCCCGACAGAAAAAGGATTCTCCATTTTGATCGACTGTGGGGCGAATGTAGATGCAAGACCTTCACATCTGGTGCAGTTTGCCAAGATGGGTTCGATCTATATGGAACATATTATGGGAGTCAAGAATCCGAAGGTTGCGATCGTCAATATCGGAGCTGAGGAAGAAAAGGGTAATGCCCTGGTCAAGGAGACTTTTCCTATGCTGAAAGAATGTAAGGATATTAACTTTACCGGAAGCATCGAAGCGAGAGAAATCCCTCACGGACAGGCAGATGTTATCGTCTGTGAAGCATTTACCGGCAACGTGATCCTGAAACTCTATGAAGGAGTAGCATCGGTTCTTGTAAGCAAGATCAAAGGTGGTATGAAGCAGAATCTCCGCGGCATGATCGGTGGACTTCTGGTTAAGCCGGTGCTGAAAAAGACTATGAAGGATTTTGACGCAAGTGAGTACGGTGGAGCACCACTGCTTGGACTCACCGGTCTGGTAGTAAAGACACACGGCAGTTCCAAGGCAAAAGAAGTCTGCAATTCAATTTTGCAGTGCGTAACCTTCAAAGAAGAAGGAATCAATGAAAAGATCAAAGAATGTATTCAGGCGGAAGAAAAATCCGCACAGGAATAAGCTCAGAAAGGATTAAGAATTATGGAATTTGAAAAACTGAAAGACATTATTGTTGATGTGATGGGATGTAACCCGGATGAAATTACGATGGACACTACATTTGTAGATGATCTGGGAGCTGATTCGCTTGATATTTTCCAGATTATTATGGGAATTGAAGATGCATTTGATATCGAAATTGAAAATGAAGATGCAGAAAAGATCGCAACAGTAGGTGATGCTGTAGAACAGATCAAGAACGCTGTTAACTAGGGAAAATGATTACAGGGGACATCCCCATTTTTGGGGAGTGTCCTTTTTTAAAATTGGAGGAGCAATCATGAGCAGAAATGTAAAGGAACTGGAAGAAAAAATCGGCTACAATTTCAAGGACAGCCATTTGCTCAGACATGCTGTGACGCACAGCTCTTATGTGAATGAAAAGCATATGAAGAAGGCAGACTGTAATGAACGTCTGGAATTCCTTGGAGATGCTGTTCTGGAACTGATTTCAAGCGAATATCTTTTTTTCGAGAACCAGACAATGCCGGAAGGAGAACTGACTAAGTTAAGAGCAAGCATGGTATGCGAGAAGGCACTTGCATTTTGTGCGCGGGATCTGGAACTTGGAAGTTATCTGCTGCTTGGGAAAGGTGAGGACGCGACCGGTGGAAGATTCAGAGAGTCTATTACCTCGGATGCATTGGAAGCACTGATTGGTGCGATTTATCTGGATGGTGGTTTTGCTAATGCGAAAGAGTTTATTTTAAAATATATTTTAAACGACCTGGAAGGAAAACGGCTCTTTTATGATAGCAAGACTATCCTGCAGGAAATGGTACAGGGCGGTCAGGAAAAAGGAATTGTCTACCAGCTGGTAGGAGAAGAGGGACCGGACCACAATAAATCCTTCCGTGTAGAGGTTGTGATCGGCGGAGAAGCCTTTGGATGTGGTATCGGAAGGACCAAAAAGGCTGCCGAACAGGAAGCGGCTTATCAGGCAATCCTGAAGCTGAAAGAAGGAAAGGTACAGTAGGTGAGGCATGTATTTAAAAAGTATTGAAGTACAGGGATTCAAGTCTTTTGCAAATAAGATTGTCTTTGAATTTCATAACGGGATCACCGGAATCGTCGGACCGAACGGAAGTGGGAAAAGTAACGTGGCGGATGCCGTCCGCTGGGTACTCGGAGAGCAGAAGGTGAAGCAGCTCCGTGGAGGTACGATGCAGGATGTTATTTTTTCCGGTACGGAAAACCGGAAACCCCTCAGCTACGCATCGGTTGCGATTACACTGGATAATTCAGATCACAAACTCCCGGTGGAGTTTGAAGAGGTTAAAGTCACAAGAAAGTTGTACCGTTCGGGGGAAAGTGAATACCTGATCAACGGCAGTGTCTGCAGGCTCAAAGATATCAATGAGATGTTTTATGATACAGGTATCGGAAAAGAAGGATATTCGATCATCGGACAGGGACAGATTGACAAGATCCTGAGCGGTAAGCCGGAAGAGAGACGAGAGCTTTTTGATGAGGCGGCCGGGATTGTCAAATTTAAGCGCCGCAAGGCGTTATCTCTTCGCAAACTGGAAGAAGAGCAGAGCAATCTGGTCCGTGTTAATGATATTTTGGGAGAGTTGGAAAAGCAGTTTGGTCCGCTTCAGAAACAGTCGGAGACAGCGAAGGAATATCTGAAAAAGAGAGAAGAACTGAAGCATTATGACATCAATATGTTCCTGGTGGAGATGAAACGTCTGAAGGGGCAGATCCGGGAAAACGATGAGAAGCTGAAGATTGCGCAGGATGAACTCACTGAAGCTGGCAAAAAGCATGAAGATATGAAGGCGCAGTATGAGAAGATCGAGCAGGAAGTAGATGAGATCGACGCCGGAATCGAGCATGCAAAAAGCCAGAGAAATGAGACAACACTTCTGAAGCAGCAGTTGGAAAACCAGATCGAGCTTTTAAAAGAGCAGATCAACAGTGTCCGTATGAATGATGAACACTATGAAAAACGCGCAAACGATATTCAGGCAGAGCTTGCAAACCGTGAAAGGCAGAAATCCGAACTGGAAGAAGAAAAAGCAGAGATCGACAGACATCTTGCAGCAGCATCTGAGAGACAAAAGCAGGCAGGAGAGGAGCTGACTGCCCTGCAGAGCCGGATTGCAGAGATGACAGTGGAGATTGAAAAGAATCAGAACGATATCCGTGAGCTTCTGAATAACCGTGCATCCACGAAGGCAAAGCTGCAGCATTATGAAACGACGCTTGAACAGATCAAGGTACGCCGGGCACTGCTTTATAAACGTCTGGTAGAAGCGGAGAGTGATGTACAGAGGCAACAGGAACTTGCCGCGCAGTATACGGAAGAACTGAAGGCAGTATCAGGGAAGATCACGGATTCTGTAGAACAGATCAAAAACTATGAAACAGAGATTGCCGGACTGCAAAAAGAGATCGGACAGGCAAATGAAAACCTGCGAAACAGGCAGAATGCTTATCACAGGGAGTACTCTCGTCTGGAATCTCTGAGGAACCTTACGGAACGTTACGATGGTTATGGGAACAGTATCCGTCGTGTGATGGAGCAGAAAAGCCGTGAGCCGAAAATCCTGGGGGTTGTGGCTGATCTGATCAAAGTAGATAAAAAATATGAGACTGCGGTGGAGATCGCACTTGGAGGCAGTATCCAGAATATTGTTACTGCAGACGAAGAGACTGCAAAAAAAATGATTGGTTATCTGAAGCAGAACCGGTATGGCCGTGCAACTTTCCTTCCATTGACAGCGATTCATGGGGGACAGGGATTTGCCAGGGCAGAAGCCCTTCGCGAGCCGGGTGTGATCGGCACGGCGGACAAGCTGGTAACGGTAGAAGATAAATTTACATCTCTTGCAGAGCATCTTCTTGGAAGAACTCTTGTGGCAGACAACATTGATACTGGGATCCGTCTGGCAAGAAAGTATCGTCAGTCTCTGCGTATCGTTACGCTGGAAGGAGATCTGATCAATCCTGGCGGAGCAATGAGTGGTGGAGCATTTAAGAATTCCAGTAATCTGCTCAGCAGAAGACGTGAGATTGAAGAACTGGAAAAGACGGTTGCGCGTCTGAAAACAGAACTCCAGAAATCGGAAGCAGAAGTTGCGTCCGCAAAGGAGAAGCGGATGGCGCTGTATGCAAAGGTGGAAGAGATCCAGCAGGAATTGCAGAATGACTATGTGGTTCAAAATACTGCGAAGATGAATCTGGACCAGGTAAAAAGCCGTCAAAATGCGACCAGAGAAAATTCAGAAGGAATTTATGCGGAGCGCAAGAAACTGGAAGAACAGGTTCATGAGATCGAGGAAAACGAAGAATCAATCAAAATGGAACTGGAGACCAGCCAGCAACTGGAGGACGAGCTGACACGCCAGATGGAAAGTTCACAGAAGTGGCTGGAAAAAGAGCGTGAGACAGAAGCTGCAGAAGTGCGCAAAAATGAAAATATTCATCTTAGTTTTGCTGCATTGGAGCAGAAAAAAGATTTTATCGAGGAGAATTTTGTCCGTATCCGGGAAGAGATGGGAAAATTCCAGGAAGAGCTTGCCACTTTAAATGCAAGCAAAGGAGAGAATCACGGTGAAATAGAGCAAAAGGAAGCACAGATTACCGAGATCCGGCAGACGATAGAGAATTCAAAGGAATTATTTGAGAAAATCAACAAAGAGATCGAAGAATCGCAGAAAAAGCGGGAAGAACTGAATCAGAAGCATAAGGCATTCCTGAAAAAGCGAGAAGATCTGGCAGCTCATATGGCAGAGCTTGATAAAGAATCCTTCCGGCTTACCAGCAAGAAAGAAGGCTACGAGGAAGCTTTGGAAAAGCAGATCAATTATATGTGGGAAGAGTACGAACTGACGTATAATCATGCACTGGAAATCCGGGATGAGAGTCTGACAGATCCTGCCGAGATGCGAAGGCGGATCCAGGAATTAAAGACGGAGATCCGGAAACTCGGATCGGTGAACGTCAATGCGATCGAAGATTTTAAAAATCTTTCCGAGCGGTATGAATTTATGAAAACGCAGCATGATGATCTGGTAGAGGCAGAAGCAACGCTCAAGAAGATCATTGAAGAGCTGGACGAGGCGATGCGTAAGCAGTTTACTGAGCAGTTTGCAAAGATCAGCCAGGAGTTTAATCAGGTGTTCAAACAACTGTTCGGTGGTGGAAAAGGAACTCTGGAACTGATGGATGATGAGGATGTGCTGGAAGCCGGAATCCGGATCATTGCGCAGCCGCCGGGTAAAAAACTTCAGAATATGATGCAGCTTTCCGGTGGAGAAAAGGCGTTGACGGCGATTTCGCTGCTGTTTGCAATCCAGAATCTGAAACCTTCCCCGTTTTGTCTGCTGGATGAGATCGAGGCGGCACTGGATGATTCTAATGTCACGAGATTTGCACAGTATTTGCACAAGCTGACGAAAAATACACAGTTTATCGTCATTACACACCGTCGTGGTACGATGACAGCGGCAGACCGGCTGTATGGGATCACTATGCAGGAAAAAGGGGTATCAACGCTGGTATCTGTGGATCTTCTGGAAGATGAGCTTACAAAGTAGTGGATAGGAGGATATGATGGCAGAAGAAAAAATGGGATTTTTTAAGCGTCTGGTAGCAGGACTTAACAAGACGCGCGATAATATCGTGTCTGGAATGGACAGTATTTTTCATGGATTTTCAAAGATAGATGAGGACTTTTATGAGGAACTGGAAGAGGTTCTGATCATGGGAGATCTGGGGGTAAAAGCAACTTACGCGATTCTTGATGATCTTCGTAAAAAAGTAAAAGAACAGCATATCAAAGAGCCGATTGAGTGCAGACAGCTCCTGATCGACAGTATCAAAGAGCAGATGGATGTAGGCGAGACAGCTTATGAATTTGAAAACCAGACTTCTGTTGTTCTGGTGATCGGAGTAAATGGAGTCGGAAAGACGACTACTATCGGAAAACTTGCCGGTAAGATGAGAGGTCAGGGCAAGAAAGTTGTGCTTGCTGCAGCAGATACTTTCCGTGCAGCTGCGGGCGATCAATTAAAGGAATGGGCACATCGTTCGGATGCAGATCTGATCGGCGGACAGGAAGGTGCAGATCCGGCAGCCATCGTTTATGATGCGGTAGCGGCTGCAAAAGCGAGAAAGGCAGATATCCTTCTGGTGGATACAGCCGGAAGACTTCACAATAAAAAGAACCTGATGGAGGAACTGAAGAAGATTAACCGTGTGCTGGAAAGAGAATATCCGGAAGCATACAGGGAAACTTTGGTCGTTCTGGATGCAACGACCGGACAGAATGCACTTTCACAGGCAAAGGAATTCAGTGATGTTGCGGATATTACAGGAATTATCCTGACTAAGATGGATGGAACGGCCAAAGGTGGAATTGCAGTTGCAATTCAGGCAGAGCTTGGAATTCCTGTTAAATATATAGGTGTCGGTGAGACAATCGATGATCTGCAGAAATTCGATTCCGACGAATTTGTACAGGCATTATTTACAACAGAAGAAAAGAAGGAAGAAGGAGAAGAATAATAATATGCTGACATTGGAAAAATTTGAAGAAGCAAGCGAGATCGTAAAACGTGTGACACGTCCGACAAAGCTTATCTACAGTGAGTATCTCAGTAGCCAGACCGGGGGAAAGGTCTATTTGAAACCGGAAAATATGCAGTACACAGGTGCATACAAATTAAGAGGAGCTTATTACAAGATCAGCACACTTTCTGAAGAAGATCGTGCAAAAGGTCTGATCACAGCTTCAGCAGGAAACCATGCGCAGGGTGTGGCATATGCGGCAAAAGCGTTTGGATGTAAGGCGACGATTGTTATGCCAACTGTCACTCCGCTGATCAAGGTAAACCGTACCAAGAGCTATGGCGCCGAGGTTGTTTTACACGGAGATGTCTATGACGATGCCTGTGCAAAGGCCTATGAGCTTGCAGAAGAGTACGGATATACTTTTGTACATCCGTTTGATGATCTGGATGTAGCTACCGGACAGGGAACGATTGCAATGGAAATTGTCCAGGAACTCCCAACCGTTGATTATATCCTTGCACCGATCGGGGGCGGCGGACTGATCACAGGTGTATCTACACTTGCGAAAATGCTGAATCCAAAGATCAAAGTGATCGGTGTGGAACCGGCAGAAGCAGCAAGTATGACTGCTGCAATCGAAGCAGGACATACCGTAACACTTCCAAGTGCCAACACGATCGCAGATGGTACAGCAGTAAAAAAAGTCGGGGAACAGAATCTCCCATACGTCATGGAAAATGTAGACCAGATCGTAACTGTA
Organism: Coprococcus sp. TM115-187; assembly: GCF_027679115.1. Taxonomy (NCBI): domain Bacteria; kingdom Bacillati; phylum Bacillota; class Clostridia; order Lachnospirales; family Lachnospiraceae; genus Coprococcus; species Coprococcus sp. TM115-187. Next base: position 27,263 of record NZ_JAQEKS010000001.1, on the reverse strand, counting down.
GAAGACGATGAACTGGTCGGAGCATTCCTTGATATGGTGGAAAACCATAAAATGGTAGTAGAAAACTCCGGTCTTCTTTCCGTTGCAGCTTTAAAACAGCTGGATCTGAAAGGTAAGAAAGTAGTATCTATCTTAAGCGGCGGGAACATGGATGTTATTACCATGTCTTCAGTTGTACAGCACGGACTGATCCAGAGAGACCGTATCTTCTCTGTATCGGTACTTCTTCCGGATAAACCGGGTGAACTGGTAAAAGTGGCACAGACGATTGCAGAAGAGCAGGGAAATGTGATCAAACTGGAACATAATCAGTTTGTAAGTATTAACCGGAATGCGGCTGTGGAGCTTCGTGTGACACTGGAAGCATTTGGAACCGATCATAAGAACCGGATCATTGCGGCATTGGAGGCAGCCGGGTTCAGACCGAAGCTGATCAGTGCGAAGTTATATTAGAATGTTTAAGAGGACAGTCTTATCCCCTGGTGAGGGATGAGACTGTCTTTTTTTTGAAAATAAGGTTGTTAGGTCGGGCGAGAACGGTATTGGTTAAAAGGGCAGGACTGCTTCATAGTGAGGGAGAGGGGATAGAGACTGCAAATGTGATTGGGTGCTTGTTAAAGACGGGAGATATAGATGGAAAAATATGGAAATTTAACCAATTAGCACTTTAATTAAATGAAATACTAGGTTAAAGTCACGAAATGAGGAAAATTGGGTTGACATAGAAGGTATAGTTGTATACAATAATACAAAAATACAGGTCAGGGAGTGACGGTTATGGAAAATAGGAAGGTTTATCTGGATAAGCATACAAATTTATTGCAACTTGAGGAGCATATGTACCCGCTGGTAGACGTGGACACACCGAATGTGTTCCGGAACCTGTTTCATTATGATGAGATTCCGAAGATTGCGTTTAATGATCGTATTGTACCGCACAGTATGCCGGATGAGATCTGGATCACGGATACGACATTCAGGGACGGACAGCAGTCGAGAGCACCCTATTCAACGGATCAGATTGTAACCATTTTCGATTATATGCACAGACTTGGAGGTTCGCAGGGGAAGATTCGTCAGAGTGAATTTTTCTTATACAGCAAGAAAGACCGTGATGCCGTATATAAATGTATGGAAAGAGGTTATAAGTTCCCGGAGATCACAAGCTGGATCCGTGCAAATAAAAAGGATTTTGAGCTGGTAAAAGATCTGGGAATGAAGGAAACCGGAATCCTGGTAAGCTGTTCGGATTATCATATTTTTTATAAACTGAAGATGACAAGACGAGAGGCGATGGAACATTATCTGTCAGTTATACGTGAATGTCTGGAGACCGGTGTCAGTCCAAGATGCCATCTGGAAGATATTACCAGATCGGATATTTATGGATTTGTAATTCCATTCTGTCTGGAACTTATGCATCTGATGGAAGAGTATCAGATTCCGGTGAAGATCCGTGTCTGTGATACAATGGGATACGGAGTCAACTATCCGGGGGCTGTGATTCCTCGTTCCATTCCTGGTATCATTTACGGACTCAGAGTACATGCAGGTGTACCGAGTGAACTGATCGAATTCCATGGACACAATGATTTTTACAAGGCAGTCAACAATTCTACAACGGCCTGGCTTTATGGAGCATGTGGTGTGAACTGTTCCTTGTTTGGAATCGGTGAACGTACCGGCAATACGCCGCTGGAAGCGATGATTTTTGAATATGCGCAGCTTCGTGGAACGCTGGATGGTATGGATACAACGGTGATTACTGAACTGGCAGAATATTATGAAAAAGAGATTGGATATCAGATTCCGCCGCGTACCCCGTTTGTCGGAAAGAATTTCAATGTAACCCGTGCGGGGATCCATGCAGACGGACTGTTAAAGAACGAAGAAATCTACAATGTGTTTGATACCGGCAAGTTTCTGAACCGTCCACCGCTGGTTGCTGTGTCAAATACTTCCGGCCTTGCAGGTATTGCACACTGGATAAATACATATTATCACCTGAAAAATGAGAAACAGGTAGACAAGAATTCCATTTTAGTTGTAGAATTGAAGAAGTGGGTTGACGCGGAATATGAATCCGGCCGTGTGACCGTACTCACAGATCAGGAACTAATACGGGAGATTGAGAGAATCTGTGACGAAAAGGGGATTACAATCTAACGAAATTCAGGAGAGAGATAAAATGGAAGAGTATTCATTGAGAAGTCAGGTTTTTCAAACTATCAGAGATGACATTCTGAAAGGTAAGTATGAAGAAAATGACGAACTCAGGGAAGCAACATTGGGGAAGGAACTTGGAGTTAGCCGTACACCGGTAAGAGAGGCACTTAGACAGCTGGAACTGGAGGGACTGGTGAACATCATCCCAAATAAAGGAGCTTATGTTACCGGTATTTCCGATAAGGATGTACATGATATTTATATGATTCGTTCCATGCTGGAAGGATTATGTGTCCGTTGGGCAACAGAACATATTACACAGGAGCAGCTGGAAGAACTGGATGAGATCATTCTTTTATCCGAGTATCATATGGATAAAGGACATTCCGATCAGCTGACAGAGCTGGATGGAAGATTCCATCAGATTCTGTATGAGGCATCACAGAGCAGGATTCTGGATCATGTGCTTTCAGATTTTCACAAATATGTACAGCTTGCAAGAAGGACTTCCGTTAAGACAGAAGAGCGTGCGATCAAGTCGATTGGTGAGCATAACGAGATCCTGAATGCCATCAAGGCGAAGGATGCGGAAAAAGCCGGCAATCTGGCAACGATCCATATTATGCATGTTATGGAGAACCTGCATATCGAAGAAGAATAGCCAAAAAGGAGACGAAGTTATGAGTAAAATTCAGATGACGACACCGATTGTTGAGATGGACGGAGATGAGATGACCAGAATTCTCTGGAAGATGATAAAAGATGATCTTCTTCTGCCGTATATCGATCTTAAGACAGATTATTATGATCTTGGATTGGAACACCGCAATGAGACAGATGACCAGGTTACAGTTGATTCGGCTAATGCAACAAAGAAGTACAAAGTAGCAGTCAAATGTGCGACCATTACACCGAATGCGGCAAGAGTAAAAGAATATGAACTCAAAGAGATGTGGAAGAGTCCGAACGGAACAATCCGTGCGATTCTGGATGGAACGGTATTTCGTGCTCCGATCGTGGTAAAAGGAATTGAACCATGTGTAAAGAACTGGAAGAAGCCGATCACGATTGCCCGTCATGCTTATGGGGATGTATATAAAGGAACCGAGATGAAGATTCCGGGACCTGGAAAGGCAGAGCTGGTCTACACGGCACCTGACGGAACAGAGACAAGAGAGCTGATCCATAATTTCGATGGAGCAGGTATTATCCAGGGAATGCACAATATCAATGCATCGATTGAAAGTTTTGCAAGAAGCTGTTTTAGTTATGCACTGGATACAAAGCAGGATCTTTGGTTTGCAACAAAAGATACCATTTCCAAAAAATATGACCATACTTTCAAAGATATCTTCCAGGAGATCTTTGATGTGGAGTATAAGAACCTTTTTGATGAAGCGGGAATTGAATATTTCTACACACTGATCGATGATGCGGTAGCCCGTGTAATGAAGTCAGAGGGTGGTTATATCTGGGCATGTAAGAATTATGACGGGGATGTGATGAGTGATATGGTTTCCTCAGCATTTGGTTCACTTGCCATGATGACATCTGTACTGGTATCACCGGAAGGCTTTTATGAATATGAAGCAGCACATGGAACAGTACAGCGTCATTATTATAAACACCTGAAAGGGGAAGAGACTTCAACAAACTCTGTTGCAACAATTTTTGCATGGACAGGAGCTTTGCGCAAGAGAGGAGAACTGGATGGGAACCAGGAACTGATGGATTTTGCAGACCGTTTGGAAAAAGCAACGATTGATACGATTGAAGAGGGTTATATGACAAAGGATCTGGCAATGATCACAACTCTTCCGGAGGTACATGTACTGAACAGTGAAGGGTTTATTAAAGCGATTGCAGAAAGATTATAAAAAGAGCAGGGAATGCATGAAGGGCGTATCTCTGACAGGAAAATGGGAAGAACTGGCTTATTCAGCCAGTTCTTCCCATTTTTCATAGAGTTCTTCGAGTTCTGCTTCGTTTGCTGCTTTTTCTTTTGCCAGTTCCTGGCATTTAACAGAATTCGTATAGACTTCTTCCTGCATCATCAGTTCATCGATTTTGCCATTACGTGTTTCCAGAACACCGATACGTTCTTCTGTTTTCTTCAGGTCGTTCTGCCTTTTACGGAGACGTGCCTGTTCTTCTTTCTGCTCCTGCCAGCTTAGTTTGGATTCGGAAACCTGTGCCGGTGCGTCTTCGGAAGCAGCTGTGGAAACAGCCGGGGTCAGAAGATCTTTTTTCTCCAGATAATAATCATAGTTGCCGATATAATTTACAAAGGTATTGCCGGTCAGTTCCAGAATACGGGTGGCAGTCTGGTTGATGAAATAACGGTCGTGGGATACATAAAGTATCGTACCGGTATAATCGTTCAGAGCCCGCTCAAGAATTTCCTTGGAAGTGATGTCCAGATGATTGGTCGGCTCATCGAGGATCAGAAAATTTGCATTGGAGAGCATCAGCTTTGCCAGAGATACACGTCCCCTTTCACCACCACTTAAATCACCGATCAACTTGAAAACATCATCTCCGGTAAAAAGAAAAGCAGCAAGCATGTTCCGGATTTGTGTGTTGGTAAGTGTCGGATAATCATCGGAAATTTCTTCAAAGATCGTCTTATCCATATGAAGGACGTGGTGTTCCTGATCGTAGTAACCGATCTCCACATTGGCACCCAGTGTAAAGGAACCGCTGTCTGCCTGGATCACATTGTTCAGAATCTTGAGAAGCGTAGTTTTTCCGGTTCCGTTGTCGCCAATGATGGCTACATGTTCCCCACGCTTGATCTCGAAACTGATATCTGTGAAAAGTGTCTGTGGCGGAAATGCTTTGCTTAATCCTTTGACAGAAAGGACATCATTGCCACTAATACGCGAAGGCTCCAGCTTCAGATGGATGTCGGTGTTGATCTCCATCGGTTTGTCAACAAGCGTCATCTTATCCAGCATTTTTTCCCGGCTTTCGGCACGCTTGATGGATTTCTCACGGTTAAATGAACGGAGCTTTTCGATCACGGCTTCCTGATGTTTGATCTCACGCTGCTGATTCAAGTATTCTTTTAATTTGGCTTCTCTGAGCTGTTCTTTTTTGACAGCAAAATCAGAATAATTGCCCATATAAGTATGAAGCTGTCCCTGCTCGACTTCAATCACCTTTGTAACCACACGGTTCAGGAAATAGCGGTCGTGGGATACGATAAGAACAGCACCCGGATAATTCAGAAGATAGGTTTCCAGCCATGCGATGGAGTTCATATCCAGGTGGTTGGTTGGCTCATCCAGAAGCAGGACGTCAGGCTTGGTAAGAAGGAGTTTGCCAAGAGATACACGGGTCTTCTGACCACCGGATAAAGAATCTACGGGTTTAGTAAATTCTTCTTCTGTAAATCCGAGACCTTTTAGAACGCCGGTAAGCTCACTTTTATAGGCGTAACCGTCTGCGTGCTCAAATGCAGAAGTCAGTCTCTGATAAGTGGCAAGACGTGCTTCAAGAGCATCTCCGGAAAGAGACGGAAGCTCGATCTCGATTGTACGGATCTGCTTTTCCATCTCAATGACTTCGGCTTTTGCCGTGCGGACTTCTTCGTAAATGGTATTGCCGCTTTCCATCTCCTGATGCTGTGCAAGGTAGCCGAGAGTTTTGCCTTTGGTAAGAACAACCGTCCCTGCATCGGGAGAAAGCTGTCCTACGATCATCTTGAGGATCGTGGATTTGCCGGCTCCGTTAATACCTACAAGGGCAGCTTTTTCATGGTTCTCTATATGAAAGGATCCGTCTTTTACGATGACCTGATCCCCAAAACTTTTTGACAGATTATGACATGCCAGTATCATTTTTATATCCTCCTGTTAAAGTGGCAATTATGTTACTGCTCACAGTAACATAATTATAGCTGAAATACGACAAAAAACAACTATAAAATTTGACTTTTTCACTGGATTCTTATATAATTAAAAATAATGAGTCAAAAAATAGGAAGGTGGAAGTGAAAGTGGCATCAAGAGAAATATCTCAGGCAGTAATAAGGAGACTTCCGCGGTATTATCGTTATTTAGGGGAACTACTGGAGAGCGGAGTCGAACGGATATCATCCAATGAATTAAGTAAAAGAATGAAAGTAACTGCTTCACAGATCCGTCAGGATCTGAATAATTTTGGTGGATTTGGACAGCAGGGATATGGCTATAATGTAAAGTATCTTTATACAGAGATAGGTAAGATCCTTGGACTGAACGAGAAACATAAATTCGTTATCATTGGAGCAGGAAATCTTGGACAGGCACTGGCGAACTATGCAGCATTTGAAAATCGGGGATTTGTTTTAAAAGGGCTGTTTGACGTAAACCCAAGACTTGCCGGATTGACGATCCGTGGAGTTGAGATCCGTATGATGGATGAATTGAAGGATTTTGTGAAAGAAAACGATATTGAGATCGGGGTTCTTACGATTCCGAAGACAAAAGCAGTAGAGGTTGCCAATCTCCTGGTAGATAATGGAGTTAAGGCTATCTGGAATTTTGCGCATACAGATCTGAATCTGCCGGATAATATTATTGTGGAGAATGTTCATTTGTCTGAAAGTCTGATGAGATTATCTTATAATATCACCAGATACAATGAAGAACATGAAGGAAAGTAGGCAAAGCAGACCAGAAGGCAGAGGTGCAGGAAAGTTTTTTCCTGCACCTTTTTGAAAATTAAATGTATGGGAGACCGGATATGAAAGAAATACTGACAGCAGATCAGATGAGAAGATCGGATCAGAGAATGATACAGAAGATGCAGGTCCCGTCCCTTGTCCTGATGGAACGGGCGGCACTTCAGTGTGTGGCTGCGATGAAAGCAGAAGACATAGATTTGTCGAAAGCATTGGTCGTGTGTGGAAGTGGCAATAACGGTGGTGACGGATTCGCAATTGCAAGGATGCTCGTAGAAGAAGGAAATCATCCAGATGTAGTATTGATCGGAAATTATGACCATCGTAGTGAAGAAACAAAAATCCAGATGAAAATTCTGGAAAATCTGGGAATATCTGTAGGAAACAGTTTGCCACAGAAAGAATATAGTGTTATTATAGATGCCGTATTCGGTATTGGCCTATCCCGTGAAATAAAAGGCAGATACGCAGAGGTGATTGATCAGATGAATCGGATGACTGCCTGTAAGGTGGCAGTCGACACTCCTTCAGGGATCCGTTCGGATGATGGAAAAGTGCTTGGAACGGCATTTAAAGCAGATCTTACAGTGACCTTTGCGTTTCAGAAGATGGGACAGATCCTATATCCGGGATGTGAGTATACAGGAAAGCTTGTTACAGCACCGATCGGAATTACCAGACCGGAGTTTTTTGCGGAAGAAGAAATCTGCATGGCACTTGAAAAATCCGATGTGCCGGCAATGCTGCCGCAAAGGAAACCGGATTCTAATAAAGGGACTTATGGAAAGGTTCTGATGATTACCGGAAGCAAAGGAATGTCCGGTGCAGCATATTTAAGTGCCAGGGCAGCATATCTTTCGGGAGCGGGTCTTGTCCGGATTTATACGGAGGAAAGTAACCGGGCAATCTTACAGGAACTTTTACCGGAGGCGGTAATGACGACCTATTCTCTGGACGAGACAGAATCATTTGAAGAACTTCCGGATTTGCTGGAATGGGCGGATGTGCTCTGTATTGGATGCGGACTCGGTATGGGACCGCATTCGGAGGAATTACTGAAAAAGGTGCTTGAGAATAATAAAACCCCGGCTGTTATTGATGCGGACGGACTGAACCTTCTGGCAAAGACCGATGAGTGGGGGATCGAACAGATTCGGATGAATCCTTCCGGATATGTACTTACTCCACATATGAAAGAAATGTCCAGACTGACCGGATACAGCGTACAGGAATTAAAAGACAACAGAAGAGAGCTATTAAGGAAATATACAGAAAAAGTCCATGCTGTCTGTGTACTGAAAGACAGCAGGACACTTGTGAAAGCGCCAGAGGGAAGGCTTATGATCAATACCACCGGTAATGCGGCAATGGCAAAGGCCGGATCGGGAGATGTGCTTGCAGGAATGATCACCGGACTTATGGCACAGCATATGAGACCGGATGATGCCGCTGTGCTTGGCGTTTATCTGCATGGTCTGTGCGGAGATCATGCCAGAAAAGAACTTGGCTCTTACAGTGTGCTTGCGGGTGATCTCTTGAAAATGCTCGGCAGAACACTTAAGGAATTGGAGGATATGACAGAATGAAGAAATACAGCAGACTGCGTGCGGTGATCGATCTGGATGCGGTGATGTATAACATGGAAATGATGCATGCAAATATAGAAAAAGGAACCAAGATGGTCGTGGTCATCAAGACAGATGGTTATGGTCATGGAGCGGTGCCGATTTCAAGAATGCTGGAAGATGTGGACTATGTCTGGGGCTATGCGGTCGCAACTCTGGATGAAGGTGTTGTACTCAGAAAAGCCGGCATTCAGAAGCCGATTCTTTGCCTGGGATGTATTTTCCCGGACCAGCTGGAAGAGATGATCCGTCATGAGATCCGCATGACAACTTACAGCTATGAGCTTGCGAAGCTTGCGGATGAGACCGCATATCGTATGGGGAAGAAGGCATATCTGCACATTAAGATCGATACTGGAATGTCAAGACTTGGTTTTCCGGTAGCGAAAGAAAGTGTAGAGGAGATCCTTAAGATCGGCAGGCTTGTTTATACGGATTGCGAAGGAATGTTTACCCATTTTTCAAAGGCAGATGAGGCGGATAAGACCACGACACTGGAACAGATCCGTGCTTTTCTGTGGATGAAAGAACATCTTGCAGCAGAAGGTATGGAATTTACTTATTATCATTGTGCAAACAGTGCAAGTATCATTGATATGCCAAAGCTTGGAATGAATCTGGAGAGAGCCGGGATTTCTACCTATGGACTGTATCCGTCAGATGAAGTCAATAAGGAAGCAGTTCCGCTCCGGCCGGCAATGGAGCTGATCGCGCACGTGACTTATGTGAAATGGATTGAAAAGGGTACGGAAGTCAGCTACGGAGGCACCTTTGTTGCCCCGAAAAGGATGCAGATCGCCACAATCCCGACGGGATATGGAGACGGATACCCACGAAGTCTTTCCAACAAAGGATATGTTCTGATCCATGGTCAGAAGGCACCGATCCTTGGCAGAGTCTGTATGGATCAGTTTATGGTAGATGTGACCGGAATTCCAGATGTGAAATTTGGTGACAGGGCAACACTGGTCGGCCACGATGGGGATGCTTATCTTTCAATAGATGAGCTTGCCGGTCTGAGCGGTAGATTTAACTATGAATTTATCTGTGATATCAATAAACGTGTTCCGAGGGAATATCTGCGTGACGGAAAAGTTGTAGAGCAGGTCGATTATTTCTAAAATGCGGGGATGCACTTCGAAAGAGATATGAATACAGCAGGAGAAAGCTGGCAATAATGAAAGTATCTTGATAAGCGGAGTGTGAAAGAAGTGCAGATCAGGCGTGGAGATATTTATTATGCGGATTTAAGTCCGGTAGTCGGTTCGGAGCAGGGCGGTGTGCGTCCGGTTCTTGTCATCCAAAATGATGTCGGGAACCGGCACAGTCCGACCGTTATCTGTGCCGCGATCACTTCAAGGATGAATAAAGCGAAGCTGCCGACACATGTGGAAATCGATGCAAAAAGGTACAGAATCGTTAAGGATTCTGTTGTCCTTCTGGAGCAGATTCGGACTATCGATAAACAGAGACTGAAGGATTACGTGTGCCGGGTAGACAAAGAGCTTATGAGAAAAGTCGATGAAGCGCTGTGCGTCAGCCTGATGCTTCATACATAAAAGAGGAGAAGTATGGAAAGCAATGGAAACGGAAGGTAATTTACTTCAGAAAATGAAAAATGTATTTTCTGACAATGAAGATAAAGAGAAAATTGCAGAAGAAATCATTGAAAAAGTACTGGAAGGCTATGAAAAAGGTGTTCTGACAAGACGTGAGATGAAGATGATCACCAACATTTTTGAATATATGGATTCGGATGCAAAAGATATCATGACGCACCGGAAAAATATCGTAGCACTGGATGGAGAGGAATCTCTGGAAAAAGCACTTACCTTTATGCTGGAGGAGAACAAATCCAGATTCCCGGTTTATGAAGAAGATATTGACAACATTGTGGGGATTCTTCATATCCGGGATGCGATGCAGAGCTACCTGGACGGTCCGGCAAGGAAAAAACCAGTGCATGATCTGAAGGATGCCATCCGTCCGGCAGGATTTATCCCGGAAACAAAGGCGATTGACAAACTGTTTCAACAGATGCAGCAGGACAAGAGCCATATGGTGATCGTGCTGGATGAGTATGGACAGACATCAGGGATCGTAACGATGGAAGATATTGTAGAAGAAATCGTTGGAAATATCCAGGATGAGTATGATGAGGAAGAAGAGCTGATCATCAAACAGGCAGATGGTACATATATCGTGGATGGTATGACACAGCTGGAGGATCTGGAAGAGCTTCTGGGAATCAGTTTCAACGAAGAAGATTACGATACGATCAATGGTTATCTGATCGACTGCCTGGACAGAATTCCTTCGGAAGATGAAGAATGTCAGGTGGAATTCGGAGGCTATCTGTTCCATGTATTGTCAGTTGATAATAATACAATACGCAAAGTCCTTGTCAGTAGGACAAAAAAGTGATAAAATAGTACAATTGAGAATAGTAAAAATACTGAAGAGAGGTAAAAAGTAATGTCAGGACATTCAAAATTTGCGAATATCAAGCATAAAAAAGAAAAAAACGACGCAGCAAAAGGAAAAGTATTCACGAAGATCGGTCGTGAAATCGCTGTAGCAGTCAAAGAAGGAGGCGGAGCTGATCCGGCTAACAACAGCAGACTCCGTGATGCGATTGCAAAGGCAAAAGCAAATAATATGCCAAATGACAATATTGACAGAAGTATCAAAAAAGCAGCCGGAGACGGAGATGCTAACAACTACGAACACATCGTATACGAAGGATACGGACCGAACGGAACTGCAATCATCGTTGATGCACTTACTGATAACCGTAACCGTACTGCTTCTAATGTAAGAAGCGCTTTCACAAAGGGAAAAGGAAATATCGGAACCAGTGGATGTGTTTCTTTCATGTTTGATCAGAAAGGACAGATCATTGTCGATAAAGAAGAATGTGAACTGGATGCAGATGATCTGATGATGCAGGCACTGGATGCAGGAGCAGAAGATTTTTCGGAAGAAGAGGACAGCTTTGAAATTCTTACAGATCCGAATGATTTCAGTGAGGTTCGTCTTGCTCTGGAAGAAGCGGGTATTCCGATGGCAAGCGCAGAAGTTACAATGATTCCACAGACATGGGTAACTTTGGACAACGAAGAAGATATCAAGAATATTCAGAAGACGCTTGATCTTCTTGAAGATGATGATGATGTACAGGAAGTATATCATAACTGGGAAGAAGCATAGGATCGATTCCGGGAGGAACCTGAATGAATCAGAGTATACAGAATGGACTGAATGACCTGTTTGACCAGATTATTCCGATTTCCAGAGATTTCAATAAAAAGACTTATGCGGATTCGTTTGAAAATGCATACGAGAAGTATAAGCCACTTTTTACTGAGATTGCACAGGAATGCGAGAATTCGGAAGACAGACAGGAAGAGATTGAAGAGATTGCTGCTGTTCTTCCGGATAGAATGCGGGAAGTACTGGATCAGGAAAGTTCAAAAAGAAAAAAAGAAAATGTACTTATGAAATATAATCTGGGCATGGTTACGTATGTGATCCCGATGTTCCGTTATGGCAGAATGGATGCTTGTGAAGAGATTGTAGACTGCATGATCGAACGCTGGAATGATCATGATCTGGAACTAAAAATCAGTAAATCGGAATTCGAGCAGATCCAGGGAGGCTTCAAATCACGTCTCTGCTATATTACTACAGCCGTATGTGCAAGCCTTGGCAAACCGGATGACTGTTACGAACTGAATCTGATGAGAAGATACAGAGATGAATATCTGGTGAATCAGAAAGGCGGCGAAGAAATTGTTGCCGAGTATTACGATATTGCTCCGACAATCGTAAACCGGATCAACCGGATGGAAAATTCAGAAGATGTATATGCAGATATCTGGAGCCGTTATCTTCACCCATGTGTTTCCATGATCGAATCTGATAATCTGGAGGCATGCCGCAAGATTTATACGGATATGGTATATAGCCTGCGCAGGAAATATTTATTTTCATAATGTTTAAATCAAAGAGAATGTGCCGAGTCGCATTCTCTTTTGCATATACAGTGAATCAGGTACAGATTTGTGTCGGTACAAGAATCTGCGATTCATTTCTGTGGCGAAAATCCTGCATATTTTCATAAGCATTGTCCATACTAAGCTAAAAAGAACGGAGGAATGCGGCAATGAAAATACAAGAAGAAACGGATGTAAAAGAATACCAGATACGTAAGAAAAAGAGCAGGGAACAGACTGTAGAAAATATGGAAAATAAAGAAAAGGAAGTCAGAGAGACGGAGCCGGAAACCACAAAGGAAGAAGATGAACATGTTAAAGAAATGGGAATGCTTTCGCTTGACCGACGTCGGAATCATCAGATCGAGCTACTCACGATCATCGGCGAAGTAGAAGGGCATGAGACGGTTTCCGGCAGTACAAAGGCAACCAAGTATGAGCACCTGCTTCCAAAGCTGGCACAGATTGAGAACAGTGTTCAGACTGATGGTGTGCTGATTCTCTTAAATACACTTGGCGGAGATGTGGAGGCGGGACTTGCGATTGCGGAAATGATCGCGTCTTTAAGCAAACCGACAGTATCTCTGGTACTTGGAGGGTGTCATTCTATCGGTGGCCCTCTTGCTGTGTCGGCAGATTATTCTTTTATTGTTCCAAGTGGGACGATGATCATTCACCCGGTGCGGACAAGCGGAATGTTCATCGGTGTGGCACAAAGCCTGCGGAATATTGAAAAGACGCAAGACCGGATCACCGGATTCCTTGCAGAGCATTCCGGAATGTCACAGGAGCGGATTGAAGAACTGATGCTGGATTCCACACAGCTTGTCAAAGATGTGGGGACAATGCTGGAAGGAAAACGTGCAGTGGAGGAAGGACTCATTGATGAAGTTGGCGGAATAAGAGATGCATTAAATAAATTGCATGAAATGATTGATGAAAAAATGGAAAATACTGATAAAAATTATGAGATGACATAAGGCGAAGAGGATGCTATAATAAAATAGTATGTACAAGTATACACTTTTGATGACTGATTCCGGATACTATATCTGGGGAGAGAGGAGAAGGAATCGGTCATTTGATTACAAGATAAAGAGTATAAATACAAGGGGGAAGTTTGATGGCTTCAAAGACAACCGGAACAAAGAAAAATGCAAAGCAGAGCACGGCGAAAAAGCGGCAGCCTACGAAGAAGACAAGTGCAAAGTCTGCAAAATCTGCGAAGACAACCAGAAAGAATACCACATCAAAAGCTGTGCCGCAGGAAGAATCATTTCTTGCAACGGAGATTCTGATCTGGGTGACACTTGCGGTAGGGATTCTGCTCACAATCAGCAATTTCGGGCTTGCAGGTGCATTTGGAAGAAAGATTGCAGCACTGCAGCAGGGAATGATGGGTTGGATGGCGTATGTATTTCCACTGCTTTTATTTTGTGGAGTCGCGTTTGTGGTTTCCAATAAAGGAAACAGGATTGCATATATTAAGACTGTTGCAGGCGTTGTATTACTGGTTCAGTGCTGTGTGCTCTTTGAACTGATCGATGAAAAAGGCGGATCTGTTGGAAAGGCAATTGCGGTCAGACTGGTGCCGGCAATCGGTAAAGTTGGTACATATGTTGTCGTGATCATTTTAATGGTGATCTGTGTAGTCCTTATCACAGAAAAGTCTATTCTAAAAGGAATGAAGATCGGCGGGGAAAAAGCGTATGACCGTGCCAGAGAGGACATGCAGAAGCGTAAAGAAGAGGCTGAGGAACGCAGGGCAAGACGGGAAGCTATGCGTGTTGATTATCAGGTAAGCGGCGTTTCCTTTAATTCGACAGTTGGAGGAAAAGAGAACGAGGCAGAAAAAGCAGAAGAAAAAGCCGGAAAAGAAGCAAAGGAAAGCACAGAAAAGAAAGCTACCAGACGCAGCCGGAAGGATATGAGCAGCGTGCTTGCCGGTGCAGAAGAAGCGGCTGCAAAGCACATTATGGAACAGACTGGGAAAATTGCACTGGATGATGTAGTGATCAATCGTGCGATGCCCCTTTCCGCTACAGAGCTGATCCCGGATCCGGAACCGGTTCCCCTTGAGCCGGTGAAAGAAAAACTCCCGAAATTCTTAAAAGGAGCGATGCAGGAAGCAGAAAAAAAGACGGAGTCCGGTAAAGATATACAGACAGATGTGGCTGAAGAAAATTTATCAGCGGGGAAGACAGAAGACGGAATAAAAAGACAGGTCTCCGGAAATTCAAAAGTTAAGGCAGATATCCCAAAAGAGGTGGCTGCTGTTGCAGATACGATTGCAAAAAGTGAGAAACCGGTCAGGGAATACCGCTTTCCACCTCTTAGTCTGTTGAAGCATGGAAGTAAAAACTCCGGAGATTCGGATGCGCATCTGCGGGAGACAGCAGCAAAGCTCCAGAAGACACTTCAAACCTTCGGTGTGAATGTTACAATCACTAATATCAGCTGCGGACCTTCTGTCACACGCTATGAGTTACAGCCTGAGATGGGGGTGAAAGTCAGCAAGATCGTAGGACTTGCGGATGACATCAAGCTGAACCTGGCGGCGGCTGATATCCGTATTGAGGCACCGATCCCGGGAAAAGCAGCGGTCGGCATTGAAGTTCCGAATAAGGAAAATACTGCAGTTATGCTGCGTGATCTTCTGGAATCAGATGAATTTAAGAAAAGTAGATCACGGATCGCATTTGCGACAGGTCGTGACATTTCAGGTAAAGTGGTGGTATCAGATATTGCAAAGATGCCGCATCTACTTGTCGCAGGAGCTACCGGATCCGGTAAATCTGTCTGTATCAATACGATCATTATGAGTATTATCTACAAAGCAAAACCGGAGGATGTGAAGCTGATCATGGTAGATCCAAAGGTGGTGGAACTAAGTGTATATAATGGAATTCCACATCTGATGATCCCGGTTGTAACGGATCCGAAGAAGGCAGCAGGAGCTTTGAACTGGGCGGTTGCGGAAATGAACAGACGTTATCAGCTTTTTGCCGAGTATAATGTCCGTGATCTGAAAGGTTACAATGATAAAGTCGAGAACATTAAAGATATTGATGATCCGAATAAAGCACAGAAACTTCCACAGATTGTAATCATCGTAGACGAACTTGCAGACCTGATGATGGTTGCACCTGGAGAAGTGGAAGAGGCGATCTGCCGTCTGGCACAGCTTGCGCGTGCGGCAGGACTTCATCTGGTTCTTGCAACGCAGAGACCATCGGTTAATGTCATTACCGGTCTGATTAAGGCGAATATGCCATCAAGAATAGCATTTTCTGTATCATCCGGTGTGGATTCCCGTACCATCATTGATATGAATGGCGCGGAGAAGCTGCTGGGAAAAGGCGATATGTTGTTCTATCCGGCTGGCTATCAGAAGCCGGTACGTGTTCAGGGGGCTTTTGTTTCTGATAAAGAAGTCCAGGCAGTGGTTGATTTCCTAAAAGAGAACAGCGGAGGCGCAGCCTACAATGAAGAGATCCAGAAGCAGGTGAATAGTAATCAGAATGTATCTGCGGGAGGAGCAACTTCCGAGGACGACAAAGATGTCTACTTTGTAGATGCAGGAAAGTTTATCATTGAAAAAGACAAAGCATCGATCGGAATGCTCCAACGGGTGTTTAAGATCGGGTTTAACCGTGCGGCGCGGATTATGGATCAGCTTGCCGAGGCGGGAGTCGTAGGAGAAGAAGAAGGTACCAAACCAAGAAAAGTACTGATGTCTATGGAACAGTTTGAGCAATACATAGAAGAATCAGTTTAAGAAACGCAGAAGAAAAAAGGGAGGATATAATTATGAAGACAGACATTCAGATCGCACAGGAGGCAGAGATGCTCCATATTCGCGAGGTTGCAGCAAAGGTTGGAATTGAAGAGGAAGACCTTGAGTTTTACGGCAAGTATAAGGCAAAATTATCGGACGAATTGATGGAAAGAGTAAAAGACAGACCAGATGGAAAGCTGGTACTTGTTACTGCAATCAATCCGACTCCGGCGGGAGAGGGGAAAACGACGATTACCGTTGGACTTGGAGAGGCAATGGCAAAGCTCGGCAAAAAAGCTCTGATCGCTCTGCGCGAGCCATCGCTCGGACCTTGCTTTGGAATTAAAGGCGGTGCTGCCGGCGGCGGTTATGCACAGGTTGTACCGATGGAAGATCTGAATCTTCATTTTACCGGAGATTTTCATGCGATCACATCGGCAAATAACCTGCTTGCAGCTCTTCTTGACAACCATATCCAGCAGGGAAATGCTCTTGGAATCGATCCGAGACAGGTTGTGTGGAAACGGTGTGTAGATATGAATGACCGTGTACTGCGTAATGTAGTAGTTGGTCTTGGAAATAAAATGGACGGAATGGTAAGAGAGGATCATTTTGTGATCACGGTTGCGTCCGAAATTATGGCAATTTTATGTTTGGCAGACGATCTGGAAGATCTGAAAAAACGTCTTGGCAGAATCATTGTTGCCTATACATTTTCCGGAGAACCGGTTACAGCTGACCAGCTTCATGCAACCGGTGCAATGACAGCACTGTTAAAGGATGCGATCAAGCCGAATATTATTCAGACTCTGGAACATACACCGGCACTGGTACACGGTGGCCCGTTCGCAAATATTGCACATGGCTGCAACAGTGTACGTGCAACCAAGATGGCACTTAAGCTGAGTGATATCACGATCACAGAAGCGGGATTCGGTGCGGATCTGGGTGCAGAGAAGTTTATGGATATCAAGTGCCGTATGGCGGGACTGAAACCGGACGCTGTAGTTCTGGTTGCAACGGTACGTGCATTAAAATATAATGGTGACGTGCCAAAAGATGAACTGAACAAAGAAAATCTGGATGCTCTTGCAAAAGGAATTGTAAATCTTGAAAAGCATATTGAGAACCTGCAGAAATTCGGTGTTCCGGTTGTGGTTACCTTGAATTCATTTGTCAGTGATACTGAAGCAGAATACGAATTTATCCGTAAGTTCTGCGAAGACAGAGGCTGCGAATTTGCTCTTGCAGAAGTATGGGGTAAAGGCGGAGACGGCGGAAAAGAGCTGGCAGAGAAAGTATTACAGACTCTGGAGACAAAAGAAAGCCATTATCATCCGATTTACAGTGATGAGTTATCAATTGCAGAGAAGATCGAGACAATCTGCAAAGAGATTTACGGAGCAAAGAGTGTTGTATATGAACCTGCTGCAAAGAAACAGCTTGCACGAATTGAATCAATGGGCTTTGGCAAGTTCCCGGTATGTATGGCAAAGAACCAGTATTCTCTGTCCGATGATGCGAAGCTTCTTGGACGTCCGGAGAACTTTGATATCCATATCCGTGAAGTCTATGTAAATGCAGGAGCAGGATTTGTTGTTGCTCTTACCGGAGCAATCATGACCATGCCGGGTCTTCCGAAAGTACCTGCAGCAAATGGAATTGATGTAGAAGACGGTAAAATTACCGGATTGTTCTAAAAGAAGTATGATACCAGAAGGAGACGAAAGACAATGAAATGTATGCACTGTGGAGCAGATTTGCCTGAAGATCAGTTGATCTGTCCTAGATGCGGCAGGGAAATACAGATCGTGCCTGATTATAACCCACTTGATGATATGCTGACTGCTCAGTTAAAAGGAGGCATTACACAGACAATGTCGCTTCATCTGGGTGAGCAGGAAAAGCAAGATGTCAGCTATTCTGGTGCGGCAAATCCGGTATATGAAAGACGGGAAATTGTTGGAGGAGAGACCAGGTGTGTGGAAAATTCAGGAAGTGTTGGTCGTCGCCAGCAGGGAACTGTGACCAGGCGTGGAAGAGATGCAGTGGTCAGACGCAGTGATGTCAGACCGGCTACCGGACGTGTGGGTCAAAGAGAAGATGCGCGGGAACAGACGAGAAGATCGTATGAAGAAGAACGCAGATTGCGGCGTATGCGGGCAGAAAAGAGAAAAGAGCGCGCCAGAAAAAAACGCCGGAAAATGCTGCTTATGCTATTGGCGGGGTGTATTGTTCTGGCAGGACTCATTTTCTTGTTTTATCAAAATTCATATACCGGAAAAGTAAAGAAAGGATACCGGCTTCTGGCAGCTTCCGAATATGAGAACGCACTCACTGTATTTGAAAAAGCAGCTTCTGGAAGTCCGAAGAAAGCAGAAGCTTATACAGGGATTTCAAAGGTTTATATTGCCAAGGATGATCTGGATCAGGCAGAAGAAGTTTTTACAGACGAGATTGCAAAGCAGTCCGGAAATGCAGAAATTTATCGTGCAGCGGTAGAATTTTATATTGATACCAAACAGGAAGAAAAGGTATCACCGCTTCTGAATGCATGTACCAGTGATACGGTTCTTGAAGCACTGAAGGATTATGTGTCAGGTGAACCGGAGTTTAGTCTGGATGAGACAGAGACATATGATGAAGTGCAGGCACTGGAACTGACCGGAAAAGGAAAAGCGATCTACTATACGACAGACGGTTCAGAGCCGACAACTTCAAGTACGAAATATACGGAACCGATCAAGATCGGTGAAGGTGAGACAACGGTGAAAGCAATTTCTGTTAATAAGAAAGGAATTCCAAGCCTGACAGAAAGTAAAACTTATAAAGTTGAGTTCCCGATTGCAGATGCGCCGGCGGTGACTCCATCGACCGGGCAGTATAACCATGTCCAATCAATCAGTGTAGTTGTACCGGATAAGTATACGGCATATTACACGACGGATGGATCAGATCCGGATCCGGAGAATAATTCTGCGACGCAGGAGTATACCGGGCCGATCGTAATGCCGGCGGGAAGTACGATTTTCAGCTTTGTTCTGCAGGATCAAAAAGGCAGATTAAGTGATGTCACAAGAAGAAATTATGAACTGAATATAGAGTAAAATCCGATTTTAAGAAGAGAGTATGCCGAGTCGTCTGCTTGTCAGAGCAGACTGGTAAAGCGTACTCTTTTTCGATTACTTTCATTTGTGGATAACTTGCGTAAATATGTGAAATATATCACAAATCAAATATTTTATGAATAGAGTGGGGTTAATATGGCTTATTAAAAATGTATAATTGTATGGAAACAAATACAATTTATTTGTGATAAAATATTGCAAAAAGGATAGAATTGAGATACAATGTGATTGTCAAAAAGATAACATACTTTAAGGGCGAAGGAGTGTTTGAAATGAGCAGATTTACATTACCAAGAGATATTTACCATGGAAAAGGATGTCTTGAAGAACTGAAGAACCTGAAAGGAAAAAAAGCAATCCTGGTTGTCGGAGGAGGTTCCATGAAGCGTCAGGGATTCCTCGACAGAGCTGAGAACTATCTGAAAGAAGCAGGAATGGAAGTAAAGCTTTTTGAAGGTGTTGAGCCAGATCCATCTGTTGAGACCGTTATGAAAGGTGCAGCAGTTATGCAGGAGTTCCAGCCGGACTGGATCGTAGCTATGGGTGGCGGATCACCGATTGATGCTGCAAAAGCAATGTGGGCATTCTATGAATATCCGGATGTTACATTTGAAGATCTCTGTATTCCGTTCAACTTCCCGGAATTGAGAACAAAAGCAAAATTTGCTGCAATTCCGTCAACATCAGGAACAGCAACAGAAGTAACAGCGTTCTCTGTTATTACCAACTATCAGACCGGAGTAAAATACCCACTTGCCGATTTTAATATTACACCGGACGTTGCAATCGTAGATCCGGATCTTGTCATGGGTCTCCCGGTAAAGCAGGTTGCTTACACAGGTATGGATGCGCTGACACATGCGATCGAAGCTTATGTATCTACCCTGAACTGTCCATTTACAGATCCGCTTGCACTGCAGGCAATCGAGATGGTTCTGGATTACCTTCCAGCATCTTACAAATGTGATGTGATAGCAAGAGAGCAGATGCATTATGCACAGTGTCTTGCAGGAATGGCATTCTCCAATGCACTTCTTGGAATCGTACATTCTATGGCACATAAGACAGGTGCGGCATTTTCAACCGGACACATTCCGCACGGATGCGCAAATGCAATTTATCTTCCATATGTAATTAAGTATAATGCAAAAGATCCGGTCGCTGCAAAACGTTATGCAGAAATCGCACGCAGAATGGGACTTCCGGGTACATCTGAGAAAGCGCTGATCAACAGCCTGTGTGCAAAGATCGATGCATTTAATGTAGAACTGAATATTCCGAAGACACTGAAAGATTTCGGTATTGACGAAGCAGAATTCAAAGAAAAAATTGCAAAGATTTCAGAACTTGCAGTTGGTGATGCATGTACAGGATCCAACCCACGTCCGATCGATCCGGCAGCTATGGAAAAACTTTTCAACTGTACATATTATGGAACAGAAGTAGATTTTTAAAAAAGAGAATACAGTTCTTACAGAGACAGACGGACTTAATATTGACCGTCTGTCTCATTTTTATATCCGGTCAGCAGGTAAAAATTCGTGTCGGCACAAGATTTTATGTAGTTGAAAATTTTGATAACCGGAAGAATTTTGGCAGATTTATAGAAGAAATATTGGTACTTATAGATAAAAAAGATAGTTATATTTATGACATAAATAATTTTTTAACAAATTAAAAAGAAATACTTGCTATTTACTTTGCAATAATTTATCATAAAGAGAGTAAATATTTTAGGAGGCAATGCAATGTACAAGATAAGAAAAGCTGAAAAACTGGCTGATAAGATTTATCTTATGGATGTAGAAGCACCACGTGTGGCAAAGCACTGTGAGCCAGGACAGTTCGTAATTGTCAAGATGGATGACAAGGGGGAAAGAATTCCGCTGACAATCTGCGATTATGACAGAGAAGAAGGAACAATTACCATCGTATTCCAGACAGTAGGAGCATCTACTGAGAAGATGGCACAATTAAAAGCAGGAGACTCTTTCAGAGATTTCACAGGACCGCTCGGATGCCCATCTGAATTGATTTCAGAGGATATTGAGAGTCTGAAGAATAAAAAGATCTTATTTGTAGCCGGTGGTGTTGGTGCAGCCCCTGTATACCCGCAGGTTAAATGGATGCACGCACATGGGATCGATGTAGATGTTATCGTTGGTTCTAAGACAAAAGATATGCTGATTCTCGAAAAAGAGATGGAAGCAGTTGCAGGAAATTATTACCCATGTACAGATGACGGTACATACGGACATGCAGGTATGGTAACAACAAAGATCGAAGCACTTGTTGCAGAAGGTAACAAGTATGATGTCTGTGTTGCAATCGGTCCGATGATCATGATGAAATTCGTATGTCTGCTCACAAAGAAACTCGAAATCCCGACTATCGTCAGCATGAACCCGATCATGGTAGACGGAACAGGTATGTGTGGTGCATGCCGTCTCCACGTAGGCGATGAAATCAAATTTGCATGTGTAGACGGACCGGAATTTGACGGACATCTCGTTAACTTTGATGAAGCAATGAAGAGACAGCAGATGTATAAGACTCAGGAAGGCAGAGCTATGCTGAAATTACAGGAAGGTGACACACATCACGGTGGATGCGGTCATTGCGGAGGTGACGAATAATGGCAGACGTATTAAAGAAAGTACCTGTAAGAGAACAGGATCCGAAGGTACGTGCAACAAATTTTGAAGAAGTATGTTACGGATATAATCAGGAAGAAGCAATGGAAGAAGCAAGCCGTTGTATCAACTGTAAGAATGCTAAATGTATTCAGGGATGTCCTGTAGGAATCAATATTCCTGCATTTGTTCATGAAGTAAAAGAAGGCAATATCGAAGAAGCATATAAGATTATCGGACAGTCTTCTGCACTTCCTGCTGTTTGTGGACGTGTATGTCCGCAGGAATCACAGTGCGAAGGAAAATGTATCCGTGGTATCAAAGGAGAATCTATTTCTATCGGTAAGCTGGAAAGATTCGTTGCTGATTACGCTCTGGAGCATGACATCAAACCGGTTGGAGCTGACAAGAAGAACGGACACAAAGTTGCCGTTATCGGTTCTGGTCCGGCAGGACTTACCTGTGCAGGCGACCTTGCAAAGCTTGGCTATGATGTAACTGTATTTGAAGCACTTCATGAACTCGGTGGAGTACTTGTATATGGTATTCCGGAATTCCGTCTTCCAAAACAGAAAGTCGTTGCAAAAGAGATCGCAAAAGTAAAAGAGCTTGGTGTTCACTTTGAGACAAACGTTGTAATCGGTAAATCTACTACAATCGATATGCTGATTGAAGACGAAGGATTTGAAGCAGTATTTATCGGATCAGGAGCAGGACTTCCAAAATTCATGGGAATCCCGGGGGAAAATGCCAACGGTGTATTTTCTGCAAATGAATACCTGACAAGAAGTAACCTTATGAAAGCATTTGATGATTCTTATGATACACCGATCGCAGCTGGTAAAAAAGTTGCAGTTGTTGGTGGTGGTAACGTAGCAATGGATGCTGCAAGAACAGCACTTCGTCTTGGAGCAGAAGTTCATATCGTATATCGTCGTAGCGAAGAAGAGCTTCCGGCCCGTGTAGAAGAAGTTCATCACGCAAAAGAAGAAGGTGTACAGTTCGACCTACTGACAAACCCGGTAGAAATTCTCGAAGAAGATGGATGGGTAAAAGGAATCAAATGTGTTCGTATGGAACTTGGTGAACCGGACGCATCAGGAAGAAGACGTCCTGTACCGGTTGAAGGTTCTGAATTCGTGATCGATGTTGATACAGTTATCATGTCACTCGGAACATCACCGAACCCGCTGATTTCTTCTACAACAGAAGGACTGGAAGTTAACAAGTGGAAATGTATCGTTGCAGACGAAGAACACGGAAAGACTTCTAAAGAAGGCGTATACGCAGGTGGAGATGCCGTAACAGGTGCAGCTACAGTAATCCTTGCTATGGGAGCCGGAAAAGCTGGTGCAAGAGGTATCGACGAGTATCTTTCAAATAAATAAGGGTTATGACCGCAGTTTCCTTTGATAGGGACTGCGGTTTTTGTATAGGTTGTGTAGACCACTTTGAAAAAAATAATCGTTCCAATTCAAGTCGTGCAAAGGGGAGAAAACTGGCGGTTATAAAGGGCGGAGAAACGGACGCTGGTTTGTATGTTTTGGCTGATTTTAAAGGAGGTTTGGAGATTAGGGTTTCTGGACAAGAAGAGTCAAAAATGGTACAATAAAAAAAGTATTATTTTGTGAAAGAGGGTTATTATGAAGTATAAATATATCTTATTTGACTTGGATGGGACGATTACGGAATCGGGACCGGGGATCATGAATTCGGTGGAGTATGCGCTGAATAAAATGAACCGGGAGGTTGGTGAGCGGGATACTTTAAAGAAATTTATCGGACCGCCGTTGACGGAATCAATGGAGAAATATTATGGGATGTCTGAGGAAGAGGCACTGCTTGGAGTAAAGTATTACAGGGAATATTATGCGGTGAAAGGCATTTTTGAGAATTCGGTGTATGAAGGGCTTGCGGAGACGCTGGAATCCTTGAAAAATGAAGGATATATACTTGCAGTGGCGACTTCCAAACCGGAAGAGTATGCAAAAAGGATTGCGGACAAATTTGACTTTGCAAAATATTTTGCAGGGATTTACGGGGCTACGATGGATGGCTCTCTGATCCGGAAGGCGGATGTGATCCGGTATGCGTTGGATAACCTGGGCGTGGAAAGGGAGAATTACGATCAGGTCGTTATGGTCGGTGACAGAAATAATGATATCTACGGTGCAAAGGAGAATGGGATCCAGGTGATCGGTGTCCTGTATGGATACGGAGATCTTGCGGAGCTTCAAAGTGCCGGTGCAGATTACATTGCAAAGATGCCGGAAGAGATTGCACAAATCATCGGAAGATGTAATCATGAGAGGGTTTGAATATGAGTAATAACGACGCAATGAACAGTGAGATTCGGTTTCTGGAAGAGGTTGAAGAGAAACTGAAGACACGCATTACCGAGATCAACGCATTGTTTCTTGAAGGAGAAAAACAGATTGAGAGCATGCATGATTATTATTGGGAAAACTATACGGAGATGGATGAGTATGGTTATGAAAATTATGATAATCAGCAGGCACTTCTCGGAGAAGTTAATGCGAACAATGAACGTCTGATGAAAAAACAGCGCCTTAAGAAAATGATCGACTCCCCATATTTCGGAAGAGTGGATTTTCTCTTTGAGGGGGAAGAAGAAAGCGAAAGTTTTTACATCGGAATCGGCAATTTTGCGCCTAAGGCAGGAATGACGCCACTGATCTACGACTGGAGGGCGCCAGTGAGCGGTCTTTTTTATGATTATGACAGAGGACAGGCTTCTTATGAAGCACCGGGAGGAACCATTGAAGGGGAGATTACTTCCAAATGGCAGTATAAGATCAAGAAAGGGAAGATGATTTATGCATTTGAAAGTGACACCAAGATTGATGATGAGATCCTGAAACAGGAGCTTGGAAGTAACGGGGATGTACAACTGAAGAATATTGTTCGTACTATCCAGAAAGAACAGAATGAGATCATTCGGAATGTAAAGGACAAAGTTCTGGTTATTCAGGGAGCCGCAGGAAGTGGGAAAACCTCCGTTGCACTGCACCGGATTGCATATCTTTTGTATCACGACAGGAAAAATTTAAAAGCATCGGATATCCTGATCCTTTCACCGAACGGCGTATTTGCGGATTATATTTCCCACATTCTGCCAGAGCTTGGAGAAGAAAATATTCAGGAAATGAGTTTTGATCTGTTTGCGTACAGAGAATTGAAAGGAATCGTATCGGACTGTGAGGACCGTTATGATTATCTGGAGAAGCTGATCCATTTTCCGGAGATGGGAATCCGGGAGAGCTATCTGAAGAAGCAGTCTGCCGGATTTGTCGGAGAGATGGAAGGCTTTCTGGCAGTTCTGGAAGATCAGCTGATGGATTTTAAGCCGGTTAAGATCCGTACTCTGGAAAAAACCGAAGAGGAGCTGATCCATCTGTTCTATTTCAAATTTCAGGATATTCCGATCCTTGCAAGAATGGATGCGGTGATGGAATATCTGGTGGATGAATACGAGACATTGTATAACCGGAATCTTCCGGAAGATGAGGTAGAAGAGATCCGGGAGAAATTCAACCGGATGTATGTCACCCGTGATATTTACAAAATATATAACTGGTTTTTGGAGGACAGTGGGTATGAGACACTGGCAAAAATTCCGTATGAGAACAGAAAACTCCAGTATGAAGACGTATTTCCGGTACTTTATCTCAAATACCGGATGCTTGGAGGAACCAGACATAAGCATATCAAGCATCTGGTGATCGACGAGATGCAGGATTATTCATATTTGCAGTACGTGGTACTGTCCCAGCTGTTTTCCTGCCGGATGACGATCCTTGGCGACCGGGCGCAGACACTGGACAGTCGGATGCAGGATGTACTGACATTCCTGCCGAAGATTTTCGGACGTACGATCCGCAAGATCATCATGAATAAAAGCTACCGGAATACCATTGAAATCGCAGAGTATGCAGCGAAATTTACCGGGGAAAAGGATCTGGAATATCTGGAGCGTCATGGCAAACCAGTGACCGAAAAGACATTTGATTCGGATGAGGAACTGTTAAATGAACTTATCCGGGAGGCAGATGCCGGAATGGATAAATATGAGACCGCCGCAGTTCTGACGGAGACGATGGACGAGGCTTATACAATGACCAGGATGCTTTCAAACCGTGGACTTCCGGTAAACTGTATTGACCGGGACAGCAGTACCTTTGAAAAAGGCGTGACAGTAACGACTTTCTATATGGCAAAGGGACTGGAATTTGATCAGGTATTCGGCGTGTTCCCGAAGAAAGAAAATCCGATGACCGGGCAGGCAAAATACATCTGTGCAACAAGAGCACTGCATGAGCTTTATATGTATGAAAGGGCATAACTATACAGACTGATACAGCGAAAGAGAGGAAAGAATAGAATGAAGATAACCGTACTGACGGTTGGAAAAATAAAAGAAAAGTATCTGCGGGATGCGATCGCGGAATATACGAAGAGACTGAGCCGCTACTGCAAGCTGGAGATCATTGAGGTGGCGGATGAAAAGACACCGGACAATGCCAGCGAAAATGCAGAGGAAATGATCCGGCAAAAAGAGGCCGAACGTCTTTTGAAATATATCCGTGAGGATGCATATCTTATTACACTGGAGATAGGCGGAAAGCAGCTGACCTCCGAAGAATTTTCAGAGAAAATTGAAAAACTTGGCATTCAGGGAACCAGTCACATTATTTTTGTGATTGGCGGATCCATAGGGATCGGGAAGGCAGTTCTGGAAAAATCGGATTATGCACTTAGTTTTTCAAAAATGACATTTCCGCACCAGCTGATGCGTGTAATCCTGCTAGAGCAAATTTACCGTGGATACCGGATCATGTCGGGAGAACCCTATCACAAATAGAAAAGAGGTCATTAACAGTTAAAGATAAATTATAAAATCATATAAGTAGATATTGAGTTTTATAAGATATTAGACTAGAATATTATTGAAAGGAGTTGATACTTTGAGTAAATATTATTCTATACACGAATTTTCAAAAATTATAGGCGTATCTGCTCAGACATTACGAAATTGGGATGCAAATGGAAAACTTCATCCGCATCATACTACAGTAAGTGGCTATAGATATTATTCTGATGAGCAACTCAACCAGATAATAAATGTAAAGCCTATAAATCGCATTACAATTGGATATTGTCGCGTTTCCAGCCATAAACAAAAAGATGATTTAGAACGACAGATTGATAATGTTAAGACATATCTTTTGGCAAAAGGACAGCCGTTTGAGAT